>NZ_VFOM01000001.1:917356-1223141 GCF_006716125.1 Homoserinimonas aerilata | reverse complement strand
GTAAGCGAGGTCCCCATGAGTGACGCCGAGTTCGCCCACATCGATGACGAGGAATGCCGACGCTTTCAGGTGTCTGCCGAACTGGCGGGCCGCAAATGGAACGCGGCCATCCTCCTGGCCGGAGCCCGAGGCGCCCGACGCTTCTCGGAGTACCGCGCACTCGTCTCCGGCATCTCCGACCGGATGCTCACGGCACGGATCAAAGAGCTGGAAGCCGAAGGGCTCATCGCACGCGACGTGCAGCCGACGACGCCTGTCTCCATCGCCTACGAACTCACGGCGTCAGGTCGGCAGCTCATCTCGCTCCTGCATCCCCTGGTGAACTGGAGCAAGGCGCGAGCGGAGCGCACCGAGCTTCGGTGACCCGGGGGCGGCGCTCTCTCGAGTGGGCGTCGCGGCCTCAGCCGAGGTAGCGCCCCGGTCGATGGTTCATCGCCAGAATCACGTTCAGCACGACCACTCCCGACACTGAAGCCAGCACGATCATCGGAGCCGCCACGAGCAGGGCCAGCAGCACGATCACCGCGTCGAACCCCAACTGCACGAGGCCCGCGCTGAGCCGGAAGCGGTCCTGCAGGAACAATGCCAGAATGCCGAACCCGCCGGCGCTCGCCCTGTGGCGGAACAGGATGAGCATCCCCAGCCCCATGAACATGCCGCCGAGGATGCACGCATAGAACGGGTCGATCGATTCGATCGAGAAGAACAGCGGATGCACCGAGGTGAGCACCGAGATCATCACGACCACACACAGCGTCTTAATCGTGAACGCCACCCCCATGCGCATCAGCGAGAGCACATAGAACGGGATGTTGATCAGAAAGAACACGAGCCCGAACGTCCAGCCCGAGGAATAGCTGATCAGGAACGCCACGCCGGCGAGCCCGCCCGTCACCGCGCCCACCGCATTCAGGAGCACCACGCCGAACGACATCGCAACGGAACCGGTCACGAGGGCGACGGCATCCTCCCAGGGGCGGTGCGGGCGAGCGGGGGCGCCCGGCTGCGTCGTCTGTGGCGCTCGCGGTACCCGCGGGGAGGAAGGATTCACCGGCCGAATCTATCGCGGACTCGCCTCTCGCGACAGCACGCATCCGGCCGGGATCATCCGACACACGCGGGGCTAACTTGTCTACCCCTATTCGGGGGCCATCTCGATTACGATCGATCGGGTTGGTCCCGGCGGCGGACATCCGGCGCCGGATTCGTTCGATCAAAGGAGATTCCCATGAGGGACAAGCGAACGCTACGCAGGGTGGCCATGGCCACCGGCATCGGGCTCGTCGCGGGGCTCGGCATCACCGCCGGCTTCGGCCTGCCGGCCTACGCGGGCGGAGGGCACAGCGGAGGGCATGGCGGCGGCCACGGTCCAGGCAAGGGCAACTCGTCGCTCGCCGATGCCGTCAAGGCGGATGCCATCGTCGCCCACCTTGATGCGCTGCAGGCAATCGCCGACGCAAACGACGGCACCAGGGCCGCAGGCAGCGCAGGCCACATCGCGGCAGCGGAGTACATCGAACAGCAACTGCGCGACGCAGGCTACGACCCCGTGCGACAGCCGTTCAGCTACGACCAGTTCGTGGAGAACAGCTCTGCGTTCGAACAGCTCACGCCGACCGCGACGAGCTATGTCGACCAGACTGACTACGACGTCATGGACTATTCCGGTTCAGGCGATGTGAGCGCCGTCGTCACCCCTGTCGACATCAACCTCGCGGGCGACCGCGCCTCGACCAGCGGATGCGAGGCCGAAGACTTCGCCGGATTCACCGCAGGAGAGATTGCGCTCCTCCAGCGCGGCACCTGCGACTTCAGAACCAAGATCGACAATGCGGCAGCAGCAGGCGCCGCCGCAGCCATCGTGTTCAATCAGGGCAACGTCGTAGAGGGTGACGACCGGCTCGGGCTCGTGCTCGGCACGCTCGCAACCCCGCAGGCCGCCATCCCCGCTATCGGCACCACCTTCGCCATCGGCGAGGGCTTCGCGGCCACCGAGACCACCCTGCGAATCCAGGTCGACGGCACCACGCAGGCGATCGAGACATTCAACGTGCTGGCGGATGCCCCCGCCAAGACCAAGGGCAAGCATTCTGCGCCGGAGATCGTCGTGGTCGGAGGCCACCTCGACTCGGTCGCAGAGGGCCCCGGCATCAACGACAACGGCAGCGGAAGCGGAGCCATCCTGGAGACGGCGATCCAGCTCGCAAAGTCGAAGCTGAAGCCGCAGAACACCGTGCGCTTCGCCTTCTGGAGCGGTGAGGAAGATGGGCTCGTCGGATCGGCGTACTACGTCTCCCAGCTGACGGATGCCGACATCGCGCAGCACGCCGTGAACCTGAACTTCGACATGGTCGCGTCGCCGAACTTCGTACGTTTCGTCTATGACGGCGACGGTTCGGCATTCGGATCCGAAGGCCCCGAAGGCTCGGCCGAGGTCGAGCAGCTCTTCACCAAGTTCTTCGCGAAGCAGGGCCTGGCGACTGAGGAGACCGCATTCGATGGTCGCTCCGACTACAACGCCTTCATCGAGGCGGGCATCCCGGCGGGTGGCCTGTTCACGGGTGCCGAGGGAGTCAAGAGCGACGAGCAGGCGGCCGTCTTCGGCGGTACCGCGGGTGAGCCGTTCGACCCGTGCTACCACCAGGCGTGCGACACCTCAGCCAATATCAACGTCGACGTGCTCGACGAGATGGCCGACGGCATCGCCTACGCCACGCAGCACTACGCCGACGTCAAGGCGGGCAAGGGTCACGGGCATGGCCACGGCCACGGCCACGGCGACTCCGACAACCGGGGTCACCACTCGCGTCGTTAGCGAGCAGCGGTTGGGGGCATGACAGCCCGGCGTGTGCGGGTCCCGGCAAACGCCGGGGCCCGCATTGCGTCAACCCCTGCGATGTCGGAGGCACGGCGTAGTGTGCGGCCATGCCGCGTTTCATCTACTACACCGCATCCACGCTCAACGGGTTCCTTGCCGACGAGCACAACTCGCTGTCCTGGCTCTTCGCCGTCGAGCATCCGGGCTCCGAGCTGACCGAGAAGCTGCTGGATCGCGTCGGTGTCATGGTCGAGGGCTCGACCACCTACGAGTGGATGCTGCGCGAGGAACGCATGCTCGAGGAGCCGCAGCGCTGGAGCGAGTTCCACGGTGAGCGGCCGGCATTCGTGTTCACGAGTCGCAAGCTGCCGGTGCCGGAGGGCGTCGACGTGCGCTTCGCATCCGGGTCGGTGGCGGATGCGGTGCCCGCGATCGTCGAGGCTGCAGGCGAACGAGACATCTGGCTGGTCGGTGGCGGCGAACTCGTCGGGCAGTTTCACGACCTCGGCCTGCTCGATGAGATCCAGGTGTCGATCGCGCCCGTCACCCTGCCGGGCGGGGCACCACTGCTCCCGCGCCGTATCGAGTCCGATGCGCTGCAGCTGCGCACAGTCGAGCATCTGGGCGGATTCGCACACCTCACCTTCGATGTGAAGCGCCCCTAGGCTCCGATCACGCCCGGGCGTCGACGATTCCGACGAAACGGCTGCCGATGCCGTCGAACTCCTCGCGGTAGAGCCCGTCGGCGGGCCCCGGAAGGTCGAGCGGCGAATGATCGCTGCAGCTCAGATAGGTGAACGCCGGCCACCACTTCTTGGGTCTGGCCGACTCCGTGAAACCGCACACATCGCACTTCAGCTGAACCCAGACGGGCCGTGCGCCGGAGCGACGATTGGCCCGCGACTGCACGAGCCAGGCGGGCGGATGCTGCTCGAGCTCCGAGAACTCGGCCTCCGACATCCGTGACGGCAGCTCATGCCGTTGCGCCATCTCGAGCGGAATATCGAGCCGCTGGGCGGCCTCGCGTCTGGTGATCATCGTCGTCAACGATACGGCCTGCCACGCCTGGTGGAAGAATGGACGGATGTCCGCACCGATTCCCGCCCTCGGCCTCATGCTCGACGTCGACGGCCCCATTGCCAGCCCCGAGACGCGCACCATCGCCATCCCCCGCATCGTCACCGACCTTGTTCTTCTCGCGGGTGCGGGCATCCCGATCGCCTTCATCACGGGGCGTTCGGAGCAGTTCATCAGGGAGCAGGTCGTGGAGCCTCTCGTCGCGGCGCAGCTGCCCGCGGCATCCCGCGTCTACGGCGTGTGCGAGAAGGGCGGCGTCTGGTTTCCGATCACAGCCGAAGGTGTCGGCCACGTGAGCGTCGATGAGAAGGTCTCGCTTCCGCGCGAAACTGTCGATGCTGTGCGTGTGCTGGTCGAGCGGGACTTCGGCGACACCATGTTCTTCGATGAGACGAAGCACGTCATGATCTCCGTCGAGCAGCGCACGGATGTCGGCTCCGAGGCATACAAACGGGCCCAGGTGCGCTTCGACGATGCCGCCTTCGAGCTGCTCGCCTCGCACGGCCTCGGCGTGCGGCATGGCGAGCGAGAGCATCCGGATGCCCGTGGCGAGACCCCCTTCCGCCTCGACACGACCATCATCTCCACCGACATCGAATCCGTCGCTCTCGACAAGGACCACGCGGCAGAACGCGCCCTCGCATTCTTCGCCGAGTCGGGGCCTCTCCCCCAACTCTGGCGTTCCGTGGGCGACTCGCGCGGTGACTACCTCATGGCCGACCACCTGCACGAGGCCGGCTACGACGCGGCGCATGTCGACGTACGACCCTCAGACGGCGTTCTCGAGCGGCCCTACCCCGTGATCGAGATCGAAGGCAAGATCCACGATGAAGCCGGCGCCGAGTTCCTCTCCTACTGGGTTAAGAAGCTCGGGCTCCGCTAGTCAGGGCAGCCGACAGCGCTTCAGCCGACTTGAACCGCGCCCGGAAACGCGTAACCTCAGGGGTAGAGCATCCGGCTCCGAAGGAGGAACCCGAGCATGGCAGACAAATCGCCCAAGAAGTCGACCACCAAAACCGCTGCGTCGAAGTCGCTGAAGGAAAAGCGCCTCGACAAGAAGGACAAGGCAGCAAGCAAGCGCAAGGCGGAATAGCCCAGCGAACTGAAAGGAGCCGGACCCACGGGTCGGGCTCCTTTTCGTTGCGCGGTTACTTCTGCGGTTACTTCTGCGGTTACTTCTTGGGGGCGGCCTTGATGCGCGCCTTCTCCTCGCGCACCTTCGCCTGCGTCGCACGCTCCGTGACGAGCCACTCGGGCGGTGTCTGGAGGAGGGCCGTGATGTCTGCCGTCGTCAGGGCATCCGTCACACCGCCGCGGGCGAGGCCGGCGTTGGAGACGCCCAGCTTGCCTGCGACGACAGAGCGCGGATGCGGCCCGCTGCGTCGCAGCTCGGCCAGCCACTCCGGCGGCGACTCGAGCAGATCGTTCAGCTCGGAGCGGGTGATGGGGTTGTTCTGGAATGCCTCGGGGGTCGCCGGCAGGTACACGCCGAGCTTCTGGGCCGCCGTGGCTGGTTTCATGGTCTGCTCGGTCATGCATCCAGCGTAGCCTTTGGGGATGCCCGTCGAATCCGAACCACTCCGTATCGCCATGGTCCCCGGGGTCACCGTGGCGAAATGGACCAGAGCCTGGCAGGAACGACGCCGCAACAGCCCCCTCATTGTCACCCCCATTTCCGAGGCCGAGCAGATCGAGGTGCTGCACGACGGGCGCGCCGATCTCAGTTTCGTGCGGCTGCCGATCGAGCGGGAGGGGCTCAGTGTCATCCGCCTCTACGGCGAGGTTGCCGTCGTGGTCGTGGCGAAAGAGCATCCGGTGTCGCTCTTCGAATCGGTGACCGAGGCTGAGCTTGAGAGCGAGGTGGTGCGCACCGAGGACCCCGCCGATGCTGTCGAGGTCGTCGCCGCCGGCGTCGGGGTGCTGCGGGTTCCCCACTCGGTGGCGCGGCTGCACGCGCGCAAGGATGTCGTCGCCGTTCCGGTGTCGGATGCCGCCGAAACCGAGATCGCGGTCGTCTGGCTCGCCGAGAACACCACCCCCGACATCGAGGAGTTTGTGGGAATCGTGCGCGGGCGGCGACCCGGCAGCTCACGCGGCCCCGCGCGGGAGGAAGTGCCGACGGCGAGCGACACGAAGCCGGTGCAGAAGAAACCCGCGCAGAAACAGGGCGGAGGCGCACCGAAGGGAGGCGGCAAAGCCAAGGCGAAGCCGGCCGCGAAGCATCCACCCAAGTCGAAGGCACGCGGCCGCAAGAAGACGGGTCGTTAGCGCGAGCCCTCGGGGGCGCTCGCGGAGGCCGCAGCCCGGGCCGCCGCAGGCAGCGCCTCAACGATTCGCGACACTGCCGCGTCGTCGTGGGCGGCCGTGACGAACCACGCCTCGAAGACGCTCGGCGGGAGGGAGACCCCCGCATCGAGCATGGCGTGGAAGAACGGCGGATAGCGGAACGCCTCCTGCGCCTTCACCTGCGCGTAGTCGCGAGGTGCCGACTCGGCGAACGCGAAGGAGAACAGGCTTCCGGCCCGCTGCACGACATGGGCGACGCCCGCGGCAGACAGCGCGTCGGAGGTCGCCGCCGCGATCGTGTCGGCCGTGCGGTCGAGGTGCTCGTAGACGCCAGCGTCGGCCGCCTCGAGCGTGGCGATGCCCGCGGCGACCGCCAACGGGTTGCCGCTCAACGTTCCCGCCTGATAGACGGGGCCGAGTGGGGCCAGATGATCCATGATCGCGGCGGAACCGCCCAGCGCGGCCAGAGGCATGCCGCCACCGATGACCTTGCCGAAGGTGAAGATGTCCGGGGTGTACGGCTCTTCTTGGTCGATACCCCACCACCCCGCGGGCCCCACCCTGAACCCGGTGAGCACCTCATCGAGGATCACGAGCGCGCCATGGTCGTGGGCGATACGCACGAGGGCCGCGTTGAACCCGGGGTCCGGGGGCACCACGCCCATGTTCGCAGCTGCCGCCTCGGCGATCACGGCGGCGATGCGCGGGCCGTGCTCGGCGAAGACCGTGCGCACGGCGTCGAGATCGTTGTACGGAATGACGAGGGTATGCGCGGCGACCGCCTCCGGTACGCCCGCCGACCCGGGCAGCGCCAGCGTCGCGATACCCGATCCGCCCTCGGCGAGCAGCCCGTCAGAGTGCCCGTGATAGTGGCCGGCAAACTTCACCAGGAGATCACGGCCGGTGGCTCCGCGCGCGAGCCGGATCGCCGTCATTGTCGCCTCCGTGCCGGTCGAGACCAGCCGGAGCCGCTCCACGGCCGGTGCGAGGCGTGCCGCGACCAACTCGGCCAGACGGGTCTCGCCGGGTGTCGACGCCCCGAACGACAGCCCCTTCTCGGCGGCGCGCTGCACGGCCTCGACGGTTGCCGGATGCGCGTGGCCCAGCAGGGCGGGCCCCCACGACGCGACAAGGTCCACATATTCGCGACCCTCGACATCCGTCACATATGCCCCTCGGGCCGAGGTGATGAAGCGCGGGGTGCCGCCGACCGAGCCGAAGGCGCGCACGGGCGAGTTGACACCGCCCGGGATGAGCGCGCGCGCGGCGTCAAATGACTCTGAATTGCTGGTCATCGCTTGCCTCCAGCGATTTCTGCGGCCCAATAGGTGAGCACCGCGTCGGCGCCGGCCCGGAAGATGGAGAGAACAGACTCCTCGATGGCGCGCTCGCGGTCGATCCAGCCCTGCGCTGCGGCGGCTTCGATCATGGAGTACTCTCCCGAGACCTGGTAGGCCCAGACGGGGATGTCGCTGACGTCGGCGACATCGGCGAGCACATCGAGATAGCTCATCGCGGGTTTCACCATGACGATGTCTGCGCCCTGCTCGATATCGAGCATGACCTCGCGCAGCCCCTCGCGCCGATTCGCCGGATGCTGCTGATATGTGGCGCGGTCACCCTCCAGGCTGGACTGCACAGCGTCGCGGAAGGGCCCATAGAAGGCGGATGCGTATTTGGCGCCGTAGCCGAGGATGGCTGTGTCGATGAGGCCGTGCGAGTCGAGCTCTTCGCGTACGGCCGTGACTTGGCCGTCCATCATGCCGCTGAGGCCGAGCAGCTGGGAGCCGCTGACCGCCTGCGCGATCGCCATCTCGCGGTAGCGCAGCAGGCTTGCATCGTTGTCGACGCGACCTTCCGCGTCGAGCACGCCGCAGTGGCCGTGGTCGGTGAACTCGTCGAGGCAGAGGTCGGTCTGCACGACGAGCGCGTCACCGGCTTCTGCGACGGCGACGCGGGTGGCCACGTTGAGGATTCCCTGCTCATCCGTCGCGCCAGAGCCGATGGCGTCCTTCTTCTCGGGGATGCCGAAGAGCATGACGCCGCCGAGCCCGAGCGTCGCGGCCTCGGCGACGGCGGCCTTGAGACTGTCGAGACTGTGGTGCACGACCCCCGGCATCGACGGGATCTCCTGCGGGCCGGTGGCGCCCTCCCTCACGAACATGGGCAGCACGAGCTTCTCGGGCCGGATGGCGGTCTCCGCGACGAGGCGGCGCATGGCGGCACTCGTGCGAAGGCGGCGGGGGCGGATGAGGGGGCCGGTTGTCATGGATTCCACTCTATGAGTCGTGTTCTGGGAGGTTGTGGGTGAGCGCATCCGCCACCGCGTCGACAAGAGCCTCCGCGCTGCTCCTGGTGGCGATCGCGGCGACGGAGAGCCCCGCCTCGCTCGCCGCCTGCGCGGTGGGGGCGCCGATGCAGACGAGAAGGGTGGATACCGGCAACGGATGCAGCTGCCGGGCCACTTGGCGGGCCACGCTTGCCGAGGTGAGCAGGATGGCGTCGAAGAGCCCTGCGTGCGCCGCATCGACGACGTCGCGGGGGGCGTCTACGGGCAGCGTGCGGTAGGCGGCGACCACGTCGACGGCGAGGCCGAGCGCGGCGAGCCCCTCCGCGAGTGTGGGGGCGGCGATGGCGGACTGCAGCAGAAGCGCGGATGCTCCGCCGCCGGGCCATTCACGGAGCATTCCCGCCGCAGAGCCGTCGTGCTCAGGAACAAAGTCGACCCGGTGGCCGGCCCCGCGGAGCGCGGACGCCGTCGCCTCCCCCACTGCGGCGACACGTGTCGTCGCGGGGATCACGGCGTCGCCCTCCGAGAGCACGGTGACGGTCGTGGCGCTCGTCACCGTGAGCCAGTCGTAGCGCCCCTCCGCGAGCCGTTCGAGGGCGGCGGCGACGGCCGAGGGGTTCTCGGCAGCGGTGAAGCGGATGAGCGGGGCCGTCGTGACAGTTGCCCCCGCCTCCCGCAGCAGACTGGCGAGCCGTTCGCCGAGCTCGCCGCCGCGGGGAACGAGAACGTGTCGGCCGTGCAATAGCGCGTGGTTGGTCATCTGCCGGCGGTCAGCCTTCGCGGCTCACCGCAGCGGGGCGAGCTCGGCCGCGCCGGCCTCGAGCAGTTCGTCGGCGGCGCGGTGGCCGAGCTCGGTCGCGAGTTCGATCCTGGCCGCAGGAGGGCCCTCGAGCACGAGCCCGTGTGAGGCGGAGAGCGAGCGTGAACCGTCGATGGAATAGACGGTGGCGGTGAGCAGCAGCAGGTCGCTGTCGATCAGGGCCGTCGCGCCGACAGGGGCGGCGCATCCTGCCTCCAGACGGGCGAGGACCGCACGCTCAGCGGTGGCGGCGAGACGCGTCGAGGCGTGCTCGAGGCCCTGCAGTACCCCGGCGAGTGCCGCCGGAACGCGCTCACGGACCTCGATCGCGAGGGCTCCCTGGCCGGGAGCAGACGGATGCGCAGAAAGCTCGAACAGCTCCGTTGCGGCGTCGAGGCGGCCCAGCCGGCCGAGCCCGGCCGCGGCCAGAACGACCGCATCGAGGCTGCCGCCGTGCACGAAGCCGAGCCGCGTGTCGATGTTGCCGCGGATGTCGCTCAGCACCAGATCGGGGCGAACCGACCGCAGCTGCGCGACCCGCCGGGGCGAGCCCGTGCCGACCCGGGCGCCCTCCGGAAGCGTGGCGAGCGTGAGCCCGTCCCGCGCGATCAGCGCGTCACGCGCATCCGCTCTCTTGGGCACCGCACCGATGCGCAGACCCTCCGCGGGGGCGGTCGGCAGATCCTTGAGCGAATGCACGACGAGATCGCATTCGCCGGCCAGAAGTGCCTCGCGCAGGGCGCTGGCAAAGACGCCCGTTCCGCCGAGACTGGAGAGCGAGGCACGGGAGGTGTCGCCCTCCGTCGTGACCGTGACGATCTCGACCTCGCCGCCGGATGCGCGACGAACCCGGTCGGCGATCTGCCCCGTCTGCGCCAGCGCGAGGGCGCTGCCGCGGGTTCCGATGCGGATCGGCGCGCTCACGGTGCCACCCCCGCGACGGCCGGTGAGAAGCCGCGGCGCACATTCTCGCAGCAGCCGGGCCGACAGACGTCGTACCAGGGCCCGAGGCTCGTCACGGCGGGGCGCTCGGCGACGGGCACGCCGTCGCGACGTTCAAGCACGAGGTCGAGCAGGCCGGAGACGAAGGCGGCATGAACGCCGGGCGTCGGCACCCGCGTCGCGAGGAGACCGTTCTCGCGGGCGGTCTGCAGCGCCTCCGTGTCGAGATCCCAGAGCACCTCCATGTGGTCACTGACGAAGCCGAGCGGCACGATCACGACGGCGCGCACACCATCACCCGCAAGGCCGGCGATGGCGTCATTGATGTCGGGTTCCAGCCAGGGCTGGGTCGGGGGGCCGCTCCTCGACTGGTAGACGAGGCTCCACGGTGACGGCTCCCCCGCCATGACCGCCTCCGCCACGGCGAGATGCTGCGCAGCGTAGGCGCCGCCCTCCCCGAATCCGCGGCTCGCCGGACCGCTGCGCGCGGCATCCGTCGACGGGATCGAATGCGTGGAGAACAGCACGTGGATCTGCTCCGCCGAGAGACCGCCCGCCTCGAATTCGCGCAGCGCCCCCGTGACGCCCTCCACGAAGGGCTCCACGAAGCCGGGGTGGTCGAAGAACTGACGAACCTTGTCGATCGTGACCGTGCCATCGAGGCCCGTGCGTTGCAGCGCCTCCGCGAAGTCCTCGCGGTACTGGCGACAGCTCGAATAGGAGCTGTAGGCGCTCGTGCCGATCGCGATGAGAGTGTCGTGGCCCGCAGCATGCGCGTCCTGCAGCGCCTCATCCAGATAGGGCGCCCAGTTGCGGTTGCCCCAGTAGACGGGCAGCTCGATGCCCCGGCGGGCGATCTCCGCCTCGAGGGCGACCTTCAGCTCGCGGTTCTGGTCGTTGATGGGGCTCACTCCGCCGAAGGCACGGTAGTGGTGTGCGACCTCTTCGAGGCGTTCATCGGGGATGCCGCGGCCCCGCGTCACATTGCGGAGGAAGGGGATGACATCGTCCTGCCCCTCAGGCCCGCCGAAGGATGCCAACAGGATGGCGTCGTAGGCGACGGCCTCGACGATGTGCTCGGCACCGGATGCCGCTGCCGCACTTGCCGAGGGAACAAGAGTCATCGGAGCACGTCCACGATCTCCTCGATGCCGATGCGTCGACCGGTGTAGAACGGGACCTCCTCGCGAACGTGGCGACGGGCATCCGAGGCCCGCAGGTGGCGCATCAGGTCGACCAGGTCGAGCAGATCGTCAGCCTCGAGCGCCAGGACCCACTCGTAGTCGCCGAGCGCGAAGCCCGCGACCGTGTTGGAGAGCACCTTCGGAAACTGGGCACCGAGGCGGCCGTGCCCGCCGAGCATCGACCGGCGCTCGTCGGGGTCGAGCAGGTACCACTCGTAGGAGCGGACGAAGGGATAGACCGTCAGCCAGCCGGCGGGCTCGGTGCCACGCATGAACGAGGGGATGTGATTGGCGCTGAACTCGGCGTCGCGGTGCACCCCGAAGGTGTTCCAGGTGGGCAGCAGCGGCGCGAGAAGGCCCGTACGGCGCAGCTCACGCAGAGCCCCCTGGATCGCCTCAGGCGAGGTGCCATGGAGCCAGACCATGATGTCGGAGTCCGCCTTGATCGACGACACGTCGTAGAAGCCGCGGACCGTGACGCCGGATGCCTCGACCCGCTCGAGAGCGGCCACAAGCTCGTCTGCTCCGCTCGGCTCGGTGCGGGCGGCCGGGTCCTTGCGCAGCACCGCCCACAGCGTGTATTCGGTGTCCCCTGCAACGGGCGTCGTGACAGGTTGCGCAACAGGGCCGGAGGTGGGGGAACCGTGAGTCATGACCCCATCATCCCCCTGCCGTCGAGCAGATCAGAAATCTGCCGGAGGTGCTGACAGCAGTGTAATGATCTGGGCCGATTCTGCCCGGGAATGGGCGATGACGGCTGCGAGGCCGGTTCCGGCCACCGACTCGCCGATGACCGACACTCCCTCCGGCGCGGGGCGCTCGTCGGGGCTCGGCGCACGCCACTCGACACGGTCGAAATCGAGCACATCGGCTGCGGCGATGGGCACTCCCAGCAGCGCCTGGGCATCCGCGATCGCAGTCCGGCGAAGCGCGGCGTCATCGCCGTCGCCGAGGCGGGAACCGTCATAGGAGAGCCGCAGCACATGGCGGTGCTCGCCGGCCTTCTCTGCGAGCCACGACCATTTGCGCGTCGCATGGGTGAGCGCCTTGGCGGTCACGGTCGTCGATCCCGGGGCGACGAGCACGCCCGTGCCCCGAGGCTCCGCGTCGAGCGCTTCAGAGCGCAGCACGAGGGTCGCCAACACGATCGGCGCAGGAGTGGCGGATGGGTTGCCCGCGCGACCCGTGAGGCCGTCGTCGGGCGCCGCGAGCACCACATGGCGTGCCGAGATGCGGGAGTCGTCATCGAGGGTGACGCCTGAGGCGTCGAGCTCTGTCACGCGGGTGCCGAGGCGCACCTCGACCCCGAAGCGCTCCAGATCGCCGGTCAGCACATCGACGAGGCGAGCGATCCCGCCGCGGATGCCCGCCACCAGCGATCCCGCGGGCGCGGCAGCGCGCATCGCACGGACGGCGCTCGCGAGCGACTCCTCCTGCTTCAGTCGGCTTCGCAGGCCGGGGGCGACGACGTCAGCCACGAGCTCATCGGGGTGCCGCGAGTGCACGCCCATAGCGACGGGGGCGACGAGCCTTTCCAGCACAGCGCGGCCCATTCGCTTGCGCACGAGACCGCCGAGGGTCTGCTCCTTGGAGCCATAGACACCCGGCAGCAGCGAATCGAGCTGGGCGCGGAGTGCTCCCGCCAACCCGACCACATCGATCACATCCGCCGCCAACGGGATCGAAGGGATGCCGAGCAATCCAGCCTTGGGCAGCGGGAGGGCGGGGCCGTTCACCGGTTGCAGCCACGCCCCGCTCGCGTTCGGGGCGACCACGTCGTCGCCGAGACCCAGTTTCGTCGCATAGTCGGCGACAGTGCCGCGCCGGGTGGAGAAACTCTCAGCTCCCGCATCGAGCACAAGGCCATCGAGGCTGTGTTTCGCGACCTTGCCGCCGAGACGATCGGATGCTTCGACGAGCGTCACCGAGAGGCCGCCGACGACGAGCTCCCGCGCCGCCACGAGCCCCGCAATGCCGCCACCGACGATGACGACATCGACCTCAGCGCTCGGCTGCGCCGGGGCATCCGCTTCGTCGTTCTCTGGCACCTCTTGGGCGTCGCTCATGCCTCCTCCGACATCCCGTGCACCAGCTCGACCACACGGGTGAGCACAGTGGGGTCGGTGTCCGGCGGAACACCATGGCCGAGGTTCAGCACATGGGCAGGCGCGCTGCGACCTCTCGACACAACATCGCGCACATGCGCCTCGAGGATCTCCCACGGGGCCGCCAGGAGGGCGGGGTCGATGTTGCCCTGCAGCGGCGTCGTGCCACCAAGGCGTCGGTTCGCCTCATCGAGCGGGATCCTGTGGTCGACGCCCATGACATCCGCCCCTGCCGAGCGCATCGCCGACAGCAGCTCGCCCGTGCCGACGCCGAAGTGCACGATGGGCACCCCGAGGTCCGCAACATGAGAGAGCGCCCGCCGGGAGTGCGGAAGAACTCTGGCCTCGTAGTCTGCGAGCGAGAGCGAACCCACCCAGGAGTCGAACAGCTGCACGGCGCTCGCGCCCGCCAGCACCTGCGCGCGAAGGAAGGCACCGCTCGCGTCAGCAGCCCAGTCCAGAAGCCGCGCCCACACCTCGGGCTCGGAATGCATGAGCGCCCTGGTGCGCAGCTGCTCACGCGACGGACCGCCCTCGACGAGGTAGGAGGCAAGTGTGAAGGGTGCCCCGGCGAAGCCGATGAGAGGCACCGCGCCGAGTTCTGCGACCGTCAGCCCCACCGCCTCGATCACAGGGGCGAGCGCCGCAGGGTCGAGCTCGGGCAGCGCCAAGACATCCGCCGCGGTACGCACGGGCGAGTCCAGAACGGGGCCTCGCCCGGCGACGATCTCCACCCCCACGCCGGCCAGCTTCAACGGGATGACGATGTCGCTGAAGAAGATCGCAGCATCCACCCCGTGACGCCGCACTGGCTGCAGCGTGATCTCGCTCGCCAGGGCCGGGGTGAGGCATGCGCCGAGCATGTCGGTGCCGACGCGGAGCTCCCGGTATTCGGGCAGGGAGCGCCCTGCCTGCCTCATGAACCAGACAGGCGGTGTGGTGGCGCGCTCACCGCGGTAGGCGCGGATGAGCGCCGACTCGGATGCCGGGTGGACGGGGGTGGAGGGCTCGTGTTGGGTCACGCACCAAGTCTGTCATCTACGCCGGTTACGATTGACAGGTGCTCCTCTGTCTCTCCGCCAACCATCACGGCGCGAGCTTCGAGCTCCTCGAGAAGTTGTCGGTTGGCGGCTCCGAGGTCGCGTCTCGGCTCGTCGAGTCCACCGACTTTCTCGATGGCGCAGTCGTTCTGGCCACCTGCAACCGCTTCGAGGCGTACCTCGATGTCGATGACACGATGCGTGAAGCGGATGCTCTGGGCGCGGTCATCGAGACCGTCGCGGCCCATGCGGGCGTCGACACGGTCGAACTCGCATCCTCGGCCGAGGCGCTCAGCGGCGACGCGGTGGTCCACCATCTCTTCTCGGTCTCTGCCGGGCTCAAGTCGGTCGTCATCGGCGAGGACGAGATCGCAGGCCAGGTGCGTCGGGCGCTCGGCTCCGCACGCAGCAACGGAACATCCACCTCGAGTCTGGAGCGGCTGTTCCAGAAGGCATCGTCGACATCCCGCGGGGTGAAGACCCGCACCGAGATCGGCCGCGCCGGTCGTTCGCTCGTGCGGCTCGCCCTCGATCTCTCGTCGAGCCGCATCGCCGACTGGTCGGCGACCCGCGTGCTGCTCATCGGCACGGGCGAGTACGCTGCCACGACCGTCGCTGCGCTGCGCGATCGCGGCGCCGCCGACATCGCCGTCTATTCGCCTTCGGGTCGGGCGGGCGCGTTCGCGGCACGGCTCGGTCTGCGTGCCGTGACCCAGCTGTCGACGGCGCTGAACGCATCCGACATCGTCGTGACCTGCACGAGCAGGCCAGAGCCTGTCGTCACCGCAGATCTGCTCCTGCCGGGCCGACGTCTCATTGTCGACCTCGGGCTCCCCCGCAACGTCGACCCCCTGGTGGCGAGCGTGCCCGGGGTGGAGCTGCTCGATCTGGAGACGGTGCGCCTGCATGCGCCGCTCGAGCAACTGAACGCGACGAGCGACGCACACGGCATCGTCGACGCCGCAGCAGCAGAATTCCGTGCCCGTGAGGCCGAACGTGAGGCTGCGCCCGCGATCGCGGCACTGCGCGGGAGGGTCTTCGGGGTGCTGGATTCCGAGATCGAGCGGATGCGGCGGCGCGGCACATGGAGCGCAGCCTCTGAGGCAGATCTCCGCCACCTCGTCGGAGTGCTGCTGCACACCCCTTCGTTGCGCGCGCGGGAGGCGGCCCGCGCGGGAGACGCCGACGCCGTCATCGCTGCCGTCGAACTCCTGCTCGGCCCCGTGGAGAATGCACCTGAGGCAGTCGCGGACTCCTCTGAGCAGGTCGAGGGTCTGGCCGGCTGAACCTGCTCTCTGCGGAGAGAGCCCGGGTTTCGGGTCGGATCAGTTGGTCCGGCGCAGCAGCTCGATTCGCGCTTGAAGCTGGGCGACACTCGCCTGCGGAACGGCCGGCCCGCCGACACTGCGCCGCAGCTCGGCATGGATCTGCGCGTGTGGCTCTCCTGTGCGCTTGGCCCGCATGCCGACGAGACTGTTGAGCAGGCGCCGCTGCTCCTTGAGGGTTCGGTGAAGCGCCGGGGGTTCGTGCAGCTCGCCGCCGAGCGCCTCAGCGACACGCTTGCGGCCCTCTGAGCGCTTCGACTGACGGGCCTGTCTGGCCTGCAACAGCTCGCGCACCTGGTCGGGTTCGAGCAGGCCGGGCAGCCCCAGGAAGTCGAGCTCCTCGAGGCTGCCGACCTCGGCGGAGAAACCGAACTCACCGCCGTCGTAGAGCACCCTGTCGAAGGAGGCATCCGAGGCGAGGGCTTTGAAGTCGAACAGATCGGCATCCGCCGAGGCCGATTCGGTGCGGTTCGCCTCGTCGAGGGCGTCGTCGTCGAGTGTGATCTCCTCGAGCCCGTCGCGGTCCTCGCGGTCGAGCGCGTGATCGCGCTCGAGTTCCATGGTGGTCGCCAGTGCCATCAGCGCTGGCACATTCGGCAGGAAGATCGATGCGGTCTCCCCTCGGCGGCGAGTGCGCACGAAGCGGCCGATCGCCTGTGCGAAGAACAGCGGCGTCGAGGATGATGTCGCGTACACGCCCACGCCGAGCCGCGGCACGTCGACGCCCTCGGAGACCATGCGCACGGCGACCATCCAGCGTGAACTGCCTGCCGAGAACGAGGCGATCCGTTCGTTCGCCTCCTTCTCGTCGGAGAGCACCACGGTCGGCTTCTCCCCCGTGACCTTGTGCAGGATGTCCGCATAGGCCCGTGCCGTGTAGTGGTCGGTCGCGATGACCAGACCGCCCGCATCCGGAACCCCCTGCCGCACCTCGGTCAGCCGCGTGTTTGCGGCTTTGAGCACCGAGGGCATCCAGTCGCCCTCCGGGTCGAGGGCCGTGCGCCAGGCCTGCGCCGTCACATCCTTCGTGTCGCCCTGCCCGAGCTGGGCCTCCATCTCGTCGCCCGAGCGCGTGCGCCAGCGCATCCGCCCCGCATAGGAGAGGAAGATCACGGGGCGCACGACGCCGTCCGCGAGGGCACGCCCGTAGCCGTAGCTGTAGTCGGCGTGCGATGTGCGGATGCCGTTCTCGTCGGGATGGTACGTCACGAACGGAATCGGCGATGTGTCGGAGCGGAACGGCGTTCCCGTCAACGACAGGCGCCGGGTCGCCGGCTCGAAGGCCTCACGGATCGCGTCGCCCCAACTGAGAGCGTCGCCGCCGTGGTGCACCTCGTCGAGGATGACGAGCGTGCGCCCGCCCTCGGTGATGCTGCGGTGCAGGCTCGCTCTGGTCGCCACCTGCGCATAGGTCACGGCGACGCCGTGGAAGTGCCGCCCTGCCGAGCCGTAGGCGTTCTTGAAGTTCGGGTCGAGCCGGATGCCCACGCGATGCGCCGCATCCGCCCATTGGGTCTTGAGATGCTCGGTGGGGGCGACGACGGTGATGCGGTTGATGGCGCCGCTCGCGAGCAGCTCCGTGGCGATGCGAAGCGCGAAGGTCGTCTTGCCTGCGCCGGGTGTCGCGGCAGCGAGGAAGTCGCGGGGTCCGCGGGCGAGATAGGCGTCGAGCGCCTCCTGCTGCCACGCACGAAGCTTGTCGGCTGTTCCTCGTGCAGCACGTTCCGGAAAGGCCGGAGAGAGGTTCTCTGCCGCCGAGGTTCCCACCTGATGCGCGCTGGGGCGGCGAGCGGAGGATGGGGAGATGTTCACTGAATAAGACTTTAGCCTCAGCCGCCGACATCCTCAGCCACCGGTGTCTTCCGAGGCCGGTGGGCGGCATCCGGATGCCCTCCTGGCGCAAAGAAGCGCCGCCTCACCATTCGCCAGGAACGGTGAGGCGGCGCAGCAGAGAACTGCTGTTCGCCCGTCAGGCCTTGCGGCTGCCGCGGGTGATGAAGCCCCAGATCAGGAGCACGACGATGGCTCCCACGATGGCGATGAGCCACGACTGGATCGACCAGAAGTCCTCATAGCCGATACCGAAGAGCAGGCCACCGAGCCAACCGCCGATGAGTGCGCCGATCACACCGAGGATCAGCGTTGAGAGCCAGCCTCCGCCCTGCCTGCCAGGCAGGATGAGCTTGGCGATGGCACCCGCGATGAGTCCGAGAATAATGAACGATAACCAACCCATGACGACCTCCCAGTCGATCACTTTCGCAGCCGCCGAGTCTCGACGACCTGAGATAAGTTTTACATGCCCCCCGAAAGCGGGGCAATACTGAGCTCGGAGAGTCGTGTGATAAAGAAACGAGCCTTCCTACAAGAGTTTTGGCGGTTCAGCACACGATCATGCAGCATGGAATCATGACCTCACAGCATCCCTGGTCGCGTTATGTCGCCCTCGGCGACTCATTCACCGAGGGCATCGGGGACCCGGAGCCGAACAGCCCGGGCGGGCATCGGGGATGGGCAGATCGCGTCGCCGAGGTCCTCGCCACCCAGACCGCAGACTTCGCCTACGCAAACCTGGCGGTGCGCGGCCGCCTGCTGCAACAGATCATCGACGAGCAGGTGGAGCCGGCTCTTGAGCTGCGCCCCGACCTGATCTCGATCTCCGCTGGCGGCAACGACATCATCCGCCCCAACACGGACCCCGACGAGGTCGCCGCACGGCTGGAGGGGGCCATCGAGCGGCTGAGGTCCGCGGGTGCGACCGTCGTGCTCTTCAACGGACCAGACATCGGAATGACGCCCATGATGCGGCGCATCCGTGGCAAAGTCGCGATCTACAACGAGAATCTCAGGGGAATCGCGCACAGACACGACGCGATCGTCGTCGACATGTGGGCGCTGCGCGAGCTGCAGGACTCGCGCATGTGGGCGCCGGATCGGCTGCACTTCTCCCCCACCGGCCATCACACCATCGCCAGGGCCATGCTCGAGGCGCTCGGCGTCGACCACGGCCTGGAGGCGTTCTCCCCCGAACCCCTGCCGCCGAGGCCGTGGCGCCAGGCGCGCACGGACGACATGGTCTGGGCTCGCGAACATCTCATGCCGTGGGTGATCCGTCGCATCCGCCACCAGTCCTCGGGCGACGGAATCGCACCGAAGAGGCCCGGCTTCTAGGCGTATTCGATCGGCTGCATGCTGGCAGCCGCGTGATCTCGCGGGCTGCACGCGATGCGTGGTCGGGGCATCCGTGACGGCGTCGAGCCGTGCCCTCGGAAATTTCTTTGTTGTCGGCGTAGACAAACCTCCGAAGAAGTGGCTATGTTGTCCCCGTCAACAAATGTCGCGCGAAGCTGCCGACGGTACGAAGGCGCAACGCACCGGTTCCCTGTGGTGTCGTCTGCGCCCTCTGCCATTCCTCGGACGGCTCGTGATTCGCGTCATGACCGCATTCAGAGAGGAAAGCACCCATGTCCATCCCCAAGAAGCTCCTGGCCGTCGCAGCCACCGGAGCACTCGCAGTATCGCTCGCAGCATGCTCAGGCCAGGCGCCCGGTGGCGGCGACGCATCCGACAGCGCCGTCGACTGCAACGTCGGCATCTCGATGCCCACCCGTTCGCTCGAACGGTGGATCAACGACGGAGAGCAGCTGCAGAAGCTGCTGAAGGACGACGGCTGCACCGTCGACCTGCAGTACGCAGACAACAAGACCGATCAGCAGATCAGCCAGATCCAGAACCAGATCGCCGGCGGGGCCAAGATCCTCGTCGTCGCATCGATCGACGGCCAGGTGCTCGCGCCGGTCCTCGAAGAGGCGAAGAAGCAGGATGCCGTCGTCATCGCCTATGACCGGCTCATCAACGGCACCGAGAATGTCGACTACTACGCGACCTTCGACAACTACAAGGTCGGCCAGCTGCAGGGCCAGTACATCGTCGACACGCTCGGCCTCGACTCGGAGGCCGGGCCGTTCAACCTCGAGCCCTTCGCCGGAAGCCCCGACGACAACAACGCCAAGTTCTTCTTCTCGGGCGCTTGGGATGTTCTGAGCCCCTACATCGAGAGCGGCAAGCTTGTCGTTCCGAGCGGCAAGTCACCCGCGACGACGGATGACTGGGCCTCGATCGGAATCCAGGGTTGGGCGTCAGACAAGGCGCAGGCCGAGATGGACAACCGCCTCTCGTCGTTCTACACGGGCGACGAGAAGGTCGACGTCGTGCTCTCCCCCAACGACAGTCTCGCCATCGGTATCGAGGCGTCGCTCAAGTCCGCAGGCTACAAGCCGGGTGCCGACTACCCGGTGATCACGGGTCAGGATGCCGACAAGGCGAACGTCAAGGCGATCCTCGCCGGCGAGCAGTCCATGACCGTGTGGAAGGACACCCGTGCCCTCGGCGCGCAGGTCTTCGAGATGATCAAGGAGATCGTCGGCGGCGACGAGGTCTCGGTCAACGACACGGAGACCTACGACAACGGCAAGAAGGTCGTGCCGTCGTACCTGCTCGAGCCTGAGGTCGTGACGAAGGACCTGGTGCAGTCGAAGCTCATCGACTCTGGCTTCATCAAGGCGTCCGACGTCGGACTGTAGCGGCTCTGCGGCCGGATCCGTCTCTCGGGCCGGATCCGGCCGCAGTCTCTTCCCCTGCATCCGACAGCAAAGGAACCACCATGGAGTCATCCAGCATTCTGGCGATGACCGGAATCACCATGACGTTCGGCCCGGTGAAGGCACTCGAAGACGTGTCCATCACGGTGCGTCGCGGCGAGGTGCACGGCATCTGCGGAGAGAACGGTGCGGGCAAGTCGACGCTCATGAAGGTACTGAGTGGCGTCTACCCCGCCGGCAGCTACGAAGGCGACATCCGATTCGACGGCAAGGATGCCGCCTACCGCTCGATCAACGACAGCGAGCGTGACGGGATCGTCATCATCCATCAGGAGCTGGCCCTCAGCCCCTACCTCTCCATCGCCGAGAACCTCTTCCTCGGCAACGAGCAGCACAGGCGCGGCGTCATCGACTGGAACGCCACCAACAGCAGAGCGGCCGAACTGCTCGACCGTGTGGGCCTTCGTGAGAACCCGGCGACGCCCGTGCTCGAACTCGGGGTCGGCAAGCAGCAACTCGTCGAGATCGCCAAGGCGCTGTCGAAGAACGTCAAGCTGCTCATCCTCGACGAGCCGACCGCTGCGCTCAATGACGAGGACTCGACCCACCTGCTCGGACTGATCGAGCAGCTGCGCGCCCAGGGCATCACCTGCATCATCATCTCGCACAAGCTCAAGGAGATTAAGCGCATCGCAGACAGCGTGACGATCATCCGCGACGGCAGGATGATCGAAAGCTTCTCGATGTCGGAACCCGACGCCACTGAGGGTCGCATCATCCGTTCGATGGTCGGGCGCGACCTCAACAACCTGTTCCCGCCCCGCGACCCAGACATCGGTGAGGAGGTGCTGCGGGTCGAGGACTGGACGGTGCACCACCCGGTCGACACCGCCCGCAAGGTAGTCGACGGGGCATCGTTCACGGTGCATGCCGGCGAGATCGTCGGCTTCGCCGGACTCATGGGGGCGGGCCGCACGGAGCTGGCGATGAGCGTCTTCGGCCGCTCCTACGGCACGAAGATCTCCGGCCGCATCTACAAGCGCGGAACCGAGATCCAGATGCGCACCGTCGGCGAAGCCATCAAGCATGGTCTCGCCTATGCGACCGAAGACCGCAAACGCTACGGCCTCAACCTCATCAGCGACATCGCCGAGAACATCTCGTCAGCCGCACTGGGCAAGCTGTCGCGCTGGAGTGTCGTCAACCGCAACCGCGAGTACAAGGTCGCCGACTCGTATCGCCAGAAGATGAACATCAAGGCGCCGTCGGTCTCCGCCATCACCGGCAAGCTCTCGGGCGGCAACCAGCAGAAGGTCGTGCTGTCGAAGTGGATCTTCACGGGGCCGGATGTGCTCATCCTCGACGAGCCCACACGAGGCATCGACGTCGGTGCGAAGTACGAGATCTACGGCATCATCAACGAACTCGCCGCCCAGGGCAAGGCCGTCATCGTCATCTCATCGGAACTCCCTGAGCTGCTCGGGCTCTCGGACCGAATCTACGCAATATCCGAAGGACGGCTGACGGGCGAGGTAGCCCGGGCCGACGCTACGCAGGAAGTGCTCATGAAGTACATGACTGCGGGAAAGGACTGAGTCTTGAGCTCGACAACAACAACACCGACGACCCCGTCAACACCGGAGAGGAAGGGGCGCAGTCGACCGGCGCTCGGCGTCAACCTGCGGCAGTACGGGATCCTCGCGGCGCTCGCCGTCATCATCATCCTGTTCCAGATCCTCACCGATGGGCGGTTGCTCTACCCGGGCAACATCAACAACCTCATCCAGCAGAACGCCTACGTCCTGATCCTCGCCATCGGCATGGTCATCGTGATCATCGGCGGGCACATCGATCTGTCGGTCGGTTCGATCGTGGCCATGGTCGGCGCCATCACGGCCATCGCGATGAACAACTGGGGCCTGCCCTGGTGGGCTGCCGTCATCGTCGCCCTGTTCGTGGGTGCGCTTGTCGGTGCCTGGCAGGGATTCTGGGTGGCATTCGTCGGAATCCCGGCGTTCATCGTCACCCTCGCGGGCATGCTGTTGTTCCGCGGGCTCACCCTCGTTCTGCTCACCGGCGGAACGATCAGCGGGCTGCCGGACAGCTTCGTCGACATCGGCGCGGGGTGGTTCCCGGCGTGGCTCGGCGAGATCGGCGGCCGCGACGTGCTCACGCTCGTCTTCGGTGTGGTCGCGGTCGTCCTCCTCGTGCTGCAGCAGGCTCGTGCTCGCGCAGCGCAGCGTCGTCTCGACCTCGCACGCGAGCCGTTGCTCTCGTTCTGGATCAAGATGGGCATCGCCGCGGTCGCGATTCTCTCGCTCTCATGGCTGCTCAGCGACTATTCGGGAACCCCGTACATCCTGATCATCCTGGCGGGGCTGATCCTCGCCTACACCTTCGTGCTTCGTAACACGATCTTCGGTCGCCACGTGTACGCCATAGGAGGCAACCGCTTCGCGGCGATGATGAGCGGCGTGAACACCCGGTGGGTCGACTTCTTCATCCTCACCAACATGGGCCTCCTTGCAGGCCTTGCCGGTGTGGTCTCGACCGCCCGCGCCGGAGGAGCGGTCGCATCGGCAGGAACGAACTATGAGCTGGATGCGATCGCGGCGGTGTTCATCGGCGGCGCGGCGGTGCAGGGTGGTGTCGGCACCGTTGTCGGCGCCGTGATCGGGGCGCTCGTCATGGGCGTGCTGAACATGGGTCTGTCGATCCTCTCCGTGGATGCCGCGTGGCAGATGGCCATCAAGGGTCTGGTCCTGCTTCTGGCAGTCGCCTTCGACATCTTCAACAAGCGGCGCGGCTCGAGGTAGTCCCAGTACCCTCGACGAAGGAAACACGCTCAAAGGTGGGAGGGGTGCGATGAGTCGTCGTGCGGATGTGACGGACGCACGCACCGCTCCCCCTTCCGCGCCGCGGACGGGAACGCGAACGAGCAATGACCAGTTGCGTCGCTTCAACCTGTCGATGCTCATGGAGTTGCTGCATCACAACGGCGGATGCTCACGCGCTGAGCTGACAAGACAGACGGGGCTCAATCGCTCCACCATTGCGGTTCTCGTCTCCGAACTCGTCGAAGCCGGGCTTGCGTACGAGGGTGAGCCGGAGACCGTCGTCGGGCAGATCGGGAGGCCAAGCCTCCGGGTCCATCCTCAGCCACGGCTGGCCGCGATCACGGTGAACCCCGAGGGCAGGAGTATCGCCATAGGGCTCGTCGGTCTCGGCGGCGAGATCATTCGCAGCGTGCGCTTCGACACCGCCCACATACCGACCCCGGCCGAGACAGTCGCTGTCGCCCGGTCGATCGTTGGGGGGATGCAGCCCGAGATTCGGGCGAACTATGACATCGTCGGTATCGGCGTGGCTGTTCCCGGGCTGGTGAATGCGAGCAACTCGCGCATCGTCAACGCGCCGCAACTCTCATGGCACGATGTCGATCTCGCGACCCCGATGGCAGACGCGTTCGCGCTGCCCGTGTATGTCGCCAACGATGCGAGTGTCGGCGCGATCGCCGAGAACATGTTTGGTGCGGCGCGCGGCGTTCGCGACCTGGTGTTCGTCAACGGTGGCACGAATGGAATCGGCGGCGGCGTCATAATCGATGGTGCGCCGCTTCGAGGTACGACGGGTTTCGCGGGTGAGCTCGGCCACATCATGGTGAACAGCAACGGCCGTCGCTGCCATTGCGGACGCATCGGATGCCTCGAGACAGAGGTGAATCTCGCATCCATTCTGGAACCGCTCAGGCTGACGAGAGCCGACGAGCACGAGCTGGACATCGAGCTCGGGGTCACACGTGATCATGCTGTTCTCGAGGAGGTGCAGCGTCAGCTCGGCTTCCTCTCGATCGCCCTGACCAACCTCGTCAACATCTTCGACCCGGAGATGGTCGTGCTCGGCGGTTACCTCGGAGCCCTTCTCACCGTCTCGGAGGAGAGGCTCGGGGGGACGCTGAACCTTCGATCGCTCTCGGGGCACTCGCGTGCCGTCACGCTCAGTCGCGCACGACTGCGTTCGCGTCGGGTCATGATCGGCGCGGCCGAGCTGGCGTTCGCACCCCTGCTGACCGACCCGTTGTCGTTCCGGCGGTCGTGAGCTGCGAACGCCCTGGGGCTAACGCCCGAGCTGGGCGGCCGCTGGGCAGTCGAAGGGGTCTCCCCCGGCTGCGAGCCCCACACGATTCAGGTACTGGATCACGATGCCGTACGACTGGGTGAGGCTCGTCTCGGTGAACGGGATGTTGTGGCTCGCGCAGTACTCCTTGGCGATCTCGTTCGCCTTGCGCAGATGGGGGCGGGGCATGTTCGGGAACAGGTGGTGCTCGATCTGGTAGTTGAGTCCGCCCATGAACGTGTCCATGAGCCAGCCGCCCTTGATGTTGCGCGAGGTCAGCACCTGACGACGCAGGAAGTCAACCTTGCTGTCATGCGGCAGGATCGGCATGCCCTTGTGGTTCGGAGCGAAGGCTGCACCCATGTAGACGCCGAACACGGCGAGCTGCACGCCGAGGAATGCGAACGCCATGCCGAGCGGAAGCACGAGGAACAGCACGGCGAGATAGGCGCCGACGCGGCTCGTGAGCATCGTGATCTCGATCCATCGTTCCTGCACCTTGCCGCGGCCGAACGCCGTCTTGAAGCCGTGTACGTGCAGGTTGAGGCCCTCGAGCATGAGAGCCGGGAAGAAGAGGTAGCCCTGGCGCTTGAGCACCCAGGCGTACAGGCCCTTCTTCTGTGCCGCATCCGTCTCCTGGAAGATGATGAAGTCGGGCTCGATGTCGGGGTCTTTGCCCACGATGTTGGGGTTCGCGTGGTGGCGGGAGTGCTTGGTCATCCACCACTGGTAGCTGATACCGACGAAGGCGTTGGCGAGTGTGCGCCCGACGACGTCGTTGAGCTTGCCCGATGCGAAGATCTGTCGGTGGGCTGCCTCATGGGCCAGGAAGGCGTACTGCGTGAGCACGATGCCGAGGGCTGCCGCCATGAGCAGCTGGAACCAGCTGTCGCCGAGCAGGATGAAGCCGGTGATGACACCGCCGAGGGCGAGTGTGATTCCGCTGAACATGAGGTAGTAGAAGGTGGTGCTCCTGCGGAGCAGGCCGGCGTCGCGCACAGTGTTGAGCAGCGCCGAGTATTCGGTCGTCGGGCTCTTGCGGTCACCGCCCGGACGCGTGCGGGTGAATGTGACGACGGGTTGTGCTTCGGCGGCGCTCATGGCTCCCTCGATTCTGGTGACTTCCCAGCCGGGGTCATATGATGTAGCGCTTGCTGCAACGGATACCTCAAGAGCCTACTTGAAGACGTACCGTTTCCACTGAGGAATCGCGAATTACAGGCCGGATCGAGCATATTCCCAGCCTCTACCCATGCCGATTCTGGAATATACCCGGCTGTTCAGCCAGCGAGGCGACCGGGATTGGACAGCCTCCACAGCGGCCCGGGATCGCTGAGTTCGACGTCGAGCACGAGCGGAATCGAGAACGAGTCGGAGCCGGCCATGACCAGCAGTTCACCGACCTCGGTTCCCGCTGCGGCAAGCGCGACGGGGTGCAGCGACACGGATGCGGTCACCGGCGTCTCGCCCCAGACGACGACGTCGCGGCGCTGCTCGGCCACCGCATCCGCGTGCTGCCCCCATGCCGTGCTGTAGCTGCCGAACGACTCTCCCTCGGCTGTGATGGGCACGCTGTGGAAGTCGTCGCGCAGCGAGTCGATCAGGGCGACCACCTCCGGATACTGGGAGGCGTGTGTCGCCCCGCCGAGGGCGACGCCCACGACCGTGATCGACTCCGTGCCGACCTCGACGTCGGTGGAGAAGAGGAGGCAGGCCCCCGCCTCGTCGAGCGTGCCCGTCTTGATCCCGTCCACACCAACGGAGCCGAGGATCTTGTTCGAGTTCTCGATCAGACCCATGACCGGCAGGGTCGCGGAGCTCATCGAGACGATCTCGGCGACGACAGGGTTCGCGAGGGCGAGCTTGCCGAGCTCGAGGAGATCGGATGCGGTACTCCGATTGGCGGGGTCGAGCCCCGTCGGTTCCATCACTGTGGTGTCGTGCAGGCCGTTGCGATCGAGCCAGTCGGCGGTGGCTGTCACGAAGCCCGCATCCGATCCGAAGGCCCACACGCCGAGCGACCGCGCATAGTTGTTCGCCGAGGAGATCAGGGATGCCTGGAGGGCCTGGTACTCGCTGAGCACGAGCCCCGCGCTCACGGGCTCGACGGATCCGAGCACCGCCCTGTAGTCCCAGTAGTAGCCGACGTCGGTCTCAGTGAATGCGATATCCGGGCCTGACTCCCCGAGGGTGAGCGGATGCGCCTCCAATATGACCAGCGCGCCGATCACCTTCGTGATGCTCGCGATCGGGAGCGGATCAGCACTCCCGCTGGAGGCGAGTACCCCGGGAAAGCCGACGGCACCGATCGCCACGGCCGAGCTGCTCGGCCAGCTCAGCTCGACGGCGGCTGTCTCCGGCGTCGTGAAGTCGATCGTGCTCGGTGTGTAGGGGCCGATGGGCGCGAGAAGCGTCAGCGGAAGATAGGCGAGCGCCGTGATGAACGCCGTGAGCCCGCCGAGCACGGCCAGACGCCGTCGACGGTAGACCCTGTTCGGAGTGTTCGGCACCCGGCAATCCTAGGATGCCCGTGCCGGGTCGCGGAGAGCCCAGATGGCGACGGCGGCAGCGGCGGCGACGTTGAGGGAGTCGACTCCCCCGAACATGGGGATCGTGACGACGGTGTCGGCTGCGGCGAGGGCTGCCCGGCTCAGTCCGTCGCCCTCCGTGCCGAGCACGAGCGCGACCTTGTCCGGTGCGTTTGCCGCAAAGTCGTCGAGCGAGACGGCGTCGTCGGAGAGGGCGAGTGATGCGATGTGGAAGCCGTGCGCTGAGAGGACCGGGCCGGCCTCATCCCACTCCGGCATGCGGGTCCACGGCACCTGCAGCACGGTCCCCATGCTCACGCGCACGCTCCTGCGGTAGAAGGGGTCGGCACATCGGGGTGAGATGAGCACGGCATCCGCCCCCAGCCCCGCCGCAGCGCGGAAGACGGCCCCGACATTGGTGTGATCGGCGAGGTCCTCGAGCACGACAACCCGGGTCGCGCCCTCGAGCAGCTCATCGAAGGGACGCAGAGGAGGCCTGTGCATCGATGCGAGTGCGCCCCGGTGCAGGCTGAAGCCGGTCAGCCCGCTGAGCAGCTCGTCTTCGCCGATGAAGACGGGAACGTCGAATCTCTCGGCCAACGGCGCCAGATCATCGAGCCACTTCTCGAGCACGAGGAATGAGCGCGGCCTGTGCCCGGCCTCGAGGGCCCGAGCGATGACCTTGACGGACTCCGCTATGTAGAGACCGCCCGCGGGCTCGGAGAGGCGACGCAGCACCACATCGGTGAGCCTCGCGTAGTCGGCGAGCCCTTCTACCTCCAGATCGGTGACGCGTTCAACACGCATGGCTGCCCCTTCCGGCGGATGCGCGGCCCGCTCGCCGCACGGCTGTGCCTCCGGAAACATATCGGATAACCGCCGCGTTCACAGTGTGAGAAGCTGAGAACCGGCATGTGGTTCGAGCCGTGTGCAGGTTCTTTCGCGCATGCGAACTGGAGGATGGATGCCCGACTCAGAGTCGCCCGTCGAGCGGATCGCCGCGCTTGTGCAGGGTCGCAGACTTGCGGTGCTGACGGGTGCAGGGGTGAGTACCGACTCCGGAATCCCCGATTACCGGGGTGAGGGCGCCCCCGTACGCAATCCGATGACCTTCTCGGAGTTCCTCGACAGCGAGTCCTATCGCAAACGCTATTGGGCGGGCAGTCATCTCGGGTGGCGTCGCTTCTCGTCTGCCGCTCCCAACAACGGGCACAGGGCTCTGGCCGCGCTCGAGGCGGCCGGTGTGACCAACGGCGTCATCACGCAGAACGTCGACGGGCTCCACCTCCGGGCCGGGTCGGAGAAGGTCGTCGATCTCCACGGTTCCATGGAGCGGGTCCGCTGTCTCTCCTGCGGGCAGTTCTTCGCTCGCGCGGCCATCGCCGAGGCGCTCACCTCCGCCAACCCCTGGTTGGAGACTCCTGACGCGCCCGAGCTGGGTCCCGATGGGGATGTCACCCCGGCGGGGATCTCCGAGTTCGTGCTGCCCCAGTGCACGGTGTGCGGCGGAGTGCTCAAGCCGGATGTCGTCTTCTTCGGCGAGTTCGTGCCGACGGAGCGCTTCGCGGAGGCGCGTGCGCTCGTGCAGTCGGCTGACGCACTGCTCATCGCAGGCTCCTCGCTCGTCGTCAACTCCGGCATCCGGCTGCTTGAGGTTGCGCTCAGGAGGCACGTGCCTGTGATCATCGTGAATCGCGGCGTCACCAAGGGCGACTCGCGCGCGACGCTCAAGGTCGACGCCGGCACATCGCAGACGCTCGCGGCCCTGGCCGAGAGGCTCATCGGATGAGCCTGCTCTATCTGGTCCGCCACGGCGAGACCGACTGGAACCGACAGCGACGCATTCAGGGCCGATCGGATGTCCCGCTCAATGACACGGGGCGGGCGCAGGCGCGAAGCACGGCGCAGGTGCTCGCTGGGCGGGAGTGGGGTGGCATCTACTCCAGCCCGCTCTCTCGCGCGCTCGAGACCGCAGAGATCATCGCGACCGAACTCGGGATGGCCTCGCCGATCGCGCTCGACTCCCTCACGGAGCGCGACTACGGCGACGCGGAGGGCAGCACCGACGCCGAACTGTCCATCCGCTACCCCGGCCAGGTTCCCGTCGAGGGGCGGGAATCACGCAGCGACGTTGCGGATCGGGTGCTTCCCGTTCTCACGGAGCTGGCCCGACGCCACGAGGGAGAAAGCCTGCTGGTCGTGAGCCACGGAGGAGTCATCCGATCGCTGCTCCTGGCGGTCGCCCCCGGCGATGGCAAGCACCACGACGAACCGATCACCAATGGCTCGGTGCACAGTTTCCGTCATGCGGAGGGTTCCCTCGAACTTGTTCAGTTCGACGACCCGCTCGAAGAGCAGACCGTCGGGGATGGTTCGGGAGACATCGAGGAGCAGAACGCCGTCGAGCGTCGCGACACGCAGGGCTGAGCGCACACGCCGAAATCAGTTGGCGTGTTTTGCGGCCGTCTCGTTCAGCGCCTCATCCTGCGTCGCGGTCTCGCCGGATTGCAGATCTTCGGCCGTTGCTCCGACAAGCGAGAGGGCCAGCTCGTACAGGGTGCGGGCTGAATGCTCCCAGCTGAACTCGGCCGCAGCCGCGACCGAGAGCAGCGAGTGACGCTCCCACTCCCCCGGCATATCGAGCCGAAGCACCGCCTCGGCGAGTGCTCTCTCATCATCCGGCGCGAAATAGTGTGCGGCCTCGCCACCGATCTCGTGGAACACAGGGATGTCGCTGACGACGACAGGGGTGCCGGCGGCCATGGACTCGACCAGCGGGATACCGAAGCCCTCCTGCCGGGAGGCGGAGACGAGAGCCGTCGCCGACGCGAGGATGCGCAGGTACTCCTCGTCGCTGACCCCGTCGTGGAACAACAGCGATCCTGAAGGGGCGATCCGTTCAAGACGGGCGCGCTCCCGCGGGAGCACCCTGCTCAGCAGCCTCAGACGGTAGCCCGGAAGCAGCCAGAGCGCCCTCGCGATCGTTTCGACATTCTTGTACGGCATGAAGGAGCCCATGTACACGAGCTCCTTGCGAGTGGGCCGGGCCCGTTCAGACGCCTCAGGTTTTGGCGCGTCTACAGCGCTGCGCACGACCGTGATCGGGCGCGAGGTCAGCCGCGCGGCGACGATCTCGTCACGGCTGGAGAAGGAACCCGTGACAACCGCATCGGCCCGAGCCAGAAGCATCCGCACCGGTAGATAGCTCAGATGGTAGACGCGCCAGCCCATACGCACCGGCCAGGAGAACTCGCGGGGAGGCCGACGGTTGCTGTAGTAAATGAGATCGTGCAGCGTGAGGATGAACCGGTACCGTCTGCCGACGGAGCCCATCGTCTGCATAGGGGTAAAGACGACATCCGGCTCGCTTCGCGCCACGATGCGCGACACCCACGGTTCACGAAGACTCGTCGGATCCGTTCCCATGATCCAGGGCAGGTCCGGAAGCATCGTGAGCTGACGCTCGTCGCTGATGAGCATCGTGACAGGGGTCAACCGTGCGAGGGCCGTGACTAACTCGGCGGTGTATCGGCTGATGCCGTCGTGCCGCTCCAGACGGGTGTAGCGGCAGTCGAAGACGATCTTCACGACCAGGGCCGCATCATGGCAGATCGAGCGATCCGAGAAACTCGCTGATCGCCTCGGCCGCCGGAACAGGGCTCTCGTAGTGGATGAGATGCCCGACTCCTGGTAGCACCACGAGCTTCGAATTGGGAATCGACGCGGCCAGAGCCCGGTTCGCTGACAGCGGCGTGATGTCATCGAGCTCGGCGGCGACGAGAAGCGTCGGCAACTCAATAGACTCCACGAAATCTCCCACGCTGTGGGCGATCGACGCTTCGAAACCTTCGATGACAGAGCGCCTGGTGGCAAAGTTGCTGAAATAGGTGTGGTGCTCGTTGTGGATCCACTTGCGTAGCCCCTTGTCGCGGGTCTTCACGAGCGCCGAGCTCATGAACTGCACGATGAGAGGCGACCGCAGCAGGCTGTTCGCCAGTCGCTCCGGCAACATGCCTGCGGTGCGGTAGAACATGACCGTCAGGAAGGTCGAGACGGGGCGCGGCCCCTTGAGTCCGGAGATGGCGATCGGATTGACCAGGATGAGCGCCTGGGCCTGCAGGCCTCGCTTGAGGGCGGCCGAGGTGATGATGGAACCGAAGGAGTGTCCGAGCGCGACCGCTCGGCCGGTCAGGCCCAGGGCCTCGACGAAGGCGATCAGCCACTGGGCGTAGCCGTCGATGTCGTGCGCGGTCTCGGTGAGCGGGGTCGACTCTCCGAAGCCCGGAAGGTCGGGGCTGATGAAGCGCACGGAGGGCAGCTGGGCGATGACGGGTTCGAGCCCGTGGTGCTCCCCTCGGTAACCGTGTGCGAGGACCACCGTGACCGGGGCATCCGGGTCGCCGTACGTCCAATATCTGGTCGTGCTGCCCAGCACGACGACCTCGTCCTTCGTGACGGGGATCTTCTCGAGCAGGGAGGCGTAGGGCGAGTGAACGTTCATCGCTCACAGTCTAGGGAACGCTCCGACTGTCGAGCCGCGCGGATGCCCTCTCTTGCGGCATTTCGCAGCGTGCGGCGATCTAGACTCGGTGGATGTGTCGTGACTGTCCCCACGGCCTTCCGCTGAGAGGAGTCTCGTGAGTTTTACCGCCCCGATCCAGCTTCCAGGGCTGACCCTCGATCCGCAGTGGTATCGCCGTTCGGTCTTCTATCAGGTCATGGTCCGCTCCTTCGTCGACAGCAACGGCGACGGAACAGGCGATATGGCTGGCCTGATCTCTCGCCTCGACTATCTCCAGTGGCTCGGCGTCGACGCCCTCTGGATCCCCCCGTTCTTCACCTCCCCGCTGCGGGACGGCGGCTACGACGTGGGCGACTACAAGTCGATCCTTCCCGAGTTCGGCACGCTCGACGAGTTCAAGGAGCTCGTCACGAAGGCTCACGAGCGCAACATGAGGGTCGTGATCGACCTGCCGCTGAACCACACATCGGATGCCCATGAGTGGTTCCAGCAGTCCCGTCTCGACCCGGAGGGCCCCTATGGGGACTTCTATGTCTGGAGTGACACCGACGAGAAGTACGAGAACATCCGCATCATCTTCACCGACACGGAGGACTCGAACTGGGCCTTCGACTCTGAGCGGCGGCAGTTCTACTTCCACCGTTTCTTCTCGCACCAGCCCGACCTCAACTACGACAATCCTGCCGTGCACGAGGCGGTCTTCGACGTGGTTCGCTTCTGGTTGGAGCTCGGCGTCGACGGCTTCCGGCTCGACGCCATCCCCTATCTGTACGAGTCGGACGAGGGCAACGGTGAGGGTGAGCCGCCCACGCACGAGTTCCTCAAGAAGCTGCGGGCGATGGTCGACCACGACTATCCCGGGCGGGTCATGATCGCTGAGGCGAACCAGTGGCCGCGCGAGGTTGCCGCTTTCTTCGGCACCGAGGAGGAGCCGGAATGCCATATGGCCTTCGATTTCCCTGTCATGCCTCGCATCTTCTATTCGCTGCGCTCGCAGCAGGCCGGCGAGCTGGTGCAGGTTCTCAGTGAGACGACGGATGTTCCGGATGGCGCCGGCTGGGGAATCTTCCTGCGCAACCACGACGAGCTGACCCTTGAGATGGTCTCGGAGGAGTACCGGCAGGCCATGTACGGCTGGTACGCCTACGACCCCCGGATGCGCGTGAATGTGGGCATCCGACGTCGCCTGGCGCCGCTGCTCGACAACTCGCGTGACGAGCTCGAGCTGGCTCACGCACTGCTGTTCTCCCTCGCGGGCAGCCCGTTCCTCTACTACGGCGACGAGATCGGCATGGGAGACAACATCTGGCTTCCCGACAGGGACGCCTCGCGCACGCCCATGCAGTGGACTCCCGACCGCAATGCCGGCTTCTCGTCTGCCGATCCCGGCAAACTGTATCTGCCGGTCGTGCAGTCGCTCGTCTACAACTACTCGCTCACCAACGTCGAGTCGCAGCTCGCCCAGTCACGTTCCCTGCTGCACTGGGTGCGCAACGTCGTGCACGTGCGCAAGGCGCATCCGGTGTTCGGGCTCGGCAGCCTCACGGTGCTGGAGGCGAACCACGAGTCGGTACTCGCCTTCGTCCGTTCCTATGAGGGCTCGGGCACCCAGTTCGGTGATGCCGCCGAGGACGTGCTCTGCGTGTTCAGCTTCGCCCACAATCCGATCTCGGTGACGATCTCGGACGAGCAGCTCGCAGGCCGTGGTCTCGTCGACCTGTTCGGCGGGGGCGACTTCCCGCGCTTCGCCGACGACGGTTCCGTGACGCTCACGATGGGCACCCAGAGCTTCTTCTGGCTGCACATCGGAGACCAGCAGCAGTAGCGAACGGCGGGCTCGGGGCTCGGCCCTGTGTCGGTGCCGCCCACTGTCGGCGGCTCGTCCTAGGGTTGCAGTGTGAACGCATCCTGGTACGAGACGCTGGCGGTATTCGACCTCGAGACGACGGGCATCGACGTCGAGACGAGTCGCATCGTCTCAGCGCATGTCGGAGTCATCGATGCGGCGGGCAACAGCGTCGAGGAGACGAGTTGGCTCGCCGACCCCGGAGTGGAGATCCCGTCGCAGGCGAGTGCGGTGCACGGCATCACGACAGAACGGGCACGCGCGGAGGGCAGGTCGGCGGCTGAGGTCGTCGCCGAGATCGTCGCTGCCCTTGCCGATCTTGTCGGCCGCGGCATCCCGATCACGGTGTTCAACGCGCCCTACGATCTGACCCTGCTCGCCCGTGAGGCCGTGCGACACGGCGTGACCCCGCTGGTCTCCCCCGGGCCGGTCATCGACCCGCTCGTGATCGACAAGGCCGTTGACCGCTACCGGCGAGGCAAGCGCACGCTTGAGGCGGCAGCACTGCACTACGGGGTCTCACTCACCGACGCGCATGACGCGGGGGCGGATGCTGTGGCGGCGGGGCGGGTGGCTCAGGCGATCGGCCAGCGCTATCAGGCGCAGCTGCCAGCGGATGCCGCAGAGCTGCACACAGCGCAGGTCGCGTGGGCGGCGGAGCAGGCGGCGAGCTTCCAGGAGTACATGAGGCGCACCAAGGATCCGTCGTTCACGGCGTCGGGAGCCTGGCCCCAGCGCTGAAGCGGCCTGAGACACCAGGCTGCTGCCGATACAAGCGGACCCGCATACAAGAAGAGCTAAGACAAGAAGAAGGGCAGCCCCACAGGGGCTGCCCTTCTTCTGTTGCTTCTGGGTCGGAGCTTACTTGGAGCTGCCGAAGTTCTTGTAGCGCGAGTTGAACTTCTCGACGCGGCCGGCCGAGTCCATGATGCGCTGCTTGCCGGTGTAGAACGGGTGGGACTCGGACGAGATCTCGACGTCGATGACCGGGTAGCTGTTGCCGTCTTCCCACTCGATCGTCTTGTCGCTGCCGACGGTCGACCGCGTCAGGAACGTGGCGCCCGATGCAAGGTCACGAAAGACGACGGGTGCGTACTCGGGGTGGATGCCAGACTTCATGGTGTTTCCTTGGAATTGGTGAATCGTGGACTCACGAATCGTGAATATGACTGATGGAAAATCTCGGCCCGTGGGCCAGCTATCTACAATACCAGACGACCGCGTCGACCGCGGCGCATCCGGTCAGTTCTGTTGCTGCGCCCGCGCGGTGAAGCGCCCGTCCTGCTTGCTGATCTCGAGCGGCAGGCCGAAGGTGTCGCTGAGGAGTTCGGATGTCAGCACATCGTCGATCTCCCCCTCGGCCTGGATCTCGCCATCGGCGAGCAGCATGGCGTGGGTGAAGCCCTCGGGGATCTCCTCGACATGGTGTGTGACCATGACGATCGCGGGGGCCTCCGGTGACGACGCATAGCCGCTGAGCAGCTGAAGCAATTCCTCGCGGGAGCCGAGGTCGAGGCTCGCGGCGGGCTCGTCGAGGAGCAGCAGCTCCGGGTCGGTCATCACCGCGCGGGCGATCTGCACCCGCTTCTGCTCGCCGTCGCTGAGATCGCCGAAGCGACGTTCGGCGAGGTTGCCGAGCTTCCATTCGGCGAGCACGCGCTCGGCGCGCCTCGTGTCGAGGTCCTCGTAACTCTCCGTCCACCGGCCCGTCACCGAGTAGGCGGCGGTCATGACGACGTCGATGACGCGTTCATTGCGCGGAAGCTTGCGCGCGAGCGCCGTCGACGCGAAGCCGATGCGCGGGCGCAGCTCGAAGACGTCGACGCTGCCCAACTGCTGGTCAAGCAGCATCGCTGTTCCCGAACTCGGGTGGAGCTGTGCCGCGGCAAGCTGCAGCATCGTGGTCTTGCCGGCGCCGTTCGGCCCGAGCACCACCCAGCGCTCATCGCTGTTGACGGTCCAGTCGACCGAATCGAGGATTGTGGTGCCGTCACGGACGACGGAGACATCGGAGAGCTGGAGGACGCTGGCCATGGTTCAACTCTATCTCCCCCACCCCGTGCAGTCGGGCGGCGCGTGGGCGCGTCAGGCGAGTCGTGCGTAGATCTCCTGCGTGCGGCGCGAGATGCGATCCCAGCCGAACTCCCGCTCCGCCCGTGCGCGGCCTGCTGCGCCCATGGCGGCCGCCGTGACGGGGTCGCCGACGACCTCGGTGAGCGTTCGGGCCAGGTCGGTGACGAAGCGCTCGGGGTTGAGCGGCGTGCCCGTGCCGTCATCCGCCTGCTCGATGGCAACCAGCCGGCCGGTCACGCCATCGTCGACGACCTCGGGGATGCCTCCTGTCGCCGTGGCGACGACCGGCGCACCGCAGGCCATCGCCTCGAGGTTGACGATCCCGAGAGGCTCATAGACGGAGGGGCAGACGAAGGTCGTTGCGGCCGTCAGCACAGCGGAGAGCTCGGCCTGCGGGAGAAGCCGCTCGATCCAGACCACACCCGTGCGCGTTCGCTGCAGTTCGGCGACGGCCGTCTGCACCTCGGCGAGGAGCGCGGGCGTGTCTGCCGCCCCCGCACACAACACGAGTTGCACCTCCGGCGGCAGAAGGACGGCGGCCTTCAGCAGCCAGGGCAGGCCCTTCTGGCGGGTGATGCGGCCGACGAAGACGACCGAGGGGCGCTCGGGATCGATACCGAGAGAACGAACCGTGTCGTGATCATCCACCGGCTTCCAACGCTGGAGATCGATGCCGTTGTAGACGACGTCGACCTTCTCCGGGTCGAGGGAGGGGTAGCTGCGCAGGATGTCCCGGCGCATCCCCTCGCTGACGGCGATGACGGCATCCGCCGCCTCGAACGCGGTCTTCTCTATCCAGCTCGACACCCTGTAGCCGCCGCCGAGCTGCTCGGCCTTCCACGGGCGCAGCGGTTCGAGGCTGTGCGCGGTGACGACATGAGGGATGCCGTGGAGCAGCGATGCCACATGCCCGGCGCCGTTCGCGTACCAGGTGTGGGAGTGCACGATGTCGGCACCCGCGCAGGCCTGAGCCATCTCAAGATCGGTTCCGAGCGTGGCGAGGGCGGGATTCGCGCCGGCCAGGCCCTGCGGTGTGCCGTACGCGGTGACGCCCTCCTCGGAGCGCTCCGCGCCGAAGCAACGGACGCGCACATCGATGTCTCGGCGCAGCTCTCGCACAAGCTCCGCCACATGCACGCCGGCGCCACCGTAGACCTCCGGCGGATACTCTCTCGTCAACACATCGACTCTCACAGCGTGAACGCTAGTACAGTCGCGACGCCTCGCATACTGTGGAGCCATGGCATCACAGAAGATATTCGGGATCGTCCTGGCCGGCGGCGAAGGTAAGCGCCTGATGCCCCTCACAGCAGACAGGGCCAAGCCGGCGGTGCCGTTCGCCGGCAACTACCGGCTCATCGACTTCGCCCTCTCCAACCTCATCAACTCGGGGATGCGCCAGATCGTCGTGCTCACCCAGTACAAGTCGCACAGCCTCGACCGGCACGTGTCGCAGACCTGGCGGCTGTCGGGCCTGACCAACTCCTATGTGGCATCCGTTCCCGCGCAGCAGCGTCTCGGCAAACGTTGGTTCGCCGGATCCGCAGACGCCATACTGCAGAGCCTCAACCTGCTGCGAGACGAGAAGCCCGACATCGTTGTCGTGGTCGGCGCCGACCACGTCTACCGCATGGATTTCAGCCAGATGATCGAGGCGCATATCGAGTCCGGCGCCGGGGTCACGGTGGCGGCGATCCGTCAGCCGATCGCGCTGGCCGACCAGTTCGGCGTCATCGAGGTCGCAGCCGACGATCCCACGCGCATCCACGCCTTCCACGAGAAGCCGCAGAATCCTGTCGGCCTGGCCGATTCGCCCGGTGAGGTGCTCGCATCGATGGGCAACTACGTCTTCGACGCCGATGTTCTGATGGATGCCGTCCTGCGCGACGGCGAGATCCCATCGTCGAACCATGACATGGGCGGCGACATCGTGCCCGACTTCGTCTCCCGGGGTGACGCCGCCGTCTACGACCTCAACCGCAACGAGGTGCCGGGGGCGACCGATCGCGACCGCTACTACTGGCGTGACGTCGGAACCATCGACTCGTACTACGACGCTCATCGAGACCTGATCTCGGCACTGCCCGTGTTCAATCTCTACAACCAGCAGTGGCCGATCTTCAATCAGCAGTTCAACGCGCCGCCGGCCAAGTTCGTGCGCGATGCGGCGGGCAATCTCGGCACCACGATCGACTCGATCGTCTCGTTGGGCTCGCTGCTCTCCGGCGCCCATGTGGAGCGGAGCGTTCTGGGCCCGTGGGCGACGATCGACTCCGCCGCCCATGTCGTCGACTCGATCGTGTTCGATGCCGTGCGCATTGGGCAGGGGGCCACCGTGCACAGGGCTATTCTGGACAAGGAAGTCGTTGTCGACGACGGTGTCTCCGTCGGAGTCGATCCGGATGCGGACAGGGCCAGAGGCTTCACCGTCACCGAATCGGGCATCACCGTCGTCGGCAAGGGTATCCACGTCATCGACTGATGGCATCCGATGCACCGATGTGACCGGGGGCGCTGCCTTCCGGCCCGACCCTCAGCGTTTGGACGGCGGACACCCCGATGACCCGATTCCTGATAGTCCTCGACGTCGATTCGACCCTCATCGAGAACGAGGTCATCGAGCTCATCGCCGAAGAGGCCGGATCGCTCGAGGAGGTCGCCGACATCACCTTTCGGGCGATGAACGGCGAGCTCGACTTCGCCCAGAGCCTGCAGCGCCGCGTCGCGACCCTCGAGGGGCTTCCCGTCGAGGCGCTGGACCGCGTCAGGAGTCGCGTCGAGGTCACCCGCGGTGTCCCGGCCATGGTCGAGGCTGCGCATGCCGCAGGCGGTCGCGTGGGCGTCGTGTCCGGCGGCTTCCACGAGATCGTCGATCCCTTCGCCGCGGGTCTGGGCCTCGATTTCTGCCGCGCTAACCGGCTCGAGGTGCGTGACGGCAGGCTCACAGGGCGCGTCGAGGGTGCCATCATCGACGCCGAGGCGAAGGCGAGCACCCTGCGGGAATGGGCCGAGGCATCCGGGGTGCCGCTGAGTCGCACCGTCGCCGTTGGCGACGGAGCGAACGATCTGCGGATGATGGAGCTGGCCGGGCTGTCCGTTGCATTCGACGCGAAGGCTCCCGTGCGGGGTGCGGCAGACGTCGTACTCGACGAACGGGATCTCAGTCAGCTGCTCCCGCTGCTGGGCCTCTTCGGCTGAGCGGGGTCAGTGCCCCATCCCGAGGCCGCCGTCGACGGGGATGACGGCACCGCTGATGTAGGCGGCATCATCGCTCGCGATCCAGCTGATGACCTTCGCGACCTCGGCCGGCGTCGCGAAACGCGCCGCCGGGATCGCCTTGCGGTACTCGGCCTGCTGCTCCTCCGGCAGCACGGCCGTCATCTCGGTCTCGATGAAGCCGGGCGCGACGACGTTCGCGGTGATGCCGCGCGCGCCGAGCTCCCGAGTGATGGAGCGGGCGAGGCCCACGAGGCCCGCCTTTGACGCCGAGTAGTTCGCCTGGCCGGCCCCGCCGTACAGCCCGACCACGCTCGAGACGAGCACGATCCGGCCGAAACGGGCCTTGAGCATCCCCTTGGATGCGCGCTTGACCACACGGAAGGCGCCCGTCAGGTTCGTATCGACGACGGAGGTGAAGTCCTCCTCGCTCATGCGCATCAGGAGCGTGTCACGCGTGATGCCCGCATTGGCGACGACGACCTCGACGGGGCCGAGCTCCGCCTCGATGGCGGTGAAGGCCTGGTCGATCGACGCGGCATCCGTGACATCCGCCCGAACGGTGAGGCTGCCCTCCGGACCGCTCCCGGAGCGCGCCGTCACAGCGACCCTGTGGCCCTCCGCCAAGAACTGCTCCGCGATGGCGTAGCCGATTCCGCGATTGCCGCCTGTGATGAGAACGGTTCTGATCGTCGACATCGTGCTCCTTCTCCGTGCGCAATCTCTGTGCGCATGCCATGCATGTGGGCGCCGGGCCGAAGGCCCGTCGAACTCCCACAATCTTAGACTTAGGCTTGATACAGGAACCCCATGGCCAAGCCCCAATCGATCACCTCTCTCCCCCGGTCCCCCGATGATGACCGGCATGCCCGCATGCTCAAATACGCGGTGACGATGGGAATCAGGCTCGTCTGCATCATCGCCTGTTTCTTCACTCCCGGATGGTGGCTGCTGCTGCCCGCCATCGGCGCCGTCGTGCTCCCCTACGTGGCTGTCGTGGTCGCCAATGTGTCGAACACGCGCGGAGGAGATGTTGACCGCCCCGGCCTCGGCACGGTTGTGCGTTACGACCCGGGTCAGGGCTCCGAGGTGCCCCCGAAGGGCGAGGCACCGAGATGAGCCTTCTCGGCTGGGGCTCGGAGCCTGCCGCTCCGCAGTGCTCGCGCGCCGGATGCCGCGAGGATGCCCGCTGGAACGTCAACTGGCGCAACCCCCGCATCCACGGTCTCGAGCGCGTGAAGGTGTGGCTCGCCTGCGACGAGCACCGCGACTACCTCGAGGGCTACCTCGCTGCACGGGACTTTCCGGTGGTCGTCACGCCGCTCGGTGAGGCCGTCGACATCGTCCCCGACAGCACAGGAGGTGCCGGATGAGCGGCTGGCGTTTCGTCCTCTCGGCCCGGTGGGCCGGGTACCTCGCCCTGGTTCTGGTGTTCGCGACCGTGAGCTGCATGTTCGGCAACTGGCAGTTCGACCGTCGCGCCGAGGCCAGGGCGGCCATCGACCTCGTCGAGGCCAATTACGACCGCGAACCGCAGGCGGTCACCGAGGTGCTTCCGACGCTCGACTCCTACAGAGGCTCTCAGAAATGGACGCCCGTGCTGTTGAACGGCGTGTACCTCTCCGACGACGAGATGCTCGTGCGCAATCGCCCGTTCCGCGGCAGCCCGGGTTTCGAGATCCTAACCCCGCTGCTCCTCGACGACGGAACAGTCTTCATCGTCGACCGCGGTTGGGTCCCCGTCGGATCACGACAGGATGCTCCGGATGAGATTCCCCCGGCACCGCAGGGCGAGGTCGAGGTCGTCGCGCGGCTCAAGGCGGGCGAGCCCGTACTCGAAGGGCGTGGGGCGCCGGCGGGGACCAACCAGATCGCCACCATCAATCTTGGGCAGGTCAGCGAAAGGCTCGAGCGGGAGATGTACACGGGAGCGTACGGCATCGTGTCCTCCCAGGAGCCGGCTCCCGCATCGGTCCCACTCACCCCTGACAAGCCAGAGGCCGACGAGGGCCCCCATCTCTCCTACGCGCTGCAGTGGTACGTCTTCGCACTCCTCGCGTTCGTGGGGCTCGGCTGGGCGCTGCGCCAGGAGTACCGCGTCGTCAACGCCGACGACCCCGAGGTGCGCCGACAGGCCGAGGAGAGGGAGCGCAAGCGCGCCCAGCGCAAACCTGACGACGCCGAGACCGAGGATGCCCTGCTCGACAGCGTGTGAGCATCCGGAACAGGCCTCTGCCGGCCTGATCGTCTATTCCAGACCGACGAGGTCCGCGTAGTCCTTGTTCCAGTGATCTTCGACCCCGTCGGGGAGAATGAGCACGCGCTCGGGGTTGAGCGCCTCGACCGCCCCCTCGTCGTGACTGACGAGGACGACGGCGCCCGCGTAGTTCGCGAGGGCATCCAGGATCTCGATACGGCTGGCAGGGTCGAGGTTGTTCGTGGGCTCGTCGAGCAGGAGAACATTGGCACCCGAGACGACGATCATCGCCAACGCGAGCCTGGTCTTCTCTCCACCCGAGAGCACCCCGGCCGGCTTGTGGGCGTCGTCACCCGTGAACAGGAAGGAACCGAGCACACGACGGGCCTCCATCTCGGTGAGGTTCGGCGAGGAGGAGACCATGTTCTCGAGCACGCTGCGCTTGACGTCGATCGTTTCGTGCTCCTGCGCGTAGTAGCCGATGCGCAGGCCATGACCCGGCTCGACCTGCCCGGTGTCTGGCTCGTCTACGCCGGCGAGCATGCGCAGCAGCGTCGTCTTTCCGGCACCGTTGAAGCCGAGGATGACGACCTTCGAACCCCTGTCGATCGCGAGGTCGACGGCGGTGAAGATCTCGAGTGAGCCATAGCTCTTGCTCAGGTTCTTGGCCATCAGCGGGGTGCGGCCGCAGGGCGCGGGCTCAGGGAACCTCAGCTTGGCGACCCTGTCGACTGCCCGGACCTCTTCGAGCCCCGAGAGCATCTTCTCCGCCCGGCGCACCATCTGGTGGGCGGAGGCGGCCTTGCTGGCCTTCGCGCCGAAGCGAGCAGCCTGCATCTGCAGCACTGCAGCCTTCTTCTCGACGTTGGAGCGCTCCTTCTTGCGGCGCTCCTCATCGGCTTCGCGCTGGCGGAGGTAATGCTTCCAGCCCATGTTGTAGACGTCGATGGACTGACGGTTCGCATCGAGATAGAAGACCTTGTTGACGGTCTCCCCCACGAGCTCGATGTCGTGGCTGATCACAATGAAGCCACCACCGTAGTTCTTGAGGAACTCGCGCAGCCACACCACCGAGTCCGCGTCGAGGTGGTTCGTCGGTTCGTCCAGGATCATCGTCTGCGCGTCGGAGAAGAGGATGCGGGCGAGTTCGATGCGTCGGCGCTGCCCGCCCGAAAGGGTTTTGAGGGGCTGGTCGAGGATGCGGTCGGGCAGCTTCAGGTTGCTGGCGATCGAGGCTGCCTCAGCCTCGGCCGCATAGCCGCCGAGGGCGTCGAAGCGGTCGGTCAGCTTCGAATAGCTCTTCATCGCGGCATCGGCGACGGCGGGATCGTCTGAGCCCATCTCCATCGTTGCCTTCTGCATGCCCAGAACGAGCTGCCCGAGCCCTCTGGCATCGAGGATGCGGGTGCGCGCGAGATCCTCTGGGTCGCCTGACCGCGGATCCTGCGGAAGATAGCCGATCTCGCCCGTGCGATCAACGGTTCCCGCATTGGGCAGGCCCTCGCCCGCCAGCACCTTCGTGAGCGTCGTCTTACCCGCTCCATTGCGCCCGACGAGGCCGATCTTGTCACCGCGGTCGACGCGGAACGTCACCCCGTCCATGAGCGTGCGGGCGCCAACCCGGATTTCGAGGTCTTGCACGCTGAGCACAGGCAGGGTCCATTTCTTGCGCCATCGATCATGGCCGGATGTTGAGGGGAAACTCCTAGTATATTTGCGATTGCGGGAGCCAGTGCCCGCGGGCGCTCGCCTGCGGACGGGCGCGACGGGGAGCGAGGGGCCGATGGACAGCATACGCAGGGTGCTTCGACGGGCAACGCTCCGTTTCGGGCCGATCACCCTGGCCGATCGTGTGTTCCAGCCAGGCCTCGTGATGGACCTCGTTCTCGTGTTCTGTGGCGCAGGCCTGATCGCCATCATCGCCCAGGTGAGTGTGCCGCTCTGGCCGGTGCCCACGACAGGGCAGATCGCCGGAATCCTGATCGTCGGCTACAGCCTCGGCATGGTCCGAGGAACGCTCGCCGCCGGAATCTACGTCGGCATGGGGGCCATCGGTCTTCCCGTGTTCAGCAACGGAGCCGGAGGCCTGGACAGGCTCCTCGGATCGACGGGCGGCTTCATCTTCGGCTTCGTGCTCGGCGCTCTCGTCGCGGGAATCTTCGCCGCGAAGCAGTGGGATCGCACCTTCGGCCGGGTCGTGTTGGCATCGACGATCTGCACGCTCGTCATCTACGCAGTCGGGCTGCCCTGGCTGGCGGTCGCCAACGACTACAGTGTGCGCCAGACGATCGAGCTGGGCCTGTATCCCCTGATCCTTGGGGCTGTTCTGAAGATCGTGGTCGTTTCGGCGCTCATGACCGGCGCATGGTCGTACATCCACCGTTTCGACCGGCGGGCCGCCTCCGCGGAGGCATGGGCGATCGGCAACGATCCCAGGCGCAGCTTCTGACCCTGACGACCGCGGATGCCTCTGGCGTCAGATCGCGAAGCCGATGGCACGCATCATGTCGCGACCATCGTCGGTGATCTTCTCGGGACCCCACGGCGGCATCCACACCCAGTTGATGCGGAACTGTTCGACGACCCCGTCGAGGGCCTGAGCTGTCTCATCCTCGATCACATCGGTGAGGGGGCATCCTGCCGATGTCAGTGTCATGCTGATGATCAGAGCGTTGTGCTCCTCGTCCCAGGTGAGGTCATAGATGAGGCCCAGATCGACGATGTTCACGCCGAGCTCGGGGTCCATGACCTCTTTCAGCGCTTCTTCGACCTGATCGAAGAGTTGCGGTTCGAGTGCTACTGCCATGGTTCTAGCCTACGTTCGTGTCGGCCAGAAAGCGATCGTAGCCCTCGTTCTCAAGCCGGTCCGCAAGCTCAGGGCCACCCTCTTCTGCGACGCGCCCGTCGACGAAGACGTGCACGAAGTCCGGCTTGATGTAGCGCAGGATGCGCGTGTAGTGGGTGATGAGCAGAAGGCCCATTCCGGTCGTGTCCTTTGCCCGGTTGACACCCTCGGACACGATCTTGAGCGCGTCGACGTCGAGCCCGGAGTCGGTCTCGTCGAGAACAGCGAAATGAGGCTTCAGAAGCTCGAGCTGCAGGATCTCGTGACGCTTCTTCTCTCCGCCGGAGAAGCCCTCGTTGACATTGCGCTCCGCAAAGGACTTGTCCATGCGAAGGTTCGCCATCGAGCCGCGCAGGTCCTTCAGCCAGGCACGGATGGGCGGGGCCTCGCCGTCGACGGCCGTCTTCGCGGTGCGCAGGAAGTTGGTGACGGTGACCCCGGGGATCTCGACCGGATACTGCATGGCGAGGAAGAGGCCGGCGCGAGCCCTCTCGTCGACCGACATCGCGAGGATGTCCTGGCCGTCGAGCGTGATGGAGCCACTCTCGACGTGGTACTTCGGGTGGCCGGCGATCGTGTAGGCCAGGGTCGACTTGCCGGAGCCGTTCGGCCCCATGATGGCATGGGTCTCGCCGGAGGCCACCGTGAGGTCCACTCCGTTGAGGATCGGCTTCGTGCCCTGCTCGGTCTCGACGCTGACGTGCAGGTCCTTGATGATGAGTGTTGACATGAGGTGAATTCTTCTTTCTTCGCTACAGCTGGGGAGGGATCCTGCAGCGGTGTCTATTAGGGGAAGGTCGGGGTCGGGTCGATGTAGACGTCGCCGTCCACGATCGACACCGCGAAGACGGGGACCGGTTCATAGGCGGGAAGCGTGATCGGCTTGCCCGTCTTCAGCGAGAACTGCGAGCCGTGAGCCCAGCACTCGAGGGTGTCGTCCTCGACGAAACCCTCCGAGAGCGAGATGTCGCCGTGGGTGCAGGTGTCACCGATCGCGTGGATGTCGCCCGCCGAATCCCTGACCACTGCGATGGGGGTGTCGCCGATGACGACGCGCACTGCGGTTCCCACGGAGATGTCATCGACCGCGCATACCTTGACCGTCATCGTGTCGCCGCCAGTTCTGCCTCGATGGCCTCGTGGAGGTGCGCCTCGATCTCGGGCACGCCGATCTTCTGGACGACCTCGCCGAGGAAGCCCCTGACGACGAGCCTGCGTGCCTCGTCTTCCCGGATTCCCCTCGCCTGCAGGTAGAAGAGCTGCTCGTCGTCGAAGCGACCGCTGGCACTGGCGTGGCCGGCACCCTTGATGTCGCCTGTCTCGATCTCGAGGTTGGGCACGGAGTCGGCGCGGGCGCCCTCCGTGAGGAGCAGGTTGCGATTCTGCTCGTAGCTGTCGGTGCCCGTGCCGTTACGCCCGATGAGGACATCGCCGATCCAGGCCGTGTGCGCCCCCTCGCCCTGCAGCGCACCCTTGTAGGTGACATGCGACACGGTGTTCGGTGCGTCGTGGTTCACGAACACCTGGTGCTCGATGTGCTGACCGGCGTCGGCGAAGTAGAGGCCGTATACCTCCGCGTCGCCCCGCTCGCCTGCGAGACGCACGGAGGGGTTGATGCGGGCGACGAGTCCGCCGAGGGTTGCGCTCACATAGCGAAGCTTGGCCCGGCGACCGACGGTGGCGAAGTGACTGGCCAGGTGCACGGCATCGTCATCCCACTCCTGCAGGGAGACGACCGTGATGGCGGCTTCGTCCTCGACGACGATCTCGAGGTTCTCGGCCAGCATGGCCTTGCCCCGATTGTCGAGCACGACGACACCGCGGCTGCCCGCGGTCGCTGTGATGACGGTGTGCGCGGCCCTGGGCTCGGAGCCCATGGCGGACCGGATGACTGTTACACGGCCATCCTGCCCGTCCAACACGATGTGTGCGGCGCGCTCGAAGCTGCTCCAGGCGTTCGCCGAGGCACGATCCTCAGGGATTCCCGCGGTGCCGATGTGGGCATCCGTGCGCTCGATCCATTCGAATCGCGCGGACCCTGTCGTGGAGACCTCGGGTTCGACCGGGCTTCCGTTGAGGCTGTCGCCTGTCAGGGGCCTGACCGCTCCGAGGGGCGTGTACTTCCACTCGGAATCCGTGGCCTGCACGGGCTGGAAATCCGCGACGTCGTACGACGAGAAGCGTTCCGACCGCGTCTGGATGGGCGCGATGCCGAGTCCTCCGACGCTGTGCTGCTTCGAGCCGAGGCGAGAGTGGTTGATCGACGGGTTAGCTGTGGGGGTATGGGCAGATGCCACCGATGTCGCCATCTATCCGACAGATCCTTCCATGCCCATCTCGATGAGCTTGTTGAGTTCCATGGCATATTCCATGGGAAGTTCGCGGGCGATCGGTTCGATGAAGCCGCGAACGATCATGGCCATGGCCTCGTCCTCCGGCATGCCCCGAGACATGAGATAGAAGAGCTGCTCCTCGCTCACGCGGGACACTGTCGCTTCATGGCCCATCTGCACGTTGTCCTCGCGGATGTCCGTGACCGGGTAGGTGTCCGAGCGGGAGATCGTATCGACCAGAAGCGCATCGCACCGCACCGTGTTGGCCGAGTGGTGCGCGCCCGCGGCGATACGGATCTCACCGCGATAGCCTGTGCGGCCACCACCTCGGGCGATCGACTTGGAGACGATCGATGACTGCGTGTGCGGAGCCATGTGGATCATCTTGGCGCCAGCATCCTGATGCTGACCGGGGCCGGCGAAGGCCACCGAGAGGGTCTCGCCCTTGGCGCGCTCCCCCACCAGATAGATCGACGGGTACTTCATCGTCACCTTGGAGCCGATGTTGCCGTCCACCCACTCCATCGTCGCGCCCTCATGGGCGATGGCCCGCTTGGTGACGAGGTTGTAGACGTTGTTCGACCAGTTCTGGATGGTCGTGTAGCGCACACGTGCATTCTTCTTGACGATGATCTCGACGACGGCGGAGTGCAGCGAATCCGACTTGTAGATCGGCGCGGTACATCCCTCGATGTAGTGCACGTAGCTGCCCTCGTCGGCGATGATCAGCGTGCGCTCGAACTGGCCCATGTTCTCCGTGTTGATGCGGAAATAGGCCTGAAGCGGGATCTCGACGTGGACGCCGGGAGGCACATAGACGAAGGAGCCGCCGGACCACACCGCAGTGTTCAGCGCAGCGAACTTGTTGTCACCCGAAGGGATTACGGTGCCGAAGTACTCCTCGAAGAACTCGGGGTGCTCGCGCAGTGCAGTGTCGGTGTCGGTGAAGATGACGCCCTGAGCCTCGAGGTCCTCGCGGATCTGGTGGTAGACGACCTCGGACTCGTACTGAGCGGTGACCCCGGCCACCAGGCGTGAGCGCTCGGCCTCGGGGATGCCCAGCTTCTCGTACGTGTTCTTGATGTCGTCGGGCAGATCCTCCCAGGTCTGGGCCTGCTTCTCGGTGGAGCGGACGAAGTACTTGATGTTGTCGAAGTCGATACCGGAGAGGTCGGCACCCCATGCGGGCATCGGCTTCTTGTAGAAGAGCGCGAGTGCTTTCAGACGATTCTTGAGCATCCACTCGGGTTCATCCTTGAGCGCCGAGATATTGGCGACGACCTCCGGGGACAGGCCACGGCGGGCGGATGCGCCGGCGGCATCAGAATCGGACCAGCCGAATTCATAGATGCCGAGGCTCGAGAGTTCCGGACGATCGATCAGAACATCTGACATGACTAACCTCTTCTTCTTCACTGGCCACAACCGCGGGAGAATGACGTGCATTCCCCGGCCGGACCGTGCTGCTGCCTTCGCAGCCTGACAGAGCACACGCCGCAATCATCCGGGAGTGACGTTCGTCTGGGTGGTCGCTTCTGCACTGACCGTCATGGGCGAGTGCCCTGGAACCAAGTTCCTGAGCGACGTCGTTCCGTGCGACATATGCGCAGTTCTGCCTGCCTAGAATGAACAAGGAAACGGGGAGTGACCCCGGTATCTGCGTTGACACCCCGGCATTGGCTGTGTTCCTGAACGGCTCAATTCTATACGGTGTCGCTGCAAAAGTAACGAAGGACGGGAAAACCGTGAGCAGTGCGTCCGATCTGGCCGTGAAGACCCCCCAGAAAGCCGCGACGGCACTGCCGAAAGCCATTCTTGTGTTCGCCTGGCTGTCGTTGATCGCAGAGGTCGTGATCATCGGCACGGGCGGCGCCGTGCGCCTGACCGGATCCGGCCTCGGCTGCCCGACCTGGCCCACGTGCACCCCCGAGTCACTCGTCCCCACCGCGGAGATGGGCATCCACGGCGTCATCGAGTTCAGCAACCGCATGATGAGCATGGTGGTGGGCCTTCTCGCGCTCGTCGTGCTCGTGCTCGTGTGGCGACTGCGTGCGACACGCCGAGACCTCTTCGTCCTGGCAGCGATCGTGCTCGGCGGCGTTGTCGCCCAGGGAATCGTCGGCGGCATCTCGGTGCTCACGGGCCTGAACCCGTTCATCGTGGGCTTCCACTACGTCGCCTCGCTCGCGCTGGTCTGCGTCACCGCCGCATTCCTCGTGCAGGCATACTCCCCCGTCGGCCCGCGCGTTCGAGTCGTACCGTCATGGTTCGCCGGCATCGCCCACGCGACGAGCCTCGTCGTCGCCGTCACGATCGGGGTCGGAGTGTTGACGACGGGATCCGGTCCGCACTCGGGCGATGCCACCGCAGGCCGCACGGGGTTCAACGTCGAGATCCTCGAGCATCTCCACGCCTGGCCCGCTTACCTCGCGTTCGCTCTCACGATCGTGCTCGTTGTCGCGGCTGCGGTGCGCCGCCTACCCGTTCTGGGTTGGGCCGCCGCTCTCCTCGCGGTCGAGCTGGTTCAGATCGCCGTGGGTCTCTTCCAGGCGCGCAACGGCCTGCCGGAGCTGGTCGTCGGCGTGCACATGATCCTCGCCAGCCTTCTCGCAGCGGTCATGACCGTTGTGCTGCTCAGGATGAAGCGAGCGGCGCCCGCCGAATAGTTCCGAGCGTGCCGGGAGGCTAGACGGCGCGCGTCAGAACGGGAGCAGCGGGTCGACGCCGACGGCCACGAAGACGAGCGTCAGATACGTGATGGACGCGTGGAAGAGACGCATCGGGCTCGGCTCCTCGTGCCGGATGGCCCTGCCGTAGAGCTTGTGCGACTCGATGATGAACCACGCGCCCGAGGCGAGAGCCACGATCGTGTAGGTCCAGCCCATCGGATGCACCGGCACCAGCAGGAGTGAGCAGACGACGGTCGCCCACGCGTAGAGGATCGTCTGCAGCCCGACCTGGGCGCGGCCGCGCACCACAGCGAGCATCGGCACATTGGCCGCCGCGTAGTCCTTGCGGAACTTCATCGAGAACGGCCAGTAGTGCGGCGGCGTCCAGAGGAAGACCACGAGGAACAGGATGATGGCGGACCAGCTGACCGACTCGGTGACGGCCGCCCAGCCGATGAGAACAGGGAAGCATCCCGCGATTCCACCCCAGATGATGTTCTGCGACGTGCGGCGCTTGAGGATCAGCGTGTAGACGACGACGTAGAAGAAGATCGCCGCCGCCGAGAGCACTGCCGCGAGCCAGTTCGTGGTGACCCACAGCAGCGCGACGGAGACGACACCGAGAACCCAGGCGAAGACGAGGGCTTCACGATCTGACACGGCTCCTGTGACGAGCGGTCGATTGGCGGTGCGCTTCATGACGCGATCCATGTCGCGGTCGATGTAGCAGTTGAACGCCCCCGCGGATCCTGCGCTGAGGGCACCCCCGATGAGCGTCCAGAGCATGAGCCACAGGTTGGGGATGCCGCCATGAGCCAGGATCATGACGGGTGCCGTCGTGACGAGGAGAAGTTCGATGACCCGCGGCTTGGTCAATGCGAGGTAAGCGCGGACTTTGGCCATTCCTCGTGCCCTCTCCGAGTGCACCGGGGCGTCGATGGTTGTGTCCATTACTCCTCTAACAGCAGTGGTTATTCCAAGAATCCAGTGTAGGCCACCCCATGGGCGGGGCCCGCGCCTCGTGAGTGGGGGCGGAGCCGCAGAACACGACGCGGGGCGACCCGTAGTCCCTATACTTGGGAATGGCCTGCCCCCGCAGGAGGTCGCTGACCATCAGCTTCGCGCTGTCGGCGATCGCTGACGGATGTGCCGATGATGTCCGGGTGGGTGCTCTTTCTATTCGCATGCCGTACTTCATAGCGGCGCCGGTAACAGCAGCAGAAGAAGGGTCATCATTCACGTGGCAGCTCTCCAATGGGATCCCATTGACAACCAGGCGGTCGACACGGCCCGTATCCTCGCAGCAGACGCCGTCGAGAAGGTCGGCAACGGCCACCCCGGCACCGCGATGTCGCTCGCGCCTGCGGCCTATCTGCTCTTCCAGAAGGTCATGCGTCGTGACCCGTCCGACAACGAATGGATCGGTCGCGACCGCTTCATCCTCTCGGTCGGGCACTCCTCGCTGACGCAGTACGTTCAGCTCTATTTCGGCGGCTACGGCCTCGAACTCGACGACCTGAAGGCACTGCGCACCTGGGGCTCGAAGACACCGGGTCACCCCGAGTACGGTCACACCGATGGCGTCGAGATCACGACCGGTCCTCTCGGCCAGGGTCTCGCGTCCGCCGTCGGCTTCGCCTACGCGTCGCGCTTCGAGCGCGGCCTGTTCGATCCCGAGGCTGCAGCAGGCACGAGCCCCTTCGACCACTTCGTCTACGTCATCGCCGGCGACGGCGACCTGCAGGAGGGCATCACGAGCGAGGCATCCTCGCTCGCCGGCCACCAGCAGCTCGGCAATCTGATCGCCATCTACGACAGCAATCAGATCTCCATCGAGGACGACACCAACATCGCCTTCACCGAAGACGTGCAGGCCCGCTACGAGGCCTACGGCTGGCAGGTCCAGACCGTCGACTGGAAGAAGACGGGCGAGTACCACGAGGACATCCAGGAGCTGAACGCGGCCATCGAGGCCGCGAAGGCAGAGTCCTCCAAGCCCTCGCTGATCATCCTGCGCACCATCATCGGATGGCCGGCACCGAACAAGCAGAACACCGGCAAGATCCATGGCTCCGCACTGGGCGCCGACGAGCTGGCAGCCACCAAGCGTGCGCTCGGTTTCGACCCGGAGAAGACCTTCGAGGTCGCCCCCGAGGTCATCGACCACACCCGCAAGGCGCTTGAGCGTGGCGCTCAGGCGCACGCGGAGTGGAACGAGTCGTTCGAAGCCTGGGCCGCAGCCAACCCGGAGCGCAAGAAGCTCCTCGACCGGGTCCTCTCAGGCGAGCTCCCCGAGGGCGTCGATGAGGCCCTCCCCGAGTTCGAAGCGGGCAAGGACATCTCGACGCGCGCAGCATCCGGCAAGGTACTCACAGAGCTCGGCGGTGTCATCCCCGAGCTCTGGGGCGGATCGGCCGACCTGGCGGAGTCGAACAACACCACGATCGGCGGCGCCGCATCCTTCGTGCCGGCCGAGCACTCCACGGCCGAGTGGAAGGGCGACCGCTACGGTCGCGTTCTGCACTTCGGCATCCGCGAGCACGCGATGGCGGCCATCCTCAACGGCATCGTGCTGCACGGCAACACCCGCCCCTTCGGCGGTACGTTCCTGATCTTCAGCGACTACATGCGTCCGGCTGTGCGCCTGGCGGCACTCATGAAGGCACCCTCGGTGTTCGTCTGGACCCACGACTCCGTCGCCCTCGGCGAGGACGGCCCGACCCACCAGCCGATCGAGCAGCTTGCGACGCTCCGCGCCATCCCCGGTCTCGATGTCGTGCGTCCCGCCGACGCCAACGAGGTGGGCTGGGCTTGGAAGAACATCCTCGCCCGCCGCGAAGGCCCGGCCGGAATCGCACTCACGCGACAGAACATCCCCGTGTTCGAGCGTGGCGACGGCGATGCGGAGGGCGAGACGTTCGCCTCGGCCAAGAACGTCGTTCGCGGTGCCTATGTTCTCGCTGAGGCTCCTGGTGGGACCCCCGACGTCATCCTGATCGCCACGGGTTCCGAGGTGCAGCTCGCCGTCGAGGCGCGCGAGCAGCTGAGGGCCGAGGGTATCAACGCCCGCGTCGTGTCGGCTCCGAGCCTCGAGTGGTTCGAGGAGCAGGACTCCGCATACCGTGAGTCGGTGCTGCCGGAGTCCGTCAAGGCGCGAGTCTCCGTCGAGGCTGGCATCGCGCTCACCTGGCGCCCCTACGTCGGCGACGCCGGCCGTAGCGTCTCGATCGAGCACTTCGGCGCATCCGCCGACTACAAGACCCTGTTCCGAGAGTTCGGCATCACGACCGAGCATGTGGTCGCAGCGGCGAAGGAATCACTCGCCGCAGCACAGCGTTAACAACGACAGAGCGCGCGACAGCGCCACCAGCTTCACAAGCACAGAGGAAGAAGACGTTATGACCAGCCCCCTCGCAGAACTCTCCGCCGCAGGCGTCAGCATCTGGCTCGACGACCTGTCCCGGGACCGCATCGTCTCAGGCGGTCTGCAGAAGCTCATCGAAGACCGCAACGTCGTCGGTGTCACAACCAACCCCACGATCTTCGCCGGAGCGCTGGCGAAGGGAGCGAGCTACGACAAGCAGGTCTCGCAGCTCGCCGCCTCCGGCGCCAGCGTCACGGATGCCGTCTTCGACATCACGACGCATGACGTGGCATCCGGATGCGACATCCTGCGGCCCGTCTACGACGCCACGGCGGGCGAAGACGGACGCGTCTCGATCGAGGTGGAGCCGGGCCTCGCGCACGACGCCGCAGGCACCATTGCGCAGGGCAAGGAGCTGTGGGCCAAGGTCGACCGCCCCAACGTCATGATCAAGGTGCCCGCGACCGTCGAGGGCCTCGAGGCCATCACGGCGCTGACCGCCGTCGGCATCAGCGTCAACGTCACGCTGATCTTCAGCCTCAGCCGCTACCGCGAGGTCATCAACGCGTACCTCACGGGCCTCGAGCAGGCCAAGGACGCCGGAGTCGACCTCGCGGGCATCCGCTCGGTCGCCTCCTTCTTCGTCTCCCGTGTCGACACCGAGATCGACAAGCGACTCGACGCCATCGGAAGCGACGAGGCGAAGGCACTCAAGAGCAAGGCCGGCGTGGCCAACGCGCGACTCGCCTACCAGGTGTTCGAGCAGGCGTTCGATACCGAGCGTGCCAAGGGCCTGCTGGCGGCCGGCGCCAATGTGCAGCGGCCGCTCTGGGCCTCCACCGGAGTCAAGGACCCCGCCGTCCCGGACACCACCTACGTCGTTGAGCTCGTCGCCCCGAACATCGTCAACACGATGCCGGAGAAGACGATGGAGGCCACCTTCGACCACGGTGAGATCCGCGGCGACACGGTGACCGGAGCGTACGCCGACGCCAACGAGGTGCTCGACGCGATCGACGCGCTCGGCGTCTCCTACGACGACGTCACTGCGCTGCTCGAGAAGGAGGGCGTTGACAAGTTCATCGTCTCCTGGAACGAACTGCTCGACACCGTCAGCGCCGCTCTTGAGGCGGCACGGTGAGTTTCGACATCACGGTCAGCGGGGCAGCCGCTGAAGCCGTGGATCGGATCGTGCCGCAGCTGGTGAGCGATCTGGTCGCCTCCCGCATCACGGCGCAGGATCCCTCGCTCTGGGGTGCGGCCGCAGAGGATGAGGCTTCGAAGCGGCTCGGCTGGACCGAGGCCGTCGTCGTGTCCGAGGGGCTCGTCGGCGACATCATCGCCCTGCGTGATCACCTTCGTTCCGTCGGCGTCAACCACATCGTGCTCGGAGGTATGGGCGGATCCTCGCTCGCCCCCGAGGTGATCACCCGGACCGCCGGTGTCCCGCTCACGGTGCTCGACGCGACCGACCCGTCCCAGGTGCTCTCGGCACTGCGCGACAGGCTCGCCACGACCGCCGTCGTCATCTCCTCGAAGTCGGGCTCGACGGTTGAGACCGACAGCCAGAAGCGTGTCTACGAGAAGGCGTTCCGCGACGCGGGAATCGACCCCACCGATCGCATCGTCATCGTGACCGACCCGGGATCCCCTCTCGATCAGGCTGCGCGTGCCGACGGCTACCGCGTGTTCAATGCGGACCCTGCTGTCGGCGGGCGCTATTCCGCGCTCACCGCGTTCGGCCTCGTCCCGTCCGGTCTTGCCGGAGTCGACATCGCCGCACTCCTCGACGAGGCCTCCTCCGTCGCGGGCAGACTCGCCGTCGACCGCCCCGACAACCCGGGCCTGATCCTCGGCGCCGCCATGGCTGGTACGCGCCCGCTGCGCGACAAGCTCGCCATCGTGCCCGACGGCACCTACATCGTCGGGTTCGCCGATTGGGCCGAGCAGCTCATCGCCGAGTCCACCGGCAAGGAGGGCCGGGGTGTGCTGCCCGTCGTTCTGGGCAAGGACTCCCCCGAGGTCTCCCTCGGACTCCCCGATGTGCAGATCGTGCGCCTCGTCGAGAGCGCCCGTGAGACCGAAGAGGTCATCGAAGGCGAGATCGAGATCAGCGGCACGCTCGGCGCGCAGCTTCTCGTGTGGGAGTACGCCGTCGTCATCGCAGGACGCCTCCTCGGAATCAACCCCTTCGATCAGCCCGACGTCGAATCGGCGAAGATCGCCACCCGTGGGCTGCTCGACGACCGCCCGGAGCCGACCGCTCCGGTCTTCAGCGAGGGCACCATCGAGGTTCGCGGAACGGCCGACGTCGTGGCAGGAGAGCAGACGCTCGATGCCGTGATCGACCGGCTGCTCGCATCAGTTCCTGAGAACGGCTACATCTCGATCCAGGCCTATCTCGACCGTCATGCCCACCCTCGCCTCGAACGGCTCCGCGATCGCATCGCGGCCCGCACGAAGCGGCCCGTCACCTTCGGGTGGGGGCCCCGCTTCCTGCACTCCACCGGCCAGTTCCACAAGGGTGGGCCCGCCGTCGGAGTCTTTCTGCAACTCGTCGGAACGGCATCCGAGGATCTTGAGATCCCCGAGCGTCCATTCACCTTCGGGCAGCTCATCCAGGCCCAGGCGGCAGGCGACGCGAGCGTGCTCGCGGAGCACGGACGCCCGGTTCTCACCCTGACCCTGGGCGAACCCGTCGCCGACGTTCCCCGACTGCTGGAGACCATCAGCCAATGACCCCGGTGGAGATCACCCCCGACTTCAACCCGCTGCGACTCCCCTCCGATCGGCGCCTGAACCGCATCGCAGGTCCGAGCGCGCTCATCATCTTCGGTGTCACGGGCGACCTGTCGCGCAAGAAGCTCATGCCCGCGGTGTATGACCTTGCAAACCGCGGCCTCCTTCCGCCCGGTTTCGCGCTCGTGGGATTCGCACGACGCGAATGGGAGGATCAGGACTTCGAGAAGGTCGTGCACGACTCGGTCAAGCAGTACGCGCGCACGCCGTTCGACGAAGACGTCTGGGCCCAGCTGGCCCAGGGCATCCGCTTCGTCCAGGGAGAATTCGACGACGATGCGGCATTCGAGAAGCTCAAGCAGACGCTTGAACAGCTCGACCGCGATCGCGGCACGATGGGCAATCACGCCTTCTACCTGTCGATCCCGCCGAAGTCGTTCCCGCAGGTCACCGAGCAGCTTCGCCGCTCCGGCCTCGCCGAGCAGAAGGACGGACAGTGGCGCCGCGTCGTCATCGAGAAGCCCTTCGGAAGCGACCTCACCACCGCCCGTGAGTTGAACTCCGTCGTCGAGTCGGTCTTCCCGCCCGACTCTGTCTTCAGGATCGACCACTACCTGGGCAAGGAGACGGTGCAGAACATCCTTGCGCTGCGTTTCGCCAACCAGCTCTTCGAGCCGCTGTGGAACGCCAACCATGTCGATCACATCCAGATCACCATGGCGGAGGACATCGGAGTGGGCGGCCGCGCCGGCTACTACGACGGAATCGGGGCGGCGCGCGACGTCATCCAGAACCACCTGCTGCAGCTCCTCGCCCTCACGGCGATGGAGGAGCCCGTCAGCTTCGATGCCGCATCTCTCCGCGCAGAGAAGGAGAAGGTGCTCTCGGCGATCACCCTGCCCGAAGACCTGAGCACCGTCACAGCACGGGGCCAGTACTCCTCGGGCTGGCAGGGCGGCGAAGAGGTCGTCGGCTTCCTCGAAGAAGACGGGATGAATCCCGAATCGCTCACGGAGACCTACGCCGCCATCAGACTCGACATCGGCACAAGACGGTGGAGTGGTGTGCCGTTCTACCTCCGCGCAGGTAAACGACTCGGCCGTCGCGTCACCGAGATCGCCGTCATGTTCAAGCGTGCCCCGCAGAGCCTGTTCGCCGACAGTCAGACCTCGGCCCTCGGCCAGAACGCGCTCGTGATCCGCGTCCAGCCCGATGAGGGTGTGACCATTCGATTCGGATCGAAGGTTCCGGGCGCAGGCATGCAGGTGCGCGACGTGACGATGGACTTCGGATACGGGCACGCCTTCACAGAGGCCAGCCCCGAAGCCTACGAGCGGCTCATCCTCGATGTTCTCCTCGGAGACCCACCCCTCTTCCCCCGGCACGAAGAGGTCGAACTGAGCTGGAAGATCCTCGACCCCATCGAGCATTACTGGGCGACGCAGGGACAACCGGAACAGTACCGACCCGGCACCTGGGGGCCGAGCTCGGCCGACGAACTACTCGCCCGCGACGGCAGGACCTGGAGACGGCCATGATCATCGACCTTCCCGACACAACGGGCAGCAAGATCTCGAAGGCGCTCGTGACCATCCGAGAGGAAGGCGGCGCCGTCGCTCTGGGCCGCGTGCTCACGCTTGTGATCGCGACGGACCTGGGCAAGGAGGAGCAGGCGATCGAGGCCGCCAACGACGCCTCCCGCGAGCACCCGATGCGGGTGATCGTCGTCTCGACTCCTGTCGACGGCGGTACAGCCGGGGGCGCCAGACTCGACGCGCAGATCCGCGTCGGCGGCGACGCCGGAGCGAGTGAGGTCATCGTGCTCAAGGCGTTCGGCGAGAACGCCGCCAACGCGGAGGGTCTCGTCATGGGGCTGCTGCTCCCTGACGCCCCCGTTGTGGCGTGGTGGCCGGGCCGGGCACCAGAGGTGGTTTCGACCTCGCCCATCGGCCGCATCGCACAGCGCCGGATCACCGACTCGGCCGCGCAGGCCGATCCGGGCGCATTCCTCGACTCCCTCGCCGAAAGCTACGCCCCGGGCGACACCGACTTCGCCTGGACCAGGCTCACCCTGTGGCGGGCGCAACTCGCGGCAGTGCTCGACCAGCCTCCTTTCGAACCCATCGTCGCGGTCAGGGTGAGCGGATCATCCGACTCACCGTCGACGCTGTTGCTCGCCGCATGGCTGCAGAAGCAGCTGCAGGTCGAGGTCGAATGCGACCTCACCGAGCCCGACGACTTCTCAGGAATTCACGGCGTCGTGCTCACCCGGTCCTCCGGCGACATCAGCCTCGACCGGGTACACCTCCCCGTCGCCACCCTTTCGCAGCCGGGCCAGCCCATGCAGGACATTTCGCTTCCCCGGCGGAGCCTGCGAGACTGTCTTGCAGAAGAGTTGCGGCGACTCGACCCGGATGACCTCTTCGGCGAGGTCATCACGAAGGGCCTCGGCGAACTCGCACAGTCCTCCTCGCGAAAGTAGTCATGAGCATTCATCGTCAGGTCATCATCCACGAGAGCAAGGATGCGCTCGTCTCCGCAGTGGCGAGCCGATTCATCCGAACTGTCGCACGCATCCAGGCAGAGAAACCTCTCGTCAACGTCGTGCTCACCGGGGGAACCGTCGGAATCGGTATCCTCGCGGGTGTGAACGCCTCGCCCGACCGCGACTCAATCGACTGGGAGCGGATCGCGCTGTGGTGGGGAGACGAGCGCTGGGTGCCGCGCGGCCATGCCGATCGCAACGAACAGCAGGCGCTCGATGCGCTGCTGAGTCACGTCGCCATCCCCGAGCAGAACATCCACACCATGCCCTCCTCCGACGAGGGGATCGAATTGGATGCCGCCGCAGCGCAGTATGCCGCGACCCTTCGTGAGAACGCCGAGGCTGGCGCGGAACTCCCCCACTTCGACGTGACCTTCCTCGGCATGGGGCCGGATGGTCACATCGCGTCCCTGTTCCCGCACCGAGGCGAGCTCGCCGAGGCGAGCTCACCGGTCATCGCCATAAGAGACTCCCCCAAGCCGCCTCCGGAGCGGATCAGTCTCGCGCTCGACACCATCAACAGTTCCGAGCGTGTGTGGCTGGCCCTTGCGGGTACTGACAAGGCCTCACCGCTCGGCTTGGCGCTGGCCGGAGTGAGCCCGAACCTGGTTCCCGCTGCGGGAGTGGAAGGACGGCGACGCACCGTCTTCTTCGTTGATGACGACGCATCCGCTGATGTTCCTCGCGACCTCATCGCCGCCGAGTACTGAGCACATACAGCGCTAAAACAGTAAGGGCCCGGCGAGATCGCCGGGCCCTTACTGCTGCGTTCCTGGGTGCCGCCTATGCGACCGTGCCACGACGTGCGCGAAGCTGGACGAGAGCCTCCTCGAGAAGGGCAACCGCCTCTTCTTCAGTGCGCCGCTCCTTCACATACGCGAGGTGCGTCTTGTACGGCTCGAGCTTCGTGACCTGAGGCGGATTGGCCTGGTCGCGACCAGCGGGAGCGCCGCAGCTGGGGCAGTCGCGCAGCTCGGGGATCTCCTCCGGCTCGATCGTCGCGAGAAAGTACGGGCTCAACTGGTGGCCATTGCCACACCAGTAGTCGACCCGAATGCGTTCGGCCTGGAAGCCGCGGTCCTGTTCGCCCATGGGGCCCGCGCCGACGCGCGAGCCACGGATGGCGCTTCCCCCTGATGCCACGAGAGACTCCTTCTAGATAGCCGAGTCGAACTTGGTGATCAGGCCCAGCACGACGATGCAAGTCAGCCAGATCAGTCCGAGGATGACGGTGAAGCGGTTGAGGTTGCGCTCCGCCACACCCGAAGCGCCAAGGTTTGAGGTGACGCCACCGCCGAACATGTCCGAGAGGCCGCCGCCCCGACCACGGTGCAGCAGGATGAGCAGGGTCAGCAGGAGACTGGTGATACCCAGCACAACCTGGAAGATTACCTGGAGAATTTCCACAACAAGCCTTTCAATGGTGCCTCGTCGCTACGGGGCAGCGCCGATCACGGCACGGGAAGCCGGTGACCAGTATAACCCGGTCGCGGCTCGGACACCCGGAGGATCAGGTTCCGACGTGACTCTGGAACCGCGAGATGCTCGAGAACTCGGCCACATCGAGGCTCGCACCGCCGACGAGCGCGCCGTCGACGTTCGGCTGGCGCATGAAGCCGGCGATGTTGCCCGACTTGACGGAACCGCCGTACAGAATGCGGGTTGCAGCAGCTGCATCCGCCCCGATCGACTCCGCGACCACGGCGCGGAGGGCAGCGGCGACCTGTTCGGCCTGCTCTGGCGTCGCGGCCTGGCCTGAACCGATGGCCCAGACGGGCTCATAGGCGACGACGATATCCGCTCCCGCCCCCACGCCCTCTAGGGCAGCGGTGAGCTGGGCCACAGGAACCGCGCTCGGGCCGTGCTCGGCGAGATCCTCTGCGGTCTCACCGACGCAGATGACGGGAGTGACATCGTACTTGAGCGCAGCCTTCACCTTGGCGGCGACTAACGCGTCATCCTCCATATGGAGCGTGCGGCGCTCGGAGTGACCGATGATCACATATTCGCAGTCGAGTGCCTTCAGGAAGGCCCCGGAGATCTCACCGGTGAATGCCCCGGCGTCATGGGCGGAGACATCCTGAGCTCCGTATTTGACGGGGAGTTTGTCTGCCGCAACGAGGGTCTGCACCGAACGCAGATCTGTGAACGGCGGGAAGACCGCGACCTCGACGCCGTCAAAGTCGAGCCGGGCGTCCTTGAGGCTCCATGCGAGTTTCTGCACGAACGCGATCGACTGCAGGTGATCGAGGTTCATCTTCCAGTTGCCGGCGATGAACGGGACGCGCCCGTTCGCCTTCGTCACTTGTGCCATCCGAGGACCTCCAGTCCGGGCAGGCTCTTGCCTTCGAGGAACTCGAGGCTCGCACCGCCGCCAGTAGAAATATGACCGAACTGCTCATCGGCGAAGCCGAGCGCCCGGACAGCGGCTGCGGAATCTCCGCCGCCGACGACGGAAAGGCCGTCGACCTCAGTGAGTGCGGCGGCCACGGTACGGGTGCCCTCCGCGAACGGCTCCAACTCGAAGACGCCCATCGGGCCGTTCCAGAAGACAGTCGACGAGGAGCGGATGACCTCGGCGAATGCCGCAGCAGTCTCCGGCCCGATGTCGAGGCCGAGACCGGAAGCTCCCCACGGGGTGTCTTCCAACGCATCCGCAGCCTTGACCGCATATTCTGCATCCGCGCCGAACTTGGAGGCGACCACAGCATCCGTCGGCACCACAATCGTGACGCCCAGCCGCTTCGCCTCGTCGAGATAGCCGCGCACGGTCTCGATCTGATCGGTCTCCAGAAGGCTTGATCCCACCTTGTGGCCGAGGGCCGCGAGGAAGGTGAACATCATGCCACCGCCGATCAGCAGAGAATCGACCCTGGGCAGCAGATGCCCGATGACGCCCAGCTTGTCGGACACCTTGGACCCGCCGAGCACGACCGTGTACGGCTTGCTCGGACGCTCCGTGAGGCGGTCGAGGACATCGAGTTCTGCTGCAATGAGCAGGCCGGCTGCGCTCGGCAGCGCCTCTGCGAGCTCGTAGACACTCGCCTGCTTGCGGTGAACGACCCCGAAGCCGTCGGAGACGAACGCATCACCGAAGGCTGCAAGCTTCGCTGCGAACGCGGCGCGTTCGCCGGCGTCCTTGGAGGTCTCTCCCGGGTTGAAGCGCAGGTTCTCGAGGAGCGCCACCCCGCCGGCGTCGAGTGAGGAGACAACGGCTGTCGCCGACTCCCCCACAGTGTCCGTCGCGAAGGCGACAGTACGGCCGAGGAGCTCGCCGAGGCGGGCAGCGACAGGAGCGAGGCTGTACTTCGGCTCCGGAGCGCCGTCAGGGCGTCCGAGGTGCGAGACGACGACGACGCGTGCGCCGGCATCCGTCAGCGCAGTGAGGGTGGCGAGGGACGCGCGGATGCGGCCGTCGTCCGTGATCTGACCGTCCTTGAGAGGAACGTTCAGATCACAGCGGACGACGACCGCCTTGCCGGCAAGATCCCCCAAGGATTCGATCGTGCGAAGAGCCATCGGGTGGGTACCGTTATCGTCTCGTGGTTACAGGCGCTCGGCGACGTACTCGGTGAGGTCGACGAGACGGTTGGAGTAGCCCCACTCGTTGTCGTACCAGCTGCTCAGCTTCACCTGGTCGCCGATGACGCGCAGGAGACCCGCATCGAAGATCGACGAGTGCGCGTCGCCGACGATGTCGCTCGAGACGATCTCGTCCTCGGTGTACTTGAGGATGCCCTTGAGGTAGCCCTCAGCGGCCTCCTTGTACGCGGCCTTGATCTCATCGACCGATACCGGGCGGCTCGCCGTCACGGTGAGGTCGGTGATGGAACCGGTGGGAACCGGGACGCGGAGAGCGAAGCCATCGAGCTTGCCGACGAGCTCAGGCATGACAAGGCCGATCGCCTTCGCCGCACCCGTCGAGGTCGGGACGATGTTGATGGCAGCGGCGCGTGCGCGACGCAGATCGCTGTGCGGGCCATCCTGCAGGTTCTGGTCGGCCGTGTAGGCGTGAACCGTCGTCATGAGACCACGCTCGATACCGAACTTGTCGTTGAAGACCTTCGCAAGGGGGGCGAGGCAGTTGGTGGTGCACGACGCGTTCGAGATGATGTGGTGGTTGGCGGGGTCGTAGTCCTCGTGGTTGACGCCCATGACGAACGTCGCATCCTCGCCTGAAGCGGGAGCCGAGATGAGAACCTTCTTCGCGCCGGCCTCGATGTGCTTGCGCGCACCCTCAGCCTTGGTGAAGAAACCGGTCGACTCGATGACGATGTCAACGCCCAGCTCGCCCCAGGGGAGGTTGGCGGGGTCGCGGTCGGCCAGAACCTTGATGGTCTTGCCGTTGACGATGATGTTGTCACCATCGACCTGGACCGTGGCGTCGAGGCGGCCTGCGACGGAGTCGTACTTGAGCAGGTGGGCAAGGGTCTTCGTGTCGGTGAGGTCGTTGACGGCAACGATCTCAAGATCGCTGCCCTGGGCCAGCGCGGCACGGAAGTAGTTACGGCCAATGCGACCGAAGCCGTTGATGCCGATCTTGACGCTCATGAAACTCCGTTTCTAGTGCACGATTCGTGCGATTTTTCGGGATGGGGATCTTCTCGAATGAGGAGGTGGCGTGCCCGGGAGCCCAGGCCCCGGGCACGATTCACGCTATGACAGTACCAGCAGGCCGTTCGTCTTCTCGTTCGCGGCCTGGAAGCGCTGCTGGACGTTCGCCCAGTCGACGATGTTCCAGAAGGCCTTCACATAGTCGGCACGCACATTGCGGTAGTCAAGGTAGTAGGCGTGCTCCCAGACGTCGAGCATCAGCAACGGAATCGTGCCCGCGGCAAAGTTGCCCTGCTGGTCGAAGAACTGCTGCACGATCAGGTTCTGGCCGATCGAATCCCAGGCAAGAACGGCCCAGCCCGACCCCTGCACGCCGAGAGCGGCAGCCGTGAAGTGCGCCTGGAACTTGTCGAAGGAGCCGAAGTTGTCATCGATCGCGGCAGCCAGCTCGCCGGTCGGCTTGTCTCCGCCGTTCGGCGAGAGGTTCGTCCAGAAAATCGAGTGGTTGACGTGACCACCCAGGTTGAACGCGAGGTCCTTCTGCAGCTTGTTGACATTGGCCAGCTCGCCCTTGTCGCGTGCCTCCGCAAGCTGTGCGAGGGCCGTGTTGGCGCCCGTCACATAGGCCTGGTGGTGCTTGCCGTGGTGAAGCTCCATGATCGCCCCACTGATGCTGGGTTCCAACGCGGCGTAATCGTACTGGAACTCGGGAAGTGTGTATTCAGCCATTTGATTCTCCTTGTGTGAAACCATGGCGCACCGAACAGAGTGCGCTCAGCGGGGATGATCCGAGTCTACGCTTCCTCGTAGTCGGGTGGCAGATTCGCGTCCGTGCCCGGGATTCCCTGCTCGTCTGCAAGCTTGTCTGCCATCGCCAACAGGCGCCTGATCCGACCGGCCACCGCATCCTTCGTCATCGGCGGGTCGGCGTGGTGTCCCAGCTCGTCGAGGCTCGCATCCCGGAACCTCAGACGCAGCTCTCCCGCATACCGGAGGTGTCCGGGGATGTCGTCGCCGAGGATCTCGAGGGCACGCTCGACGCGGGCGCACGCGGCCACCGCGGCCTGGGCCGAACGACGCAGATTGGCGTCATCGAAGTTGACGAGCCGGTTCGCGGTGGCGCGCACCTCACGACGCTGTCGCAGCTCCTCCCAGCTGAGAACCGTGGACTGCGCGCCCATGAGCACGAGCATGGCGCTGATGGCCTCGCCGTCGCGAATGACGACACGGTGCACTCCCCTGACCTCGCGCGCCTTCGCCGCGACACCGAGCCGACCTGCCGCGCCGACGAGCGCCATCGCAGCCTCATTGCCCGGGCAGGTGATCTCGAGCGCCGCCGACCGGCCGGGATCGGTCAACGAGCCGTGGGCGAGGAAGGCTCCGCGCCAGATCGCGGCAAGCTCCTCGCGTGAGCCCGTCGTCAGCTTGTTCGGGAGGCCCCGGATCGGACGCCTCCGGGCATCGAGGAGGCCCGTCTGCCGCGCGAGGGTCTCCCCCGATTCGAGCACGCGCACCAGATACTGGCTCGACTTACGAATGCCGGATGCCGAGATGACCGAGATCTCGCTGCGCACGCCGTAGAGCTCCGCGAGATCCTTGCGGACGCGGCGCGCCAGCTGCGCGGTGTCGAGTTCCGACTCAACCGCGATGCGGCCGGAGATGATGTGCAGGCCCCCGGAGAACCTCAGGATCGTCGAGAGCTCGGCTGCGCGGACCGTGGTCTTGCTCACCTGGATCTTTGCGAGCTCGTCCTTGACATCGGCGGTGAGAGCCACGGTGGGGCTCCTTTCATGGGGTCTGGCGGGGATGATGATGCGAGCGCGGTCGCTCGAAGAAAAGCGAGGGGCTATTCGCGGCCCAGATCACGATGCTTCACGTTGACGGCTATCGACGGTGAAGCCCGGAGCCTGCGTGCGAGCTCCTCAGCGACGGCGACCGAACGGTGCTTGCCGCCGGTGCAGCCGACAGCGATGGTCGCATGCCGCTTGTTCTCGCGCTGGTAGCCGGCGAACACGGGCTGCAATGCGGCGACATAGCCGGTGATGAACTCCTCGGCGCCCTCCTGCGCAAGCACGAAGGAACTCACCTCGGCATCACGCCCGTTGTGCGCCCGCAGTTCAGGGATCCAGAACGGATTGGGAAGGAAACGCATGTCGACCACCAGATCGGCGTCCGCGGGGAGGCCGTACTTGAAGCCGAAACTGACGATCGTGACGCTCAGACCCGGAGTGTTCTCAGCCGAGAACGTGTCGGCGACCGACATCGCCAACTGGTGGATGTTCAGATCCGTCGTGTCGATGACGATGTCGCTGGACTCGCGGATCTCGGCCATTCTGGCGCGCTCCTCCGCTATCCCGTCGAGGAGCGTGCCATCACCCTGCAGAGGGTGCGGGCGACGCACCTGCTCGAAGCGGCGCACGAGCGCAGCATCCGTGGCCTCGAGGAAGATCACGCGCAGATGCGAGGTCATGCGCAGCGATTCGATCATCTCGCTCAGATCGGAGAACAACCGCCCGCCGCGAACGTCGACGATCGCAGCGATGCGGGGCAGATTGCCTCCGGCGCGGTCTGCGAGTTCGGCCAGCGGCCGCAGCATCTGGGGCGGCAGATTGTCGACGACGTACCAGCCCAGATCCTCGAGCGCGTTGCCAACCGTCGTGCGCCCCGCCCCGGACATGCCTGTGACGATCAGCACCTCCTGCTGCTCGCCCGCCTCTGCCATCTGTCGCCCCTGTTCACTAGCCCTGATCTGCTGCCCCAAGCCTACCGAGCCTGCGGACCGGCTGGGTCGCGCAGCCGGCTGTGGATGGTCTCGGCGAGGGCCGGACCGACGCCCTTCACCACCATGATCTCCTCAGCGGACGCCGTGCGGAGCTTCGTCACCGAACCGAAGTGCCGAAGCAGCTCGCGAACACGCGACGGACCGACCCCCGGAATCTCGGAGAGAACAGAGGAGATGTCGCGGCGTCGACGCTGTCGTTGGTAGGTGATCGCGAAGCGATGGGCCTCATCGCGAATCCTCTGGATGAGGAAGAGAGCGTCGCTGTTGCGGGGCAGGATGACCGGATAATCCGAGTCGGGGAGCCAGATCTCTTCAAGGCGCTTGGCGATGCCACACAACTGGATGTCGGTGACGCCCTGTTCTCTCAGCGCACGTGCCGCCGCATTCACCTGTGGCTGACCGCCGTCGACGATCAGCAGATTGGGGCGGTAGGCGAAGCGACGTCGAGGCGGAGCCTGGTCGACCACGGTCTCCTGCGCATCCTGAGCAGTTTCAGAACTCTGCGCGCTGCCAGCCGTACCGGTGCCGAGCGATGGTTCCGTCTCCGCGGCCTCGGCATCATCATCGAGGTGGGAGAGCCTCCGGCTCAGCGTCTGGAAGATCGACTCGGTGTCATCGGTGGACTCGGGGATGCTGAAACGTCGGTACTGGTCTTTTCGCGGCAGGCCGTCTTCGAACACGACCATCGACGCGACGATGTTCGTACCCGACAGATGGGAGACGTCGTAACACTCGATCCGCAGCGGCGCATCGGCCATTCCGAGTGCATCCTGAATGTCGGCGAGGGCCTGGGAACGCGCCACGAAATCGCCGCTGCGACGAGTCTTGTAGAGCACGAGCGCGTTACGGGCATTCGTGTCGACCGTCTGGGCGAGTGCGGCAAGCTCGCCACGCCTCGCCACGGAGAGGGTGACCCGGCCCGTGTGGCCGGCTGACTCCCAGCGGCGAGCGGCAAGCCAGTATTCGAGCTCGGGTGCATCCTCGGGGAGAGCCGGAACGATAACCCGTCTCGGCGGCTCGACGTCATCACCGTAGGCGTTCTGCAGCACCGACTCGACCAGCTCGGGGAGCTCCACATCGAGCTCCTTGTCAACCACCCAACTGTGCACCCCACGGATGCGGCCACCACGCACCACGAACTGCTGCACCGCAGCCGCAAGCTCATCATGAGCGATGCCGATGACATCCGCATCGATGCTGTCGGAGAGAACGACCGCGTTCTTCGTGAGCACGGTCTCGAGCGCGGACCGCTGGTCGCGATACCGCGCAGCGGACTCATAGTCCTGTTCCTCGGCTGCTGTGGTCATCTTCGTAGTCAGCTCGTTGACGTAACGAGTGTCCTGACCGGCCATGAAAGACGCGAAGTCGAGGGCGATCGACTTGTGGTCCTCCTTGCTGACGCGCCCGACACACGGGGCGGCACATTTACCGATGTCACCGAGCAGACACGGGCGCCCAGATCGCTCCGCTCGCTTGTAGGTCGAATCGGTGCAGCTGCGCATCGGGAACGCCTTGAGCATGAGATCGACGGTCTCGCGCAGGGCCCACACCTTCGTGTAGGGGCCGAAATAGCGGGCACCCGTGATGTTCTTGTTACGGGTGACGATGACCCGAGGAACGCTCTCGGCGAGCGTGATCGCGAGATACGGATAAGACTTGTCGTCACGGAACTGCACATTGAACGGAGGATCGAACTCTTTGATCCAGGTGAACTCCAGCTGCAGAGCCTCGAACTCGCTCGCAACAACGGTCCACTCCACGGAGACAGCCGTCGTCACCATCCGCCTGGTGCGCTCATGCAGGCTCTGAAGCGGTGCGAAATAGTTGCTGAGCCTGGCCCGCAGGTTCTTCGCCTTGCCGACGTAGAGAATGCGCTCCGAGGCATCCCGGAATCGGTAAACACCCGGCTGGGTGGGGATCTCCCCCGCCTTCGGACGGTAGCTGACAGTGTCTGCCATGGCGGTGGGTCGCTATCCGGCGGCCCGGGCGCGCTGTGGCCGCTTGCCGCCCGCGGGCTTGGCGGCCAGAACCTCCTTGAGGAACTTGCCGGTGTGGCTCTTGCGCGAGCGCGCGACGTCTTCGGGCGTTCCGGTTGCGATGATCTGGCCACCGCCCGAGCCGCCCTCAGACCCGAGGTCGATGACCCAGTCGGCCGACTTGATGACGTCGAGATTGTGTTCGATGACGACGACGGTGTTGCCCTTGTCTACGAGCCCATTGAGCACGAGCAACAGCTTGCGAACGTCTTCGAAGTGCAGCCCGGTCGTGGGCTCATCGAGCACGTAGATGCTGCGACCGTTCGAGCGTCGTTGAAGCTCCGTGGCGAGTTTGACGCGTTGCGCCTCGCCGCCCGAGAGCGTCGTCGCGCTCTGGCCGAGGCGAACATAGCCCAGCCCGACCTCGACGAGGGTGAGCAGATATCGGTGGATGGCACCGATCGCCTCGAAGAACTCGGCAGCCTCGCTGATGGGCATGTCGAGCACTTCAGCGATGTTCTTGCCCTTGTAGTGCACCGAAAGGGTGTCGCGGTTGTACCGCGCTCCCCCGCACACCTCGCAGGTGACGTAGACGTCGGGCAGGAAGTTCATCTCGATCTTGATGGTGCCATCACCCGAGCAGTTCTCGCAGCGTCCGCCCTTGACGTTGAAGCTGAAGCGCCCGGGGAGGTAGCCCCGCGCCTTCGCCTCGGCCGTCTCGGAGAAGAGGGTGCGGATGCGATCGAAGACGCCGGTATAGGTGGCCGGATTCGAGCGCGGCGTGCGGCCGATCGGTGCCTGATCGACGTGGACCACCTTGTCGAGGCTCTCGAGCCCCCTGACGCGGGTGTGCTTGCCGGGGATCTGGCGAGCCCCGTTCAACTCGTTGGCGAGCACCTTGTAGAGGATGTCGTTGATGAGCGACGACTTGCCGGAACCGCTGACGCCGGTGACCGCGGTGAAGGTACCCAGGGGAATGCTCGCATCGACACTGCGCAGATTGTTGGCGCGCGCACCCTCGATCGTGAGCATCCGCTCGGGATCACTGGGTCGGCGCGTGCTCGGCGTGGCGATCGACTGGCGGCCGGAGAGATAGTCGCCCGTGATCGATTGCGGGTTCGTCAGCAGCGCCTCGTAGGACCCGGAGTGCACGACCTTGCCCCCGTGCTCGCCCGCGCCGGGGCCGATGTCGACGACCCAGTCGGCAGTGCGGATGGTGTCTTCGTCGTGCTCGACGACGATGAGGGTGTTGCCGAGGTTCTTGAGCTTGACCAGGGTGTCGATGAGGCGACGGTTGTCGCGCTGGTGCAGGCCGATGCTGGGCTCGTCGAGCACGTACAGAACGCCGGTGAGACCCGAGCCGATCTGGGTGGCCAGACGGATGCGCTGGGCCTCACCGCCGGAGAGGGAACCCGCCGAGCGCGCCAGGTTGAGATAGCTCAGCCCGACCTCGAGGAGGAACTCGAGACGGGCGCGGATCTCGCGGAGCACCGCGGCAGCAATACGAGCCTCACGCTCCGTGAGCTCAAGCTCGTTCATGAAGGCGAAGGTGTCGACGAGGCTCAGCTCGCAGACATCCGCAATGCTCTGCTCGTGCACCGTGACGGCAAGGACCTCGGGCTTCAGCCGTTTGCCATTACACACCGCGCACGGGATCTCGCGGAGGTAGCTCGCATAGCGTTGGCGGGCAGAATCGGTCTCGGCCTCGAGGTACTTGCGCTCGATATAGGGAATGACGCCCTCGAAGCCGGTCGTGTACTTCATCTCGCGACCGAAGCGGTTCTTCCAACGCACACTCACCTGGAAGTCATGACCGCGCAGGATCGACTCGCGAACCTCATCCGGAAGCTCGCCCCACGGGGTGTCGAGGGAGAAGTCGAGATCGCGTGCGAGGCCCTCGAGGAGCCTCTGGAAGTAGTTGTAGAGGCCCTTGCCGCCCTGAGTCCACGGCAGTACGACGCCCTCGGAGAGGCTCAGCTCGGGATCGCCGAGAAGAAGCTCAGAGTCGACCGCCATGCGGGTGCCGAGCCCGGAGCATTCGGGGCAGGCACCGAAGGGTGCGTTGAAGGAGAAGGTGCGGGGCTCGACCTCGGTGAGTTGCACGGGGTGCCCGTTCGGGCAGGACAGCTTCTCGGAGAAGTTGCGCCAGGCGCTGTCGCCGGTCTCATCGATGAAGTTGATGGAGACGAGGCCGTCGGTGAGTCGGAGAGCCGTCTCGAGGGAGTCGGTGAGGCGGGTGAGGATGTCGTCAGCAGCGACGAGGCGGTCGACGATGACCGCGATATCGTGCTTGACCTGCTTCTTGAGCGTGGGAGGGGAGCTCAGTTGGATCTGCTCACCATCGACGATCGCCCGGGAATACCCCGAGGCTGCCAACTCCTTGAAGAGGTCGACGAACTCGCCCTTCTTCTGCGAGATGACCGGGCTGACCACCTGGTAACGGGTACCGGTCTCCAGCGTCATCAACTGGTCGGCGATCTGCTGGACGGTCTGACGCTCGATCTTCTCGCCGCAGACCGGGCAGTGCGGGATGCCGATGCGCGCCCAGAGGAGGCGCATGTAGTCGTAGATCTCGGTGATCGTGCCGACCGTGGACCGGGGGTTGCGGTTGGTCGACTTCTGGTCGATCGAGACCGCCGGGCTCAAGCCCTCGATGAAGTCGACGTCGGGGCGATCCACCTGGCCGAGGAACTGGCGGGCGTAGGCCGAGAGCGACTCGACGTACCGTCGCTGGCCTTCGGCAAAGATCGTGTCGAAGGCGAGAGAGGACTTGCCTGAGCCGGAAAGACCCGTGAAGACGACGAGCGAGTCACGAGGGACTTCGAGGTCGACATTGCGGAGATTGTGCACACGAGCGCCACGAACGCTCAGCTTGGCGGGGGAATCAACCGGGGAAATGGTCACTGGGGTGAGTCTACGTTCTCTTGGTGTTCGAATGTCTGTTCTAGTCTATTACGCAGAATCTCGGATGTGGCTGAACATCAGATGTGCCCTGCGGCCTCCATCTGCCGCAGCTCCTTCTTCAGATCTGCCACCTCATCGCGCAGGCGGCCGGCGAGTTCGAACTTGAGCTCGGACGCAGCCTGCAGCATCTGCTCGTTGAGATCGCGGATGAGCGCCTCGAGGTCGTTCGCCCCGCTCGCGGCAAGCCCCTCGAAGCGGGTGCCCTCTCGGCGGAGGTTCGGCGTCGGGGTGCGCTTCTTCGCATCCTTGCCGCCGCGGGCCGCAAGGAACTCGGCCGTGTCGGCCTCCTCGCGGGCGAGCACATCGGTGATGTCGGCGATCTTCTTGCGCAGCGGGGTCGGATCGATGCCGTTCGCCAGGTTGTAGGCGACCTGCTTCTCGCGCCTGCGGTCGGTCTCCTCGATGGCGATCCGCATGGAGTCGGTGACGACATCCGCGTACATGTGTACGGCTCCTGAGACGTTTCGGGCCGCACGGCCGATCGTCTGGATGAGCGATGTCGACGAGCGGAGGAAGCCCTCCTTGTCGGCGTCGAGAATGGCGACGAGCGACACCTCGGGCAGGTCGAGGCCCTCTCGCAGCAGGTTGATGCCGACGAGCACGTCGTACACCCCCTGTCGCAGCTCCGTCAGGAGCTCCACACGTCGAAGCGTGTCGACATCGGAGTGCAGATAGCGAACCCTGACTCCGGCCTCCGTGAGGAAGTCGGTGAGCTCCTCCGCCATCTTCTTGGTGAGGGTTGTGACGAGGACCCGTTCGTTGCTGGCCGTGCGGAGGCGGATCTGCTCGAGCAGATCGTCGATCTGCCCCTTGCTCGGCTTGACGACGATCTCCGGATCGATCAGGCCGGTCGGGCGGATGATCTGCTCGACGACACTGTCGGTTATGCCCATCTCATACTTGCCCGGCGTGGCCGAGAGGTACACCTTCTGGCCGACGCGGTCGAGGAACTCGCTGAACTTGAGGGGCCGGTTGTCGAGTGCGCTCGGCAGCCGGAAGCCGTGCTCGACGAGCGTGCGCTTGCGCGAGGCGTCACCCTCGAACATCGCACCGATCTGCGGCACGGTGACATGCGATTCATCGATCACGACAAGGAAGTCGTCAGGGAAATAGTCGATGAGACAGTTCGGGGCCTCCCCCGGCGCCCGCCCGTCGATGTGGCGCGAATAGTTCTCGATGCCACTGCAGAAACCGATCTGCTCCATCATCTCCAGATCGAAGGTTGTGCGCATCCGGAGTCGCTGGGCCTCCAAGAGTTTGCCCTGGCGTTCGAGCTCGCCGAGCCGCTCCTCCAGTTCGGCACGGATGCCGACGATGGCGCGTTTCATGGTCTCGGGGCTCGCCGCGTAGTGGGTCGCAGGGAAGACCGACACGGCGTCGAGCTTCTTGATGACATCGCCCGTCAAAGGATGCAGGGAGTAGAGCGCCTCGATCTCATCCCCGAACATCTCGATGCGGATCGCGTTCTCCTCATACATCGGGATGATCTCGATCGTGTCGCCCCGAACACGGAACTTGCCACGGGAGAAGTCGATGTCGTTGCGTTGGTACTGCATCGCCACGAACTGCCGGATGATCGAATCGCGGGAGATGCGCTCGCCCACCTGCAGGGCGATCATCGCCTCCAGATACTCCTCTGCGGCGCCGAGGCCGTAGATACAGGAGACGGTGGAGACGACGATCACGTCGCGCCGACTGAGCAGCGAGTTCGTCGTGGAGTGGCGCAGGCGCTCGACCTCGGCGTTGACCGAGCTGTCCTTCTCGATGAAGGTGTCGGTCTGCGGAACGTAGGCCTCTGGCTGGTAGTAGTCGTAGTACGAGACGAAGTACTCGACCGCGTTGTTCGGCATGAGCTCACGGAACTCGTTGGCGAGCTGCGCCGCGAGCGTCTTGTTGTGCGCCATGACGAGAGTCGGGCGCTGCACCTGCTCGATCAGCCAGGCCGTCGTCGCCGACTTGCCTGTTCCTGTCGCACCGAGCAGTACGACATCCGTCTCACCCGCGTTGATGCGCGCCGCGAGCTCGGCGATCGCCGTCGGCTGATCACCGCTCGGCACATATTCACTGATTACTTCGAACGGGCGGACGGACCTGGTCGTTTCCACTGTTCAAGTCTAGGCAGGGCCACCGACATCGACTCCGGTATCGCTGACGGCGTACTCGACGACGCGTTCCCCGGCGCCCACGCCGCGGGGCGAGAGGCGGATGCGCCGATCCTCCGAGAGGACGCCGACAGCGCTGTGGGTGACGAGCACGGCAATGCGATCAGCGAGGGCCACACGCAGGTCGGCCATCAGGGCGATCGAGGCCTCCTCGTCGAGATGCGCGGTCGGCTCGTCGACGAGCACGACCTCGGAGCGGGTGAGCAGCGTGCGGGCGACGGCCAGCCTCTGGCGTTCCCCACCCGAGAGCTGGCGTCCGCCGAGCCCGACGGGTGTGTCGAGGCCGCGCGGGAGGCGGCCGAGGAGGGGCCCGAGACCGACCTTGTCGAGCACACCGACGAGCTCGGCCTCATCCGGGGCATCCGCTCGGGGGCGGGCGATCAGAAGGTTCGCCCGAAGCGTCGAATCGAAGAGGTGGCCCTCCTGCGGGCACCACGCGACATGCCTGCGCAGTTCCTCTCCAGAGATCTCCGCCGCATCGATCCCGTCCACGAGATAACGGCCGGAATCGGGCCTGAGATGTCCGAGCAGGAGGGCGAGCAGCGTCGACTTACCGGAACCAGAGGGTCCGGTGACGACGAGCCACTCCCCCGTGTCGACTCGCGCGTCGACGCCGGCGAACACCGGAGTCTCCGTTCCCGGCCAGCGGGCGGCGACGCCGTCGAGCTCAAGGCGGGTCATTCGCCCGACAGCGGCATGCTCAGGTGCCTCGGGGCGCGGCGTCGTGGGCTCCCCCGCGCTCGTGACCGTCGAGACACGATGCAGGACGGTGCGAAGCGTCGGCCACTGCTGCACGCCGGCCAGCATGTCGAGCAGAGGATCGATGAGACCCAGCGGCACGAGCGCGAGCACGGCCAGCATCGCGCCATCGATGACACCGGATGCGACGGCCGGCGCAGCGAACGGAAGCACCAGAATGGCGGTGCCGCAGCAGGCGGCGACGACCACCGCCCCGCCGAGGCCGAGAGCCCACACGCCGCGCCGCGCATGACGGCCAGCCTCGGTGTCGAGCTCTCCGAGCATCCGTCTCACCCTGGCGTCGACGCCGTTGGCGCGCAGATCCTCCGCAGCCGCGAGCATGGACGCGAAGCGGCGCAGCACGACGGAGCGCAGGCCCTGCTCGGCCCGGGTCGAGGCCCGATCGGCGGCGAGGGCTGCGGCGGGAGCGACGAGCAGCAGGCACGCCCCGAGCGCCAGGAACAGCGGGGCGATCGACGGCAGCACGGCACTGAGCGCGATGACCGCCGTCATGGTCGTGACGATACCGACGAGAACCGGTGAGACGACGCGCAACGACAGATCGCGCAACCTGTCGACATCGTTGACAAGACGGTCGAGAGCGTTCTCCCCGCTGAGCAGCGAACGACGGGTCGCACCGCGCGCGGCGAGGCCATACCAGAGGCGCACCCGAAGCCGTGTGAGTGCGGCGAAGATCGCATCGTGGCCGACGAGGCGCTCCGAATAGCGCAGCACCGCCCGACCGATGCCGAAGAAGCGCACACCGACGATGGCGACGAGCAGGTACATGATGGGTGGCTGCTCGCTCGCACGCACGATGAGCCATGCGGAGACCGCGGTCAGGCCGATCGCGAACACGGCCGCCAGAGTGCCGAGTGCGACCGCGACAACGATGCGAGCGGCCACGGGGCGAAGGAACAGCGCCAGCTCGCGCAGGGCCGGGCGGCCTGCTTCAGCGCTGCCGTCGTCGACGATCCTTGCGACGGGTGCGATCGCATCCGTCGTGTCTCCCGTGGCGTGCGCGGGCGCGAATGCCTCGCCTTCCCGAGGCTGTCCCACCGCGACGACCTGCTCGGCAAGCGAGCGCACGGCGTCATCATGGGATGCCACGATCACCGTCGCCCTGCCCCGAAGCTCCGCAATCTCCCGCACGACGACGCCGGCACTCAGCGCATCCAGATGTGCGGTCGGCTCATCGAGGAGCACGACCGTGGCGCCGTCGGCGACCCTGAGGAGCACGCGTCCGAAAGCCAGCCTGCGCAGCTCGCCGGGGCTGATGCCGGCCGGGTCCGCATCCGCCAGATGTGACAGGCCGAGGAGTTCCAAGACCGCGCCGACCTCATGGTGGGAGTCTCCCTCGGCGTAGAGCAGAAGCTCGCCCTCGACCGTCGGGGCGACGGTTCGGGGGTGCTGCGGCAGCCAGGCCCGGGACGCGGGACCGATGCCGGTGACCGAACCGGAGACCGTGGCCATCGCATCCGGGTCATCAGATGACTCGAGGATGCCAGCAAGGGCGGCGAGCACGGTCGACTTGCCCGTGCCGCTTGCGCCGTCGAGCAGGGTCACGGCACCCTGCCGGGCCTGGAATGTCAGCCCTGCAACGGTCGCATCGTCACGATCGGCGTAGTGGACGGTGAGTTCCTCGACCCGTACGGGCCCCTCGGGCTCCGTGAGCCTGCGGCTGCGCGGCGACGACAGGATCGCGCGAACCCGCGCGAGCGCATCCGTGCCGTCCTGCGACGAGTGGAATGCCGTGCCGACCTCGCGTAGTGGGGTGAAGCACTCCGGTGCGAGCAGAAGCGCCAGCAGGCCCAGCTCGAGTGGCATGTCGCCGTGCACCAGACGCACGCCGATGAACACCGCCACCACGGCGACCGAGATCGTCGCGATGAGTTCGAGCGCGAGCGATGAGAGGAACGCCGTGCGCAGCGTCTCCGTCGTTCGTTTGCGGTAGTCCTCAGAGATTCCTTCCAGCGCCCGCACCTGCTCATCGGCACGCCCCAGGCCCATGAGAACGGGAAGGCCACGTGCGAGCTCGACAAGGTGGTCGGAGAGGCGCTCGAGTGTTGCCGTCGCCTCGGCCACCCGCTCCTGGGTGTGCATGCCGATGAGCGCCATGAACACGGGGATGAGCGGCACGGTCACGACGATGACGAGGGCGCTCACCCAGTCGGCGAACAGGATGCGAACGCCGACCAGTAGGGGAAGGCTGGCCGCGGTCACCAGAGCGGGCAGGAACACCGTGAAGTACTTGTCGAGCTCGTCAAGGCCGCGCGTCGCCAGCATCGACTGGGCGCCGGGCCGGATTCCTCCCCCGCTGACCAGCCGCTCCGCCAGCTCCGCCCGCAGCCGCTCCTTGGTGCCGAGCATCGCGCGGGCGGCAACGACACGCTGGGCCCATGAGACGAGCGCGCGGAGCAGGCCGGATGCCAGACCCAGTGCGACGGCACCCCGCCAGCGGTCGGTCCCGTCGATGACCGAGACGATGCCTGTGGCGAGGGCATCCGCGATTCCGATCAGAGCGAGCGCCTTCAGCGTGCTGACGAGCCCCAGCAGATAGAGCGAGCCCCGGCCGAGTTCGCGCACTCCGGCGGCGGGCGAGGTCGCCATCACTGCCTCACCGCGGGCACCACGGGGTGGGCCTCGGGGATGTGCAGAGGAGAGACCCGCTTGCGGAAGACCCAGTATGTCCAGCCCTGGTAGGCGAGCACGAGCGGAACCCCGAAGAGGGCGACGATACTCATCACGCCGAGCGTGTAATCGGAGGAGGACGCATTCGTCACCGTCAGGTCGAAGGCGCTGTCGATCGTCGACGGCAGCACGACGGGGAACACTGCCGTGAAGATGGCGGCCGCGCCGAGAAGGATGAACCCGCCCAGCATCATGAACGCCCAGCCCTCACGGCCGCGCGCATTCGCGAACCATGCCACGACTGCGGCCAGAACCGCGACCGCCGTCATCGCCCAGGTGACAGCACTGCCGGTGTCGAACTGGATCGCGAGTACCCATCCGGCGATGGGGAGCAACCCGATGGGCAGAGCCACCTTGACGAAGCGTCGCGCGCGGTGCCGCACCTCGCCCTCCGTCTTGAGAGCCAGGAACACCGCGCCGTGAACAAGACTGAACCCCACGACCGCGAGACCGCCCAGAACTGCATAGCCGGTGAACCAAGCCCAGGCGCCGCCGACACGGTCTCCGTTGGCGTCGAGCGGAAGGCCTGTCGTCGTCAGCGCGAGCGCCGCGCCGATGCCGAAGGCAGACACCAGCGAGCCGAGCCCGAGGGCCAGATCCCAGCCTCTGCGCCAGCGGGCGGTGTGCCCCTTGCCGCGATACTCGATCGCGACGGCCCGGAAGATCAGCCCGAGCAGCACCACGACCAGCGGGATGTAGAGGGCCGAGAACAGAGACGCATACCAGAACGGGAATGCGGCGAACATGGCGCCACCCGCGGTGATCAGCCACACCTCGTTGCCGTCCCAGACCGGGCCGATGGCGTTCAGCATGACGCGCTTCTGCTTCTCATCCTTCGCGGAGAACAGCATGTGCATGCCGACCCCGAGATCGAAGCCCTCCAGGAACAGGTAACCGATCCAGAGGACGGCGACGATCACGAACCACAGTGTGGGAAGGAATTCCATCAGATTCTCCTATCGGATCGTTCTAGTAGGCGAAGGCGAGAACATCGTCATCGGATGCCCGCCCATCGGGTCGGTCGTCGTCATCATCTCTGCGCGCCATTTCAGGCAGCGCGCTGGCGATGCCGCCGCGGACATATCGGATGAGCAGCTTCAGCTCGAACACCATCAGCACTCCGTAGACGAGCGTGAGCGCGACGAGGGAGAACAGCATCTCGCTGAAGCTCACGCCCGGTGAAACCGCCGCGGCGGTGAACATGAAGACCCCATCGACCCCGCTCGGGTTGGGCGCCACCACGAAGGGCTGTCGGCCCATCTCGGTGAAGATCCATCCGGCCGAGTTCGCGGCGAACGGTGCTGCGATGCCGAGCACGGCCAGCTGCATGAGCGGCTTGCTGCGAGGCACCGTGCCCTTGCGGGTCAGCCACAGGGCGACCGCTGCGGCGAAGGCCGCGATCGCGCCGAAGCCGATCATGAGCCGGAAGCCCCAGTAGGTGACCTCCATGATGGGCAGGTAGTTGATCTCCTGGCCCGCACGCTCGCCGTAGAGAGGGTTGTCGGGCAGGTGCGTTCCGTAGAGACGCTGGTACTCGGGGATCAGCTCGTTGATGCCCCGGATCTCGGTCGTGAAGTCGCCGTGCGCGAGGAAGGACAGCGCGCCGTGGATCTCGACGATCGCAGTCACATCGTCGCAGTCGGTCGAACCGAGGTTGCCCACCGAGAGCACCGAGAAGCTCGTGCCGCTGTGGCAGGCACCCTCGGCAGCGGCCATCTTGAGCGGCTGCTGCTCGAACATCAGCTTGGCCTGCAGGTCACCCGTCACGGCGACTCCGGCGAACGCGACCATGGCGACGACGGCGCCGATGCGCAGGCTGGAGAGCCAGACGCGATGGTCGGCACGGTCCCTGCCGAGGATCTCGGGCGCCTCGCCGACGATGACGCGACCCTCGACATCCACCGTGTCGATTCCGTCGCGTCGACGCTGCCACAGCTGGTACCAGGCGATGCCGAGCATGAAACCGCCGCCGACGGCGAGGGCGCCGAAGATGGTGTGGGTGAAGGCGGCTATGGCGGTGTTGTTGCCGAGCAGAGCCCAGATGTCGACCATGACGGGGCGGCCATCGATGAGTTCGACGCCGACCGGATGCTGCATCCACGAGTTGGCGACGATGATGAAGTAGGCGGACACGATCGAGCCTGCGACGGCGATCCAGAGGCAGGCCACGTGGATGCGTTTGGGTAGTCGACCCCAGCCGAAGATCCACAACCCGAGGAATGTCGATTCGATGAAGAATGCGAGCAGCGCCTCCATGGCGAGCGGGGCGCCGAAGACATCACCGACGAAGCGGCTGTACTCGCTCCAGGCGAGGCCGAACTGGAACTCCTGGACGAGGCCTGTGGCGACGCCCATGATGAAGTTGATCAGGTAGAGCTTGCCCCAGAACTTGGTCATGCGGTACCAGCGGTCGTCGCCCGTGCGATGCCAGCGCATCTGCATGAAGGCGACGACGGGGCCCAACCCGAGAGTGAGTGGAACCATCCAGAAGTGGTAGACGGTGGTGATGCCGAACTGCCAGCGTGCGATGAGGAGCGGATCAATCGCGTCCACAGGTGATCCTTTCGGATGGGCGGGCCTTCGCCTCGCATGTCGGGAGGGTCGCATTGCTTCTACGTGCCGTAGAACAATTCAGTTCTACACCATGTAGAGAATGATTTCTACTCCATGTAGAATTGCTGCATGTCGACACGCAGCACACCACCCCTCGGAGACCTCGAGCGCGCGATCATGGACCTGCTCTGGGACTCCCCCGCCGCGCTCAGCGCGACGGAACTGCGCGACAGACTCGCCGCAGGCGAGACGAGCCCGCGTGAGCTCGCCGTCACCACGGTTCTCACCGTGCTCTCTCGCCTCGAGAAGAAGGACTTCGTCTCCCGCGACCGAGACGCCAGGCCACACCTGTACTGCGCCGTGACCTCACGCGCCGACCACATGGCAGAACTCATGCACGAGGTCCTCGGAGCGGCACCCGACCGCGAAGAGGTCCTCGCCCGCTTCCTCGGCCAGGTCCGACCCGACGAGGTCGACGCGCTCAGACGGATGCTCGACAAGGCCGCAGGCCCGCAGGTCTGACACGTTCGCGAGCTGGCACGATACGGCCCACTGGTAGCGTCGAACGATGCTGCTGACCTCCCTCGCCCTCGCAGGGCTCGCTGTCGCGCTCGCGTGGCCGGTGCCGATAGCCCTCGCAGCATCCGCATGGCCCTCGCGGGCGCCGGTGACCGCACTCATCGTCTGGCAGGCGGTGGCCCTCGCGGGAGGGCTCTCCATGATCGGCGCCCTGCTCTGCTACGGGCTGCAGCCCTTCGGTGACGATCTCGTGGGTGCGCTCGTCGAGTTCGCCCGACGTCTCGGAGCGGGAACCCTCCCGTCATCCGCCGACTTCGTGCACATGTTCGCGCTGAGCAGCGCCGTGCTCCTCGGCATCCACCTCCTGCTCAACCTCGTGCTCGCCTTCGTGCGCGACGAGCGCTCGCGCCGCCGACACAGGAGGCTCGTGCAACTGCTCAGCTCACCGCTGCCCGACCAGCCGGGAACCCGACTGCTCGACCACGAGGCCCCCGTCGCCTACTGCCTGCCGGGGAGCACCCGGTCCATCACGGTGCTCTCGGCCGGGCTCATCAGCATCCTCGATGAGGAGCAGCTGAGGGCCGTCATCGCGCATGAGCAGGCGCATGCGATGCAACGACACCACCTCGTGCTGCTTGCCTTCCGCGCCTGGCGACGCTCGCTTCCGTGGTTCCCCATCGCCACGAAGGCGCAGGATGCCGTGGCCGTGCTCGTCGAGATGCTGGCCGACGACCGGGCCAGACGAGCCGTCGGCGACTCCGTTCTCGCCACCGCGATCGCGGTCGTCGCCATCGGCGCACCCGCGAAGTCCGCGCACCTTGTCGCACCCGACGGTGACGGCGCGGGAGTTGTGGACCATGGCGAGGCTCTCGCAGCATCCGGCCCTGCAGCGATGGGGCGGATCTCCCGGCTCATCACGCCGGCCAACCCGCTGTCGTCGGCAGCGAAGGTGTTCGCCGTGCTCTGCGCGCTGTCCCTGCTCGCCGTTCCCACGGCGCTGCTGCTGTTGCCGCTGCTGTCGTGTCAGCGCTAGTCGCTCAGGTGCTCCTGTGCATCCTGTGCCTCCTTCGCCCTGAGCAGCGCCCAGAGGTGATCCACCTGCTCGATCAACGAGTCAACGTCGCCGTTGTTGTCGAGCACGACGTCTGCGACGGCCAAGCGCTCGGCATCCGTCGCCTGTGAGTTGATGCGGTGGATGGCCTCCTGCTCCGACATGCCGCGGTTCTCCACCATGCGTCGGATGCGGGCCTGCGTGTCAGCCTGCACGACGACGATGGAGTCGAAACCTAAGCCGCGATGGCCGGAGCCCTCGACCAGAAGGGGCACGTCGTAGACGACGATTGCGGACGCGTCTGCGGCCGCGGCATCCGCGATCCTCCGCTTCGTGAGTTCGCGGACCCGTGGATGCGTTATGCGGTTCAGCTTCTCGCGCCGCTCTGCATCGCCGAACACGATCGTGCCGAGCGCCGCGCGGTCGAGGGAGCCGTCGGGCTGCAGCACGTTCGGGCCGAACTCCTCTGCGATCTGGGCGAGGCCATCCGTACCCGGTTCGACGACCTCGCGGGCCAGCGCATCCGCGTCGATGTGCACCGCGCCCAGTTCCTTGAGTCGCGCGGCGGCCAGAGATTTACCCGACGCGATGCCGCCGGTCAGAGCGATGAGAAGCACGCGCCCCATGCTACTGTCACGCTGGACGAGAGGACGGCTGATGCTCGAATTCCTGACAGGTACCGGACTGGCGCTCTCTGCCGGCCTCAACGCCTACATCCCGCTGCTGCTGATCGGCCTCGCCAGCAGGTTCCTCGACTTCGTCGAACTTCCCGCCGGATGGCTGTGGCTCGAGAACGAATGGGTTCTGGGGATTCTCGCAGTACTGCTCGTCATCGAGCTCGTTGCCGACAAGATCCCCGCAGTCGACAGCGTCAACGACTGGATCCAGACGCTTGTGCGGCCGACCGCCGGTGGGCTCGCCTTCGGATCCGGCTCCTCGAGCGAGACCCTGGCAGTGACCGACCCCGCCCAGTTCTTCGAATCGAACCAATGGGTGCCCATCGCGACAGGAGCAGCCCTGGCTCTGCTCGTGCACCTGGCCAAGATGATCGCCCGACCGGTCGCCAACGCGGTCACGCTGGGGGCCGCAGCTCCCGTTCTCAGCACCATGGAGGATGCCGGAAGCGTCGTGCTCTCCGTGCTGGCGCTCGTCGTTCCCATCCTCGTGATCGTCGCCGTGCCGCTGCTCGGCTGGTGGATCGTGTCGGCTGTGCGGCGTGCACGAAGAAAGCGACGCGAATCGGCAGCAACGGGCTGACAGCGTTCACCCGCGCGTCGCCCGCAGACGGCCGTTAACGCAGCGATGGCCGCACCTTTCGGTGCGGCCATCGTTGTCGGTCGGAATGACTAGTTGTTGCTCGAGAGCTTCTCGCGGAGTGCTGCGAGGGCCTCGTCGTCGGCGAGGGTGCCGCTCGAAGCGGACTCGCTCGAGAACGACGAGCCACTGGACGACGCGGGAACGTCTTCGATGACCTGCGTGGCGGCAGTGGCGACCTGCTTCTTGTGAGCCTCCCAGCGAGCCTGGGCTGCAGCGTAGTCCTGCTCCCACTTCTCGCGCTGGGTGTCGAAGCCTTCCTTCCACTCGTTCGTCTCGGGGTCGAAGCCCTCCGGGTACTTGTAGTTGCCCTGCTCGTCGTACTCGGTGAGCATGCCGTACAGCGCCGGGTCGAACTCGGTGCCCTCGGGGTCGACACCCTCGTTGGCCTGCTTGAGGCTCAGCGAGATGCGGCGACGCTCCAGGTCGATGTCGATGACCTTGACGAAGACCTCTTCGCCGACCGACACGACCTGCTCTGCGAGCTCGACGTGCTTGCCGGACAGCTCCGAGATGTGCACGAGGCCCTCGATGCCCTCTGCAACGCGAACGAACGCGCCGAAGGGGACGAGCTTCGTGACCTTGCCCGGTGCAACCTGGCCGATGGCGTGGGTGCGGGCGAAGACCTGCCACGGGTCCTCCTGCGTCGCCTTGAGCGACAGGGAGACGCGCTCGCGCTCGAGGTCGACCTCGAGGATCTCGACGGTGACCTCCTGGCCGACCTCGACAACCTCGCTGGCGTGCTCGATGTGCTTCCAGCTGAGTTCGGAGACGTGCACGAGGCCGTCCACGCCGCCCAGGTCGACGAACGCACCGAAGTTGACGATCGAGGAGACGACACCCTTGCGAACCTGGCCCTTGGCGAGGTTGTTGAGGAACGTCGTGCGGCTCTCGGACTGCGTCTGCTCGAGCAGAGCGCGGCGCGACAGAACAACGTTGTTGCGGTTCTTGTCGAGCTCGAGGATCTTCGCCTCGATCTCCTGGCCGAGGTACGGCGTGAGGTCGCGAACGCGGCGAAGCTCGATGAGCGAGGCCGGGAGGAAGCCACGGAGGCCGATGTCGACGATGAGGCCGCCCTTGACGACCTCGATGACCGTACCGGTGACGACTCCGTCGTCTTCCTTGATCTTCTCGACGTCGCCCCACGCGCGCTCGTACTGTGCGCGCTTCTTGGACAGGATCAGACGACCCTCCTTGTCCTCCTTCTGGAGGACGAGAGCCTCGACGGTGTCGCCGACAGCGACCACCTCGTCGGGGTTGACGTCATGCTTGATGGAGAGCTCGCGGGAGGGGATGACACCCTCGGTCTTGTAACCGACGTCGAGGAGCACCTCGTCCCGGTCGATCTTGACGACGGTACCCTCGATGAGGTCTCCGTCGTTGAAGAACTTCAGCGTCTTTTCGACCGCGGCGAGAAAGTCTTCAGCAGATCCGATGTCATTGATTGCGACCTGCTTGGGCGCCTTGTCGGTCGTTGCGATTGTCATGTAGTTGTTGCTCCAGGATGGGCATGCCGAGAATCGGCACATAATCAGGCCACGGACGAAGAAAAAGCGTTGATTTCGCCGTGACAAGCGGATAGGACGTCACACGAGTGACAGTCAAGCTTAGCGTGTTCGAGAGCCCTTCGCCAACGACAGGATCTGCGCGATCGCCGGCTCCAGATCGGGCTGCTCGAAGCGGTATCCCTCCGCCGTCAGGCGCTCCGGTACGACCCAGCGGCTCTTCAACACCAGCTCTGTCTCGGTGCGGATCGCGATTGAGCCGAGCTCGAGCATCCAGCGGAAAGCAGGGAAGCCGAAGGGCACGCCGAGGAGCCGGCGGATCGTCGCCATGAGAGACGCGCTGTCGGAGGGATTCGGCGACGACGCGTTGACGACGCCCTCGATGTGCTCATTGGCCTCAACGAAGCGGATGACACCCACGACGTCATCGATGTGGATCCAGCTGAATCGCTGTCGGCCATGCGTTGCCCTGTACTCATGGAAGGTGCCCGCACGCCTCCGTGCACGGGTGGCGAACCAGCGACCGTCGAGCTGTGGCCCGCCGAGCCCGAAACGGGCGAGTCTGATCAGCGGCGGCATGACGCTGCCGTTGCCGAGCACGATCGCGATGCGCAGGGCGACCCGACGCGTGCTGGGCAGCTCGCCGTCGAAGAACTCGCGCTCCCAGGCGGTCGCCACGTCGACGGAGAAGCCGGAGCCGATCTCGCCCGTGGACTCCGTCATCGGCCCGTCGTCGGCGTGCCGGTAGATGGTCGCAGTCGAGGAGTTCACCCACAGACGCGGCGGCGCCTCTGCCGACCTCACGGCATCCGCAAGTTCACGGGTGGTGTCGATGCGGGAGCGTAGGATGACCGCGCGATTGCGGGCGTTGTATCGGCAGTTCACGCTCCTGCCCGCGAGGTTGACGAGCAGGTCTGCGCCGTCGAGCAGGCGCACGATCGCCTCGTGGTCGCCCCAGACGGCGTCCGCGCCGCTGCGCCCGATCGTGCTCACCGTCGCACCCTCCGCGCGATAGGCATCCACGAGCCGGCGACCGATGAACCCCGATGCTCCGGCAACAACAACACGCTTCGTCATGCGGATGCCTCCCCCTGCCGTATCCCGTAATGGAACGATCCGGCGTACTCATAGAGCCTACCGAGCAGAGGATGACTCAGGACCACACTCACGCGCTGCAGCCCGGCATCATCGTCGAAGCGTTCCTCCAGCGAGACTCGCGGCGCACACCATCGAGGTGACCACAGGATGTTCCGCCCCGTTCGAACCCCGACCCCGGTTGAGACGAGCAGCAACGCCTCATCGACGATCGCGGCGTCGAAGGCGGCGACGAGCCTGTTGCCGAGTCCGAGATGGTCGACGAGCGCGGAGCCGTTCCACCCGATCTCGTCGACCATCGAGCGGTCGCCCGACGCGAAGTGGAAGGTTCGCGTCGCCGCGACGGCGGGCCCTGCGTGAGGTACTGGCGAATTGGTGACGGTGAAGGGCACCTCGCTCGCCCAGACGGGGAACAGGATGCCGCGGCGCGCAAGCAACGCGAGGATGGGCCAGAGCCAGCGCCGCGGGGTTCCCACCGTATGAAACACACCCTCGCCGTGACCGTGAGAGCCATCCGGGATGCGCGAGAAATAGGCGAGGAGCCGCGGATGCAGTAGTGCCATTCGCTCGCCGAGCGCCGCCTCATAGGGGGAAGGCGGCATCTACTCCCCCAGCACGGCGCTGCGCAGCGTGTCCAGCCCGACCCCGCCGAGCGCGAGCGAGCGGCTGTGGAAGTCACGCACCGAGAAGCTGGGGCCCTCGCGGCGGGCGAGCTCGTCGCGGAGTTCCTCCCACAGTCGCTGCCCGACCTTGTATGACGGGGCCTGCCCCGGCCATCCGAAGTACCGGTTCACCTCGAAGAGCGTGCTCGGATCGCTCTCGTGGCAGTTCGCGCGGAAGAACTCCAGTGCGTAGCCGAAGTCCCACTCGCCGCTGCCGTCGAGGCGCGGCTTGCCGAGGTGCACACCCAGGTCGAGCACGACCCGCGCGGCGCGCATGCGCTGGGCGTCGAGCATCCCCAGTCGGTCCGCGGGGTCGTCGAGGTAGCCGAGCTGCTGCATGAGCCGCTCGGCATACAGAGCCCAACCCTCCGCGTGGCCGGAGGTGCCCGCGAGCTGGCGGCGCCACGTGTTCAACTCCGCCCTGTTGACGACGGCCTGCCCGATCTGAAGGTGATGCCCGGGCACACCCTCGTGGAACACGGTCGTCTTCTCGCGCCACGTCGAGAACTCGGTCACGCCCACCGGAACAGACCACCACATGCGTCCCGGCCGGGAGAAGTCGTCGGCGGGCCCCGTGTAGTAGATGCCGCCGTCTTGGGTGGGCGCGATCATGCATTCGAGCCGCCGGATCTCGTCGGGGATGTCGAACTGTTCGCGCGACAGCTCGTCGACGACGCGGTCGCTGAGCTCCTGCATCCAGCGCTGCAGGGCATCGGTGCCGTGCAGCCTGCGGGCCGGGTCGGCGTCGAGTACGGCGATGGCCTCGTCGACGGATGCCCCGGGGCTGATCTCGCGGGCGGTCGCCTCCTGCTCTGCGCGCATCCGTGCGAGCTCGTCGATCCCCCACTCGTACGTCTCGTCGAGATCGATCGCCGAGCCGAGGAAACGCCGTGAGTGCAGCGAGTAGGCGTCACGGCCGACGGCGTCGATCTCGCTTGCTGCGGGCGCGAGCTCCCCCTCCAGGAATGCGGTGAACCGTGCGTAGGCCTCCGAAGCGGATGCCGCCCCGTTGGCGAGATCCTGCTTCAGGGATTCGGGGACATCCGTCGCCTGGCTCGCGAGCTCGGCGAAGAAGCCATCGGGCCGGGCGGTACGGGCCGTCTGCGCGGCGACCGCAAGCACCTGCCGCCGGGCCGGGGTCATCCCCTCCGCCATGCCCTGGCGCAGGGTGCGGATGTAGCCGTCGAGCGCGCCCGCCACACCACCGAGCCGACCGGACACATTCGACCAGTCCTCCTCCGACTTCGTCGGCATGAGGTCGAAGATCTCGCGGATCTCGGTGGCGGGTGAGGCGAGCACGTTCAGGTCACGAAGGTGCAGGCCTGCGGCGTGCGCTTCGAGGGAGAGCGACAGTTCGGAGCGCAGGTCGGCGAGGGTGACGGTGTCGACTGCGTCGATCGGCTCCGCAGAGCCGAGTTCGACGAGAACCTCACTCTGTGCGGAGGCCATCGCCTCGTGGCCGTCGGGCGAGTAGTCACCGAACTCCGCCAGCCTGCCGGGAAGCCCCATGTATGTCGCGAGCTCCGGCTGCAGCTCCACGATCGTCTCGACCCAGCCCTCGGCGATGTCGTCGATGCGGGTCGCGGGGCGGGCAGGATGAGGGTTCTGATCAGTCATGCGACCGAGCCTAGGCGAGGCGCACGGCTCAGCACGAGGAGCTTGACCGAGCGGTGGGTCAGTGCGCGGCGTCGTCCCAGTTGTCTCCTGTGCCGATCTGCACATCGAGCGGCACGGAAAGCTGCGCTGCTCCGCCCATGCGCGTGGTCACGACGCTGGTGAGGGCTTCAAGCTCACCCTCGGCGACCTCGAAGATGAGTTCGTCGTGGACCTGGAGGAGAAGGCGCGAGCGCATCCCCTGGCTGCTCAGGTCACCGGCGACGCCGATCATGGCGATCTTCATGATGTCTGCCGCGGAACCCTGGATGGGGGCGTTGAGCGCCGCGCGCTCCGCATTCTCGCGCAGCACCCTGTTCTTGGAGTTGAGGTCGCCGAACGGCCGGCGGCGGCCGAAGATGGTCTCGGTGTAGCCGTCTTCGCGGGCCTGCGTCACCACGCCGCGGAGGTAGTCGCGAACTGCGCCGAAGCGCTCGAAGTAGTCGGTCATGAGCTGCTTCGCCTCGGCGACGTCGATGCGCAGCTGCTTGGAGAGACCGAATGCGCTCAGGCCGTAGGCGAGCCCGTACGACATCGCCTTCACCTTGGTGCGCATGAGCGGGGTGACCTCGGCGGGGTCGACGTGGAAGATGCGTGATCCGACGAAACGGTGCAGGTCTTCGCCGGCGTTGAAGGCCTCGATGAGGCCCTCATCTCCGGAGAGGTGCGCCATGATGCGCATCTCGATCTGCGAATAGTCGGCGGTGAGGAGGGTCGAGAATTCTGCGCCGTGCTCGAAGGAGGAGCGGATCTCGCGCCCGACCTCCGTCTTGACGGGGATGTTCTGCAGGTTCGGGTCGTTCGACGAGATGCGCCCCGTGCTCGTGCCCGTCTGGTCGTAGGTCGTGTGGATGCGGCCGTCGGCGCCGACCGCCTTCTCCAGCGTCTCGACGATCTGCCCGAGCTTGGTGACGTCGCGGTGCTGCAGCAGCAGGCCCAGGAACGGATGCGGTGACTTCTCCTGGAGATCGGCCAGTGATGCCGCATCCGTTGAGTATCCGGTCTTGTTGGCGCGGGTCTTGGGCATGCCCAGCTCTTCGAACAGCACCTGCTGCAGCTGTTTCGGCGAACCGAGGTTCACCTCGTGGCCGATCTCGGCGAAGGCCTGGGAGGCGAAGTCGGCGGCGGATGCGGAGAGCCGGGATTTGAGGTCGGCCAGTATCGAGGCGCTCACCGTGATGCCGCTGAGTTCCATCGTGGCGAGCACGGGGACTATGGGCAGTTCGATGTCGTCGAGCACGCGGCGGGTTCCGGGCTCCATCTGGGCGGCGAGGGCCTCGGCGATGCGGAGCACATGCCAGGCCTCCGTCGCCGGGCTGAGAGCCTCGACCTCCGGCACCAGCTGGTTGGGGTCGGCCACGTCGAGAGTCTCGCCGAGGACGGTGTAGGCCTGGCCTGCGAGATCCTGGGACTTGCCGCCCGGTCGGATGAGCCAGGCGGCGATCGTCGTGTCGAACGCGATTCCGCCGAGTTCGAGCCCAGCGGTGCGGAGTGCTTTCAGTTGGCGTTTGGAGTCGAAGAGGTACTTCGGCGACTCTCCCGCGAGCCAGTCCTCGAGCGCCGCATAATCCGGCCGACCCGTCGCCCACGGTACATAGACCGTGTCGTCAGCGGCGGCGATGCCGAAGCCTGTCACGCCATCCGGCCCCATCTCCACCTGGAGCCCGAGCGGAGAGGACCCGGCTGAGTGCCGGGACAGCCACTGCGCGAGCTCCTCGTCGATGAGCGTGCGGACGACGGGGGCGAGCTGTTCTGCGGGAGTCTCGATGACCTCAGCGGTGTCTGCCACGGCATCCGTGCCACCCTCGGCGGCGGCGATCTTGAGAACGCGCTCCAACAGCGTCTTGAACTGGAGCTTGTCGAAGACCTCCCGCACGGCGGCCGGGTTGATCTTCTGGCGTTCGAGATCTGCGGGGCCGACGGGCAGGTCGACATCGTTGACGAGCCGGTTGAGGCGGCGATTGCGAATCGCGTTCTCCTTCTGCTCGCGCAGCTTCTCGCCCACGACACCCTTGATCTCGTCGGCGTGCTCGAGGATCTGGTCGAGGCCGCCGTAGAGGTTGATCCACTTCACGGCGGTCTTCTCGCCGACCTTGTCGATGCCGATCAGGTTGTCGCTGGTCTCGCCGACGAGCGCCGCGACATCCGGATACTGCTCGGGCCGGATGCCGTAACGCTCGACGACAGCGTCATGGTCGTAACGCTTGAGCTCGGAGACGCCGCGGGCGTTCGGGTAGAGCAGCGTGACGTCGTCGTTCACGAGCTGGATCGCGTCGCGGTCGCCGCTGACGACGAGCACCCGGAAGCCCTGCTGCGCGCCCTGCGCCGCGAGAGTGGCGAGGATGTCGTCGGCCTCGTAGTCCTCTTTGGTGATCGTCGTGATGTTCATCGCCGCCAACGCCTCTTCGAGGAGCGGGATCTGGCCGATGAACTCGGGAGGAGTCTCGCCGCGCGTGCCCTTGTATTCGGGGTACTCGCGGGTGCGGAAGGAGTAACGCGAGATGTCGAAAGCGACGGCGAGATGCGTCGGCTTCTCCTGCTGCAGCAGCAGAAGGAGCATCGAGATGAAACCGTGGATGGCGTTGGTGTGCTGCCCCTCCCGGTTCACGAAACTGTCGACAGGGAGCGCGTAGAACGCTCGGAAGGCCAGCGAGTGACCGTCGATTACGAGGAGGGTAGGCTTCTTGTTGTCCGACACACAGTCAGCCTAACGGGGGCCGCTGACAGGCCGACCGCAGGATGCACGAAAGGCCCTCGATGACGAAGCTCCCGCCCGACCTCTCCCCCGAGCTCATCGCCCGGCTGGCCGATTCGGGCGGCGGCGAACTGCCCCGCCGGATGGGCATCGAGTTCATCGAGCTCTCGGCCGAGTACTCGGTCGCGCGGATGCCCGTCGAAGGCAATCGTCAGGTGGTCGGCCTGCTGCACGGCGGCGCGCATGTCGTGCTCGGCGAGTCGCTCGGCTCGATCTCCTCGGCCATCCATGCGGGGCCGGGTCGCTACGCCGTCGGCATCGAGATCAACGCGACGCACAGCCGCTCGGTGACGGAGGGCTGGGTCACGGGAACGTGCCGCTCGATCAGCCTCGGCCGCACACTAGCCACACACGAGATCGTCATCACGGATGACGACGGCAACCGCCTGTCGACCGTGCGCATGACGAACATGCTCCGCGACCAGCGGTAGTAGACGCTACTTCTTGGGCGCGAACTGGTCGATGATCGTCTTGGCGACGTCGTGCATGGTGAGGCGACGATCCATCGACGCCTTCTGAATCCAGCGGAACGCCTCCGGCTCGGTGAGGCCCATCTTCTCGTTCAGGATGCCCTTGGCCCGGTCGACGAGCTTGCGGGTCTCAAACCGCTCGACGAGGTCGGTGACCTCCGACTCGAGGGCGATGATCTGCGCGTAGCGGGCGAGGGCGATCTCGATCGCCGGCAGCAGGTCGTTGGGGGTGAAGGGCTTGACCACGTAGGCCAGCGCGCCGGCCTCGGTTGCGCGCTCGACGAGCTCCTTCTGGCTGAAGGCCGTGAGGAGGACGACGGGGGCGATGTGGTTCTTGGTGAGCCTCTCGGCGGCGGAGATGCCGTCGAGGAGCGGCATCTTCACATCCATGATGACCAGGTCGGGGCGCAACTCTGTTGCGAGCGCGACTGCCGCTTCGCCGTCGCCAGCCTCGCCGACGACGTCGAATCCGTTGTCGCGGAGAGTCTCGACGATGTCGAGCCGGATGAGCGACTCATCCTCCGCTACGACGACGCGACGGGGGGCCTGTGTTGTTTCCTGGTCTGCCACGTCGTAAAGCCTACGGTATTCTGAACGTCGTTACTGTGCGCCGGTGTGGCGGAATGGCAGACGCGGAGCACTCAAAATGCTTTGTTCGAAAGAACGTGTGGGTTCGACCCCCACCACCGGCACAGACGCTTTACTCCCGCGATGGAGATGGATCATCCTTTAACCACATTCTCAGCATCGATAACAAGGAGCCTGGCGAGCACTACCGCCACGCGCAACACCCACGTCAGGCGAGCGGCAAGGTCGACCAGAATCGCCAGCACAGGGTTCGAACGGCCTCGTAAAAGCAGCCCGTGTGGTTCACAGCGCGAGCGGGCGGCAGATTCTGCTGGCGTCGCCACAGAATCGGAATACCGTTGAGGTGACGGACGGAGTTCGCATGGACGGAGAGACGCTCGAGACCACCTGCTGCATCGTCGGAGGCGGCCCCGCCGGCATGATGCTCGGGCTTCTTCTTGCCCGAGCGGGCATCGACACCGTCGTGCTGGAGAAACACGTCGACTTCTTTCGCGACTTCCGCGGTGACACCATTCACCCGTCGACGCTCGACCTCATCGACCAGCTCGGCCTCACCGAACGTTTCAACGCCATCCGGCAGAGCTCCATCCGCACCCTCGACATCGTCGTCAACGGCAACAGGCTCACCCCCGTCGACTTCGGCCACCTCGGCGGGCGAAACCGCCGCATCGCGCTCATGCCCCAGTGGGACTTCCTGTCACTGCTCGCGGAGGAGGGCAAACGGCATCCGAAGCTGCGCCTCCTCATGGGTGCAGAGGCCACCGGCCTCAGATTCGACGGCGACACGGTCATCGGATGCGACGCCACCATCACCGGCTCGGAGGGCAACCCCGTGCGAACCAGCATCAGTGCGGCCCTCACCGTGGCGGCTGACGGCCGCGATTCGGTGCTGCGGCGCGCATCCGAGCTGCCCTATACAGACCACGGCGTCGCGGTCGATGTGTTGTGGTTCCGCACCGGCCGGCCGGCCGAGGTGCTGCGCGACACCCTCGCCTACCTCGATGATGAAGCCGCGCTCATCACCATCCCCCGCGAAGGCTATCTGCAGTGCGGCATGCTCATCCCCAAAGGCCACTACCCCGCCATCCAAGCGGCTGGGCTCGATGCCCTCCGGCAGAGCATCGTGACGGTTGCCCCGGTGCTGCACGGCGAGGTTGCGGCAATCGCCAGCTGGGACGAGGTCAAACTGCTCACCGTGCAGATCGGCCGCCTCGGCACCTGGGCGCGCGACGGACTACTCTGCATCGGTGACGCCGCTCATGCGATGTCTCCCGCATTCGGTGTCGGTGTGAACTACGCCATTCAGGATGCTGTGGCCACGGCGAACCTCCTCGCCGGCCCCCTCGCCGAAGGCCGTGTCACCCTGCAACAGCTCACCGCGATACAGGTCAGACGGATGCGCGCGGTCGTGCGCATGCAGAGACTGCAGATGCGATTGCACGAGGTGATCGCGAAGCCCGGCGGTGGCGCGTTCCTGCCGAACCCGATGACATGGTGGCAGCGGGCGATCGCAGCGGTCGTGCTGCCCCTCCTCCGACGGATCGCCGCCCGTGTCGTCGGCCGCGGGTTCACGCCCGAACGCATCGACGACACCCTGCTGCGCGCATAAAAGACGACGGCGTGAACAGCGGAAGCTGTTCACGCCGTCGCCTGAAGACGCGACTACTTCGCGGGCTTCTCCCACACGGGAGCAGCGGCGTTCTTCGCGTCACCCACGCTGTGCACGCGCAGATCGTTCGTCGAGCCCGCGATTCCGGGAGGGGAACCGGAGATCACGATGACCTTGTCGCCCTCCTCAGCAAGCCCGTTCGCCAGCAGAATCTCATCGACCTGCTTGGACATCGAGTCCCTGTGAAGCCCAGGATCGGGATGCCGTTGCGCACCCGGGTCACCCAACTCGATGAACATGCACAAGAACTTCGCCGCCGCGAACTCGGCGACCTCGGCTGCAGCGAGGGTGATGGCGCCGCCCTGGGTGCGCGGCTATGAATTCTTGTCCGGATGCGACGTTTGGCCACCGGCCTCTAACCAAACAACACCAGTTCCACTCGTTGGCAGTTCAAAAAGAGGGGGGTGGACGGCGCGGTCTATTGGTTGGTACATCCGCTGAGGGGTCAATATTGACTAATTCTTCTCACGGAAAGAGAGATCGTGATGAAACGAAGTGCCCGGATAAACACTATCGTAGGCGGGCTTGCGCTGGTGAGCGTTGTTGCCATCGGCGGTCCGGCGAGTGCGGGGGTTTCCTACTCGTCGGGCACCGCGGATTCCGTACCAAGTTCGAAAATAATAGGCATTCCAAACGGCGATGGCAGCACTCTCTTCACGACCGACGGCCTTGAACTCACGGTCTTGCCGGCCGCCGGGCCAGAGTTGTCAGAAGCAGAGTTAAGTGTGCTGGCACCGTCGATGGGATGCACTATGAATGTTCAGTATGTACATGGATCCCACCACGTTTCGGGAACGATAAACGGCGTGGCTGTTTTTACTTGTACCGTCGCCCCTGGGAGCTTGACGGCCTCGTACTCTCTTATAAGGGTGTCGCCGAACTATCAGCAGTGGGGCGCAGCTCCGAAGAACATCATTCCCGGCAACAAGACCCTCCAGATCAATAGAGCCGTCCCGTGCGATGAGGGGCCCGGAGTATTTCAAGGCTGGGCACAGGGTATACTCGCGCCCCCGCCAGGTTATGTGCTCAGCGGGCCCGCAACGAACAAGGGATTCGGTCTCACTCAGCCAGTCGCGTGCGGGCTTGCCCGCGTCGCAGTAGATCGCGAAACACTGAGTAGTGAAGACATCGCTGTCATCTTTGTTCGCTCTGATCTGGCCGTGTAACGGCACACACCTGCTGGGATCGTTCTATTCCGGCCAGTAGCCTCATGTCCGCTCGAGGAGAGATGGGAAGGAGGAACGTCCCCTTCAGCCTTTCCGAAGTCGGCTTGTGGGAAACTTGGATCCGGCGCGGCTCGCGCGCTGGGAACTGGGACTTAGCCAAGGCCTCCTAAGTCTTATCAAGTTTCTCGCTGTCATTGGGATTACTACCCAGTAATCGGAGTAGCCCAGACCTTCGTGGGCTGTCGAATGATCGATGAGATTCATCATCCGTCTCAGCGAAAACTTCGAACCGGCGGCCATCTACGTGCTCGTCAACCCACTTCAGAACCTCGGCGACGCTCGATACTTTGGTCAGTGCGAACGCCTCCAAATTCCAGGCCTGCCCTGGGCGGGGCCGCTCCCAGAAGTTCACGCGATAGTTGGGGTGATCCGCGAGATAACGAGGCTCGGCATGAACCGTTTCGAGTGCATCCACACTCGGGAGTGTATAAGCAATGGGGACAAAATGTGTTGCCGACGCCACCTCGTTATGCATTCTGAACGTAACAGCGCTGAGCCGCCGATGGCGTGACCGGGCACGAGCCCGGCCACGCCATCGACCGCAGAAACGCTACTTCGAGTCCTTCGCCGCCCACACGGGTGCCGCCGCGTTCTTCGCGTCGCCCACGCTGTGCACGCGCAGGTCGTTCGTCGAGCCCGCGATTCCGGGAGGGGAACCGGAGATCACGATGACCTTGTCGCCCTCCTCAGCAAGCCCGTTCGCCAGCAGAATCTCATCGACCTGCTTGAACATCGAGTCGGTGTGCTTCACCCGGTCGACGAGGAAGCTCTGCACACCCCAGCTGAGCGACATGCGACGCAGGATGTTGGCCGATGGTGTGAAGCCCAGGATCGGGATGCCGTTGCGCAGGCGGGTCATGCGCCGCACCGAGTCACCAGACTCGGTGAACACGCACAAGAACTTCGCCCCCACGAACTCGGCGACCTCGGCCGCAGCGAGGGTGATCGCGCCGCCCTGGGTGCGCGGCTTCGTGCCGAGCGGCGGAACCCGGTCGAGGCCGTGCTCCTCAGTCGAGCTGATGATGCGGGCCATCGTCTGAACCGTCACGACGGGATACTCGCCGACGCTGGTCTCACCGCTCAGCATGACCGCATCCGCACCGTCGAGAACCGCGTTCGCGACATCCGATGTCTCGGCGCGGGTCGGGATCGGGCTCGAGATCATCGACTCAAGCATCTGCGTGGCCACAATGACCGGCTTCGCCATGCGGCGACACAGCTCGACAGCGTGCTTCTGCACGATCGGCACCTGCTCGAGCGGAAGCTCGACACCCAGATCACCGCGAGCGACCATGATGCCGTCGAAGGCGTCGATGATGCCCTCGAGGTTGTCGACCGCCTGCGGCTTCTCGATCTTGGCGATCACGGGAAGGCGGATGCCCTCCTCGTCCATGATCTCGTGCACGCGCACGACATCCTCCGCATTGCGCACGAAGGAGAGGGCGATGTAGTCGGCGCCCAGCTTGAGGCCCCAGCGCAGGTCATCCTCATCCTTCTCGGACAGCGCCGGAACGTTCACAGCGACACCGGGTAGGTTGATGCCCTTGTTGTTGGAGACATTGCCAGCGACGACGGTCTCAGTCGTCACCGTGGTGCCATCGGAGGAGATCGCGCGAAGCTTCACGCGGCCGTCGTCGATCAGCAGGGTATCGCCCGGCTTCACATCGCCCGGGAGGCCCTTGTAGGTGGTGCCGCAGATCTCCTTGGTGCCCTCGACCTCGTCGGTCGTGATCTTGAAGATGTCGCCGACCTCAAGGAAGTGGGGGCCGTTGGAGAACTTGGCGAGTCGGATCTTGGGGCCCTGCAGGTCGACCAGAACGGCGACCGGCTTGCCGACGGCATCCGCCGCCTTGCGTACCTTTTCGTAGATCTCCTCGTGCACGGCGTAGCTGCCGTGGCTCAGATTCATACGAGCGACATCAACACCTGCTTCGATGATGGCCCGAATGTCTTCGTAGCTGGACGTCGCCGGTCCAAGTGTGGCGACAATCTTTGCGCGTCTCATTCACATCTTTCTGTCGGATCCGACGAAATTAGTCGGCTAGGGAACAGCCTAGGGGTCAGGATGCCGTGGTCGGCAAACCGGCCCACGGCATCCATTCTGGCGGTCACAGCGATATCGGTCGATCCGTCGGACGGACCGGGGCGGGAAGCAGCGTCTCCCCCTCAAGGAAGCGGTCGACCTCGGAGGCCACAGCGCGGCCCTCCGCGATCGCCCAGACGATCAGGGACTGACCGCGGCCGGCATCGCCAGCCACGAAGACACCCGACTGCTCGGTCTCGTAGGTCGAGCCGCGAACCGGGGTACCGCGGTCGAACTGCAGCTCGAGCTGCCCCTCCAGATCCTGGCTCTCGGCACCCGTGAAGCCGAGTGCGAGGAGCACGAGATCCGCAGGGATCTCCCGCTCCGTTCCCGACTTCGGCACGCGACGGCCATCGACGTACTCGGTCTCCGCGACACGGATGGCCCGCACCTCTCCGACCTCGTTCGACAGGAACTCGACGGTCGAAGCGAGGAAGGCCCGCTCGCCACCCTCCTCGTGGGCGCTCTGCACCTCGAAGAGAGTCGGCGCGGTCGGCCAGGGCTGGTGCTCCGGCCGCTCGCTGGGCGGCTGCGTGCCGATCGCGAGGTTCGTGACCGAGAGCGCGTTCTGACGGTGCGCTGTGCCGATGCAGTCTGCACCTGTGTCGCCACCGCCCAGCACGACGACATGCTTGCCCTCGGCCGTGATCTGGTCGACGACTCGATCGCCGGCGCCGACCCTGTTCTGCTCGACCAGATACTCCATCGCGAAATGCACGCCTGCGAAGTCGCGGCCCGGGATGGGGAGATCGCGCGGAACGGTCGCCCCTGTGGCAATGACCACCGCGTCGTAGCGTTCCCGCAGCTCGCCCCAGCCGATGTCGACGCCGATGTTCACACCGGCACGGAAGCGGGTGCCCTCAGCCTGCATCTGCTTGAGCCGCTGGTCGAGCACCTTCTTCTCCATCTTGAAGTCCGGGATGCCATAGCGGAGCAGGCCCCCGATACGGTCGTCGCGCTCGAAGACGGCGACAGTGTGCCCGGCGCGGGTGAGCTGCTGGGCAGCGGCGAGGCCGGCAGGGCCCGAGCCGACGACGGCGACGGTCTTGCCCGTGAGTCGCTCGGGCGGGTGCGGCACGACCCAGTCGTTGGCCCAGGCCTGGTCGATGATCGACACCTCGACCTGCTTGATCGTGACGGGCGGCTGGCTGATGCCGAGCACACAGGAACTCTCACACGGGGCGGGGCACAGCCGACCCGTGAACTCGGGAAAGTTGTTCGTCGCATGCAAGCGCTCGACCGCCTGCTGGCCCTCGCCACGACGCATGAGATCGTTCCACTCGGGGATCAGGTTTCCGAGGGGGCAGCCCTGATGACAGAACGGAACGCCGCAGTCCATGCAACGACCCGCCTGGCGTCGGAGGGTCGCGGCATCACCCTGCTCATAGACCTCTTTCCAGTCCATGAGTCTGAGCTCCACGGGGCGACGCGCAGGAAGCTCCCTCGAACGGGTCTTCAAGAATCCCTTCGGATCAGCCACCAGTCACCTCCATGATTCGTTCCCAGACGACGTCGCCGTCAGGATCCAGCCCTTCATCGATTGCCGCCTCGCGGGTCGCGAGCACCGCGGCGTAGTCCCTCGGCATGACCTTGACGAAGCGTCTGGCGGTCTCGTCGATGTCTGCGAGCATCCGGGCTGCAACGGTCGAGCCGGTCTCGTCGAGATGCTGCTGCAGCATGTCGACGAGGATCGCGATGTCACCGCTTCCGAGCGGCTGCAGCTCGAGCTCTCCGCTCGTGAGCGACTCCCGGTTGACGCGCTCCTCGCGGAGCTCGTACACGTAGGCGGTGCCGCCCGACATGCCGGCGCCCAGATTGCGCCCCGTCGTGCCCAGGATGACAGCCAGGCCGCCCGTCATGTACTCGAGTGCATGGTCGCCCACACCCTCGACCACGCCGGTCGCGCCGGAGTTGCGCACCAGGAAGCGTTCGCCGACCCGGCCCCGGATGAACATGGTTCCCTGGGTCGCGCCGTAGCCGATGACATTTCCGGCGATGACGTTGAGCTCCGCGGGGAACACGCTCTCCCGGTCGGGGCGCACGATGACACGCCCGCCCGAGAGACCCTTGCCCACATAGTCGTTGCTGTCGCCCTCGAGTCGGATGGTGATTCCCGGTGGCAGGAAGGCGCCCAAGGACTGCCCGGCCGAACCGCGCAGGCGCACCTCGATCGTGTCGGAGGGCAGACCCATCTCGCCGTGACGTTTGGTCACCTCGTGACCGAGCATCGTGCCGACGGCCCGCTCGGTGTTGCGGATCGGGAGCTCGATCGAGACGTGCTCTCCCCGTTCGAGAGCGGAGGTCGAGCGGGCGATCAGCTCGACATCGAAGTGCCGATCGAGTTCGTGGTCCTGACCGACCCTGTTGCTGAGCGGCTCGTCGTCGGCGAACTTCGGCCCGACGAGGATGGGTGTCAGGTCGAGACCGTCTGCCTTCCAATGACGGATGGCGCCGTCGAGGCCGAGCACCTCGCGGTGGCCGATGGCCTCCTCGAGAGAACGGAAGCCCAGCTCGGCCAGATACTCGCGCACCTCCTGTGCCAGGAACTCGAAGAAGTTGACCACGTACTCAGCCTTGCCCGTGAAGCGCTCTCGCAGTTCCGGGTTCTGGGTGGCGACACCGACAGGGCAGGTGTCGAGGTGGCAGACGCGCATCATGATGCAGCCGGAGACCACGAGCGGGGCTGTGGCGAAGCCGTACTCCTCCGCGCCCAGAAGGGCGGCGACGATGACGTCACGACCCGTCTTGAGCTGACCGTCGACCTGCACGACGACGCGGTCACGCATCCCGTTCAGCATGAGCGTCTGCTGGGTCTCGGCGAGACCGAGCTCCCACGGCGTGCCCGCATGCTTGAGCGAGTTGAGCGGGCTCGCACCCGTTCCGCCATCGTGGCCTGAGACGAGCACCACGTCGGCGAGGGCCTTCGAGACGCCGGCCGCGACCGCGCCGATACCGCTCTGGCTCACGAGCTTGACGTGCACCCGGGCAGAGGGGTTCGCGCGCTTCACATCGAAGATGAGCTGCTTGAGATCCTCGATCGAATAGATGTCGTGGTGCGGCGGAGGCGAGATCAGACCGACTCCGGCCGTGCCGTGCCGGGTTCGCGCGATCCACGGGTACACCTTGCCCGCAGGCAGCTGGCCGCCCTCACCGGGCTTGGCTCCCTGCGCCATCTTGAGCTGGATGTCCGTGGCATGCGTGAGGTACATGCTCGTCACCCCGAAACGGCCGGATGCGACCTGCTTTATCGCGCTCCGACGCTCCGGGTCGAGCAGCCGGTCGTTGTCCTCGCCACCCTCCCCCGTGTTGCTGCGGCCACCGAGCCGATTCATGGCGATCGCAAGGGTCTCGTGGGCCTCCTTGCTGATCGATCCGTAGCTCATCGCACCGGTGTTGAACCGCTTGACGATCGAGGACACCGGCTCGACCTCGTCGATGGGAACGGCGGGGCGGGCACCAGAGTTGAGAGTGAAGAGGCCGCGCAACGTCATGAGATCGTGGGCCTGATCGTCCACGAGCTTCGTGTACTCGCGGAAGATGTCGTAACGGCGAGTGCGCGTCGAATGCTGCAGGCGGAAGATGGTGTCGGGGTTGAACAGGTGCGGAGGCCCCTCCCGGCGCCACTGGTACTCACCACCCGTCGCGAGGCGCTCGTGGGCCGTCGAGACGCCCTCCTCGGGGTAGGCCGAGTAGTGGCGTGCCAGGGTCTCCGCCGCGATCGCCTCGATTCCGATACCGCCGAGCTTGCTGGTCGTACCTGTGAAGTACTGGTCGACGAATTCCTGCGAGAGCCCGACCGCCTCGAAGGCCTGCGCGCCGACATAGGAGCCGACGACCGAGATGCCCATCTTGGACATGATCTTCAGGACACCCTTGCCGAGGGCCTTGATCAGATTGTGGACGGCGACCTCGGGATCGATGCCCGTGATGGTGCCGTTGCGGATGAGCTCTTCCGCAGTCTCCATGGCGAGATAGGGATTGACCGCGGAGGCGCCGTAACCGATGAGCAGGGCCACGTGGTGGACTTCCCGCACATCGCCCGCCTCGACGATGATGCCGACCTTGAGCCGGTTCTCGCGGCGGATGAGATGGTGGTGGACCGTTGAGAGGAGCAGGAGGGAGGGGATGGGAGCCAGGTCCTTGTTCGAATCCCGGTCCGAGAGCACGATGAACTTGGCGCCGCGTTCGATGGCGTCGTCGACCTCGTCGCAGATGGCGGCGAGGCGGTGTGTTAATGCGGCCTTGCCCTCGTCGAAGCGGTACAGCCCGCGAATGGTCGTCGTGGTCCTGCTGCCCGGCGAAGAATCGATGTGCTGGATCTTGGCCAGCTCATCGTTGTCGATCACGGGGAAGTCGAGCACGATCTGGTACGCATGCTCGGGGGTCGCGTCGAGCAGGTTTCTCTCCGGCCCGAGGCCGCCCCGCATCGAGGTCACAACCTCTTCACGGATGCTGTCGAGCGGCGGATTCGTCACCTGCGCGAACTGCTGGGTGAAGTAGTCGAATAGCAGCCGCGGGCGCTCCGAGAGCACCGCGATGGGCGTGTCGGATCCCATGGCGCCGATCGGCTCGGCCCCGTTCTCGGCCATCGGGTGGATGAGGATGCGCACCTCCTCCTCCGTGTAGCCGAAGGTGCGCTGACGCCGGGTGACCGAAGCCGGTGTGTGCACGATGTGCTCGCGCTCGGGCAGATCGTTGAGGTTGATGCGGCCCTCGTCGAGCCACTTCTGCCACGGCTGGGAGGCCGCGAGCTGTCCCTTGATCTCGTCGTCCTCGATGAGCCTGCCGGCCTCGGTGTCGACGAGGAACATCTTGCCCGGGCGCAGGCGGCCCTTGCGGACGATCCTGCTCGGCTCGATCTCGAGGACACCGATCTCGCTCGCGAGCACGACTAGGCCGTCATCGGTGATGAGGAAACGCCCCGGGCGCAGCCCGTTGCGGTCGAGTGTCGCACCGACGAGGATGCCGTCGGTGAAGACGAGCGCGGCCGGTCCGTCCCACGGCTCGATGAGCATCGAGTGGTACTCGTAGAACGCGCGGAGGTCGGGGTCGATGTCGGTCTGCTTCTCGTAGGCCTCCGGAACCATCATCATCATCGCGTGCGGCAGGCTTCGGCCCGCGAGGGTGAGAAGCTCCACAACCTCATCGAAGGAGGCGGAGTCGCTGGCGCCGCCGCTGACGATCGGGAGCAGCGGGGTCAGATCGCCGAGGGCGGCGGACTCGAGCTGCGACTGACGGGCGCGCATCCAGTTGCGGTTGCCCTGAACGGTGTTGATCTCACCGTTGTGGGCGATCATGCGGAAAGGCTGCGCGAGTGGCCACGACGGGAAGGTGTTCGTCGAGTACCGCGAGTGCACGAGCGCAAGACGGGAAGTGAAGCGCTCATCGGAGAGATCCGGGTAGAACGGCTCGAGCTGCAGCGTCGTCACCATGCCCTTGTAGACGAGGGTGCGACAGCTGAGCGACGGGAAATAGGCCCCAAGCGTGCGCTCGGCGCGCTTGCGCAGACGGAACGACAGCCGATCGAGAGCGATCCCCGACAGGAGTTGGCCATTGTCACCGAGGCGTGCCGACTTCAGGAACAGCTGCTCGAACGACGGCATCGCCTGACGAGCAAGATTGCCGAGCTCGCCCGGCTGCACCGGCACCTCGCGCCAGCCGAGAACCTCGAGGCCCTCCTCTGTGGCGAGCGTCTCAATGCCGGACTTCTGCGCGTTGCGTGCCTCGGCATCCGTCGGCAGGAAGGCCATTCCGACGACATAGCTGCCCACCTTGGGCAGCTCGAAGTCGACGACCGCCCGCAGGAAGGCATCCGGAATCTGCGTGATGATGCCTGCGCCGTCACCGGTGCCGGCATCCGAGCCGATCGCGCCGCGGTGCTCAAGATTGCGCAGCGCATCCAGCGCCGTCGTGACGATGTCATGGCCCGGCGTGCCGCGCAACGTGGCGACCATGGCCAGCCCGCAGGCATCGCGCTCCTGGCTGGGGTCGTACAGACCGGTTGCCGCAGGAATCGTGCTGAAAGGAGAAGACACGAACGGCGAAACAGGGGTCGGAGAAGTCATGGGGACCGTCCTCGAGAGTGAAACAGCGGGACGTCGATGGCCCTGATGGACTCCCTCGATTCTCCGGCGGAGTCGCCGTCATGAATCAGGGTTTTGTACCGGTCTCGCTTGTGGCGGCCCGAAAGGGTTGTTAGACCACGGACTTCTCGTGATGGTCTGCTACGGCCTTGTAGTCGTCATCGTCATCCGTGTAGGTGTCGTCAGAGTGTACAACACCTGAAGGGCTCCACTCCTTGCCCGACACGTACGGGCTCGGCTCGAGCCCCGGATGACGACGCGCCTGGATCACGAGGATGAGCAGACCGACGACGACCGCAGCGATCGCAGCCCACACATTGGTGCGGATGCCGAAGTAGATCTCGCTCGGATCGATGCGGATCGACTCCCAGACGGTGCGGCCAAGCCCGTACCAGATCAGGTACAGCCCGAGGAGGCGGCCCCACTGGAAGCGATACTCCTGCTGGCGGATCCGCTTCACCGATGCACCGGCGACCGTTTCGGAGACGACGCGGATGCGACGCTCGACGATCAGCAGAACGGCGACGCCCAGCAGGTTCCAGATCACCTCATAGAGGAACGTGGGGTGGAAGAGTGTGCCCTCGGGCAGGCCCGCAGGGAACGCAGGATTGTCGGAGGAGATCTCGAGGCCCCAGGGCAGATCGGTCGGCAGGCCGAAGAGCTCATTGTTGAACCAGTTGCCGAAGCGGCCAAAGGCCTGCGCAAGAAGCAGCCCGGGTGCGAGGGCATCGGCGAACGTCCAGAACCGAACACCCGTGATCCGGCAGCCGATCCAGGCGCCGACAGCACCACCGATGAGGGCGCCGAAGATGGCGATACCGCCCTCCCACACGTACAGCACGGCCAAGGGGTCGGTGCCGGGTCCGAAATAGTCGGCCGGATGTGTGAGCACATGGAAGATGCGTGCGCCGATGATGCCGAGGGGCACCGCGAAGAGGCTGATGTCGACAACGACCCATGGCTCCGCCCCGCGGGCGGTCAGCCGGCGATTCGTCAGCCAGGCCGCAGCGAAGATGCCGATGAGGATGCACAGGGCATACGCATGGATGTTGATGTCGAAGTTGAACCAGCTCAGGCCGATGTCGCGAAGCCACTGGCCGAGATTGAATACCCGCCACTCATCGCTGGGGCTGGGGATGCTCAGGGGCGCGAACACTCTGGTGGTCACCTTTCGTGGTACTGCGGGGAACTAGACAAGACTAGTGCCGGATGTCAGGGAGGATGTCGTGCGCGCAAGCTCGCGCACTCCCCCGTCTCCGAGCGCCTTGACAAGGGCGGTGCCGACGATGGCGCCATCCGCATATTCGAGTACCCGGCTGACCTGGTCGGCGTTTGAGATGCCGATGCCCACACAGGTGGTCGAGGAGCCGGCCTCGCGGAGCCGATCGACGAGGGTGCGGGCCGCAGCATCAAGATCGGTGCGCAACCCGGTTATGCCCATGGTGGAGACCGCATAGACGAAACCGCGGGTCGCCGCGACCGTCTCGCGGAGGCGCGCATCCGTCGAGCTGGGGGCGGCGAGGAAGACGCGGTCGAGCCCCGTGCGCTCACTCGTGGCGATCCAGTCGAGAGCCGAGTCGGGCGTGATGTCCGGCGTGATCAAGCCGGAGCCGCCCGCGGAGACGAGGGCGTCGGCGAAACGGTCGACGCCGAACTGAAGCACAGGATTCCAGTACGTCATGACGAGCACGGGAATGTCGACACGCGAACGGATGGCCTCGACAGCGGTGAAGACATCGCGAAGCCTGAAACCGTTCGAGAGCGCCTGCTGGGTCGCACGCTGGATGACGAGCCCATCCATGACCGGATCGGAGTACGGGACGCCCAACTCGAGCACATCGGCGCCGTTCTCAGCGAGGGCCACCGCCGCGTCGATGCTGGTCGCAAGGTCGGGGAAGCCGACCGGGAGATAACCGATGAATGCGCCGCTGCCTGCAGCCTTGCGCCGGGCGATCACGTCGGAGACGGACAGGGGTGTCGAGGCGCTCATTCCTGGCGGGCTCCTTCATCGAAGAGGTCGAACCAGCGGCCGGCCGTCGCGACGTCCTTGTCTCCCCTGCCGCTCAGGTTCACGAGGATGATCGCATCCGGGCCGAGCTCCTTGCCCAGCTTGAGGGCGCCCGCGAGGGCGTGCGCCGACTCGATCGCCGGGATGATGCCCTCGGTACGGCTGAGCAGCATGAGCGCATCCATCGCCTCCGTGTCGGTCGCCGGCAGATATGTCGCCCTGCCGATGTCTGACAACCAGGCGTGCTCTGGGCCCACACCGGGGTAGTCGAGCCCTGCTGAAATCGAGTGCGACTCGATCGTCTGCCCGTCCTCGTCCTGAAGCAGATAGCTGCGGGCGCCGTGCAGGATGCCGGGGCGGCCACGCTCGATCGACGCAGCATGCCGCTCTGTGTCGATGCCGTCACCGGCCGCCTCGAAGCCGTACAGCGCGACATCCGGATCGTCGAGGAAGGCATGGAAGATGCCGATCGCATTGGAACCGCCGCCGACACAGGCCGCAACCGCGTCAGGAAGCCTGCCGGTCAGCTCGAGGACCTGAGCGCGAGCCTCCTCGCCGATGATCTTCTGGAAGTCGCGCACCATGGCGGGGAACGGATGCGGGCCCGCAGCCGTGCCGAAGACGTAGTTCGTGGTCTCGACAGAGGCGACCCATTCGCGGTACGCCTCGTTGATCGCATCCTTCAGGGTGCGCGAGCCGGTCGTCACCGACACGACCTCGGCACCGAGCAGACGCATTCTGGCCACGTTGAGGGCCTGTCGCTGCGTGTCGACCTCGCCCATGAAGATGGTGCAGTCCAAGCCGAACAGGGCCGCGGCCGTCGCCGTCGCGACACCGTGCTGCCCCGCGCCCGTTTCGGCGATCACCCGGGTCTTGCCCACGCGCTTCGTCAGGAGTGCCTGACCGAGCACATTGTTGATCTTGTGCGAGCCCGTGTGATTGAGGTCCTCACGCTTGAGGATGATGCGGGCGCCGCCGGCATGGGCGGCGAAACGCGGCACCTCGGTGATGATCGACGGGCGACCCGTGTAGCTGCGGTGCAGTTCCGCGAGCTCCGCCTGGAACTCGGGGTCTGTCTTCGAATGCTCGTAGGCAGCCGTGATGTCGTCGATCGCCGCGATGAGGGACTCTGGCATGAAGCGCCCGCCGTACTCGCCGAAGAAGGGGCCGTTCTCATCGCGGAGGCCTGTTGTGGGCTCCCCCATCAGACTGCCAAGAACTCTCTGAGCGTGCTCACGGGATCTCCCTGTGTCGCCAAGGCCTCGCCGACGAGGACGACGTCGGCTCCGGCATTTCTGTAGTGCGTGATGTCGGCCGCCGACTTGACCGCAGACTCTGCGACACGGATGACCCCGGACGGGATGCTGTCGGCGAGCGTGCCGAACAGATCCTGGTCAAGCTCGAAGGTGCTGAGGTTGCGGGCGTTGACGCCGAGAAGCGCGGCGCCGGCGTCGAGCGCGCGCTCGACCTCGTCTGCGCTGTGGGTCTCGATGAGGGCGGTCATGCCGAGCTCGCGGATGAGCGAATGCAGCGACACGAGATCGGGCTGGTCGAGCGCCGCAACGATGAGGAGCACGATGTCGGCTCCCGCTGCCCGGGCCTCGAAGACCTGGTAGGGGTCGGCCACGAAGTCCTTGCGAAGCACAGGAAGCGACACCGATTCGCGAACAGCCTCGAGATCGGCCAGCGAGCCGCCGAAGCGACGCTCCTCGGTGAGGACGCTGATCGCACTCGCGCCGCCGATCTCATAGGAGACGGCGAGAGCAGCGGGATCGGGGATCTCAGCCATGACGCCGCGCGAAGGACTCGCGCGCTTCACCTCGGCGATGATCTTCACACGGTCGGCAGGAGCGAGTGCCTCCAGAGCGTCAAGAGCCGCAGGCCGGGCAAGAGCCGCAGCCTCGACCTCGACGAGAGGACGTGCCTCACGACGACGTTCGGCATCCTGCAGGGAACCGGAGACCAGATCTGCCAGCACCGCTGTCAGTGATCCTTGGGCGCGAAGCGCGACCCGCCGACGCCATAACCGGCCTTGGCGAGCACCCAGCCGGCGATGAGCCCAACGAGCAGCAGGCCGCCGGATGCGATGACGAGCGCCGGCATCTCCAGCCAGAAGAAGGTGGTCCCGAGGACGAAGGCGACAAGCATGATGACGACAGCGGTCCACGCCGCCGGTGAATTGCCGTGCCCGGGATCTGAAATGTCGTCGCTCACTGAAACTCCTTCTGGGGACCCGCGCATGCTGAAGTCACGGGTGCTGTACCGATGGCCCAAGCCTATCGTGCGTCGGGCTCGCCCGTCGGATCCTCGCCGTCGCTGAGGCTGTCCCAGTCGGAGACCGCGCCGCGCGGAGCATCCGCAGATTCGAAACGGGTCGCCTGGTACTTGCGACCGGAAACGGGCCACCGAGTCGCCGTCGCGAGGACGACGACGCCGAGGGCCACCATCAGGCCACCGGCGATGACCGCCACGGCAGGCCACGGAGTCGTCTCAATCGCGGTGGTCACAGCTGCGAGCGACTCCGCCCCATCGATCCCGGTCGCGTCCGTGATGAGAGGGGCCACGGCTGCAGCGGGAGCGGCGAGAGCGAGAACACCCGAGAGGATCAGGCACGCCCCGATCAGGGCCTCAAGCACGGCCAGCACGATACGGAAGAACGGGCCAGCGATGGCAAGAGCCGCGACGAGCGCGAGCGCGGAGAGGCTGAGAGCGGCGACGGCGGGAGCCGCGGTCTCCCCCGTGACCTCGATCACGTCGCGGTGCGACTCCGAACCCCCGAGGGTGACGAGGAACCACGGCATCGTCCAGGCCATAAGGCCAAGCCCCGCGAACAGCACGCCCGCGATGAGACTGCTCGATTTGATCCGACGCATCTAGCGCACCCTCTTCATGGCGTTCGCCACGGCCACCGCCCGCAGAGGTGCCGCCGCCTTGTTTCGTGCTTCGAGATGCTCGGTCGCCGGATCGGAGTCGGCAACGAGCCCGGCACCGGCCTGGACGCGGGCGACACCGCCCGAGATCGTGGTCGTGCGGATGGCGATGGCCAGATCGAGATCGCCGGAGAGGGAGAAATAGCCGACCACTCCCCCGTAGAGCCCCCGCTGGGCAACCTCGAGTTCGTCGATGATCTCGAGTGCCCGCGGCTTCGGCGCGCCCGAGAGGGTGCCCGCCGGGAACGTCGCCCGGAACACCTGCAGGGGCGTCACCCCGTCACGGAGATCGCCCTCGACGCTCGAGACCAGGTGCATGATGTGGCTGTAACGCTCGACCTGCATGAACTCGGTGACCTCCACCGAGCCCGCATCGCACACCTTCTGAAGGTCGTTGCGGGCGAGATCGACGAGCATGAGGTGCTCGGCTCGCTCCTTGGGGTCACCTAGGAGCTCGTCGCCGAGGGTGACATCCTCTTCAGGGGTCACCCCCCGCGGACGCGAGCCCGCGATCGGATGGCTGAACACCCGGCCGTCCTCCACCTTGACGAGCGCCTCCGGTGAAGAACCGACGACCCACACCGGCTCGCCCTCCGGCGACACCAGCGACAAGAGGTACATGTACGGGCTCGGATTGAGGGTACGCAGAACACGGTAGACATCGATGGGCTCCGCGGTCACCTCATGGTCGAAGCGCTGCGAGATCACCACCTGGAACACATCGCCGTCACGGATGTACTGCTTCGAGCGCTCCACAGCCGCGTGGAAGTCCGCCTCCTGGATCCGCGGCGTCGGCGTCGCGGCAAGTGTGAGGTCGACATCGGCCAGCCACGCCTCGGACGGGCGACCCAGCCTCTGTTGCAGCGCGTCGAGTCTGGCGTTGGCCGACTCCCAGAGCTCGTCTGCGGCATCCGCCCCGTCATTGATCGCCGCGGCGATCAGCAGGACCGAACCCGTGCGGTGATCGAGAACGGCGAGCTCGGAGACGAAGGAGAGCGCCTGGCCCGGAATGGCGTAGTCGGACGGCGGAGCATCCGGAAGTCGCTCGATCTGGCGCACGGCATCCCAGCCGATGAATCCGACGAGCCCGCCCGTGAGCGGTGGATGCCCGGGAATCTTGGGCGTGGCCCAGCGCCTGTGCAGATGGTCGATAGCCTCGAGCGGAGCCGAGGGGGCATCCGGACCGAGGGCGCGCTCGGCCGAGAGACCGTAGTCGAGCCAGACGGCCGCATCATCCTGCTGTGTGAGAACCCCGAAGGAGGAGACCCCCACAAAGGAGAAACGCGACCAGATTCCGCCCTGCTCGGCGGACTCCAGAAGAAAGGTGCCCGGGCGGCCCTCGGCGAGCTTGCGATAGATGCCGACGGGTGTCTCGCCATCAGCGAAGACCTCCCTGATGACCGGGATGACGCGATGGTCGCCGAGGAGAGTGTCGAACTGCTCCCTGCTCGTCGTGTCACGCATCCGGCTGCTCCTGCACACCGACGACGGGATCCAGCGGGGTGACATCGAAGCAGCGGCGCGCACCCGTGTGGCATGCCGGGCCGACCTGCTCCACCGTGACGAGAAGCGCATCCTGGTCACAGTCCAGGGCCGCGCCGCGAACGTACTGCACATGACCCGAGGTGTCGCCCTTGCGCCAGTACTCCTGCCGGGACCGAGACCAGAACGTCACCCGACCCTCGGTGAGCGTGCGGCGCAGAGCCTCGGCATCCATCCAGCCGAGCATCAGCACCTCGAGGGTGTCGTGCTGCTGGATGATCGCAGGCATGAGCCCGTTGGGGTCGAAGGAGGCGCCGGCAATCACGGCGTCGACATCGGTGATGGTCATCCTCATCAGTCCTTAGGTGTTGCCCTCTCGGGTGGCGACGGTCTCAGCGTACGGGGAAGCCCGCAGCTCCGAGGCTCTGCTTGACATCGCCGACCGTGAGTTCGCCGTTGTGGAACACGGATGCCGCGAGCACGGCATCGGCGCCGGCCGCGACAGCAGGCGCGAAATGCTCGAGGGAGCCCGCCCCTCCGCTCGCGATCACCGGCACGCGGCTGATCTCCCGCACCGCGGTGATCAGTTCCAGATCGAAGCCGGCCTTCGTGCCATCGGCATCGATCGAGTTCACGAGGAGTTCCCCCGCGCCACGCTCGATCGCCTCGGCAGCCCAGGCAAGGCCGTCGAGTTCGGTCTCCGTGCGTCCTCCGTGCGTGGTCACAACAAAGCCGGACGGTGTGCGCTCGGAACGTTTGAGGTCAAGGGAGAGCACGAGTGCCTGCGATCCGAAGCGGTCGGCGATCTCCGAGAGGAGGTCTGGCCGCGCGATCGCAGCGCTGTTCACCCCGACCTTGTCGGCGCCATGACCCTGCAGGCGGGCGACATCCTCCGTCGAGCGCACGCCTCCGCCGACGGTGAGCGGGATGAAGACCTGCTCGGCGGTCGCACGGACGACGTCGTAGGTGGTCGAACGGTTGTCGACCGTCGCCGTCACATCGAGGAATGTCACCTCGTCAGCGCCCTGTTCGTAGTAGCGGCGGGCGAGTTCGACGGGATCGCCGGCATCGCGCAGATTGAGAAAGTTGACCCCTTTGACGACCCGTCCGTCGGCGACGTCGAGGCACGGGATCACGCGAATCGCAATGGACATCGCCTGCGACCCCTTAGAGCCGCGCCGCGTGGATCGGGCTGACCAGGATGGCCCTGGCTCCGAGCGCATACAGGCTGTCCATGACCTGATTCATCCCCACGCGCTTCACCATGACCCGCACCGCGACCCAGTTCTCATCCCGAAGAGGAGACACCGTCGGCGACTCGAGACCCGGCGTCACCGCCGTGGCCTGCTCGAGCAGCTCCGCGGGAAGGTCGTAATCCATGATCACGTACTGCCGCGCCACGAGGACGCCCTGAAGCCTCCTGTGAAGCGTGGAGATGCCCTCGATCGTCGGATTGGCGCTGATCAGCACCGCACTCGACTCGAGGATGACCGGGCCGAAGATCTGCAGGCCCTGGGCTCGCAGGGTCGAGCCCGTCGACACGACGTCGGCGACAGCATCCGCAACTCCAAGCTTGACGGCCGATTCGACCGCACCATCGAGCGTCACGAGGGTGGCCGAGACGCCATGGCGGGAGAGGAAGTCGCCCACAAGACCCGGATAGCTGGTCGCGACGCGGACGCCCTCCAGATCGGAGAGCTCGGCGAACTGCCCTGCCGGCCCGGCGAAGCGGAACGTCGAATCGGCGAAGTCCAGGTTCGCGATCTCCTGCGCACTGGAGCCGGAGTCGAGAAGCAGATCGCGCCCGGTAACACCGACATCCAACGCGCCGGAACCCACATAGGTCGCGATGTCGCGCGGACGGAGGTAGAAGAACTCCACATCGTTCAGCGGATCAGCGACGGTGAGGGCACGGGGATCACGCCGACCGGCATAGCCGGCCTCCCGAAGCATCTCGGATGCGGTCTCGGCCAGTGAGCCCTTGTTGGGCACTGCTATGCGAAGCATTGTCTTCTCTCTGGAGATGGATGATCGAGCAGGGGCGGATGCTCAGAGATGTCGGTAGACATCCTCGGTGCTCAGACCCTTCGCGATCATCAGCACCTGCACGTGGTAGAGCAGCTGCGAGATCTCCTCTGCAGCCTCGTCATCCGTCTGGAACTCGGCGGCCATCCAGACCTCCGCAGCCTCCTCGACGATCTTCTTGCCGATGGCGTGTACGCCGGCGTCGAGCTCCGCGACCGTGCCCGAGCCCTCAGGGCGGGACAGAGCCTTCTCGGAGAGCTCCGCAAACAGATCGTCGAACGTCTTCACAGGCTCAAGGTTACTAGTCGCAGGGACTAGCTCACGCCGAGCAGGTCGATGACGAAGATGAGGGTGCGACCAGAGAGCCTGTGCCCGGAACCGGCGGGGCCATAGGCGAGGTGCGGCGGGCAGACGAGCTGGCGACGACCGCCGACCTTCATGCCCGGGATGCCCTGCTGCCAGCCAGCGATGAGACTGCCCAGCGGGAAGTTGATGGACTGGCCGCGGCTCCAGGAGGAGTCGAACTCCTCGCCGCTCTCGAGGTCGACACCCAGGTAGTGCACGTCAACGGTCGAGCCGGGGAGCGCCTCGGCACCCGTGCCCACCTCGACATCGGTCACGACGAGGTCGTCGGGTGCATCGCCGTCGAAGAACTCGATCTCGGGCTTGGTCCTGTTGAATTCGCTCATTCCCCTATCCAAGCAGAATCCGGGATGCTCAGTGCGCGTGCGTCGTCGCGGCGGCACGGAGCGCGGCGATCTGCGCGGCGGGATCGCCTGCGCCGAACACGCTGGAGCCCGCGACGAAGGTGTCGGCCCCCGCCTCCGCAGCCACCGTGATCGTCTGCTCGGTCACACCGCCGTCAACCTGCAGCCACACGTCGAGGCCCGACTTCGAGACGGCGCCCCGCAGCAGCTCCAGCTTCGGCATCGTCTCGTGTATGAATGACTGGCCCCCGAAACCCGGCTCGACCGTCATCACCAGGACCTGATCGAACTCGTGCAATAGCTCCAGGTAGGGTTCGACGCGGGTTCCCGGCTTGAGGGCGATCCCCGCACGGGCACCGATCTCTCGGAGCCGGCGCGCAAGGGCGACCGAATCGCTCGCCGCCTCGGCATGGAAGGTCACCGAATAGGCGCCCAGCTCGGCGTAACCCGGCGCCCAGCGATCCGGATCGTCGATCATCAGATGCACATCGAGAGGGATCGTCGACACCTGCTGGATGCGCTCGACCATCTGCGGCCCGAACGTGAGATTCGGAACGAAATGGTTGTCCATGACGTCGACATGCACGAGATCGGCGTCGGAGATGGCGCCGAGGTCACGCTCCATGTTCACGAAATCGGCCGACAGGATGCTCGGATTGATGCGCACGGTCATGGAACGAGCCTAGCGATCGACGGAGACGCCAGCTTTGCGCAGCAGGCAGATGAACATCGCATCCGTGCCGTGCCGATGCGGCCACAGCTGCACGCTGCCGTCAGACTCCCCCAGCTCGAGCGGCGACGCCGTGACCCCGGCAAGCACAGCAGGGGTGTCGAGGCGGGACATCTCCGGATGCTGCTTCAGCGCGGAGTCGACGACGAGACGCGTCTCCGCCAGATGGGGCGAGCAGGTGACGTACGCGAGCGTGCCGCCGGGCTTCAGCGCGCGGATACCCGACTCGAGCAGCTCGGCCTGCAATCCGGAAAGTTCCGGAACATCACGTGGCTGCTTGCGCCAGCGAGCCTCCGGGCGACGACGTAGTGCGCCGAGGCCGGTGCACGGCGCATCGATCAGGATGCGATCGAAGTGCTCCGGATGCGAGGAACCGAAGGTGCGGCCATCCCGCACCGTGACCTGCGGAGGATCGGCGAGCACCTCAAGGGCCTTGCGCACGAGGCCTGCGCGGGTGGGAACAACCTCGTTGGCGACCAGCCGGGCACCCATACGTGCTGCCTCAGCTGCCAGAAGCGCGGCCTTGCCGCCGGGGCCGGCGCACATGTCCAACCACTGCTCGCCCTCAACCACGGCAGAGGACCTGCTGAGCGCAAGGGCAGCGAGCTGCGACCCCTCATCCTGAACGCGTGCACGCCCCAGTCGCACCTGCTCGATTCGATTCGGGTCGCCGCCCTCGACAACGGCAGCGAGAGGAGAGAAAGCCGACGGCGTCGCCCCATCAAGCTGGGAAACGGTGGAAAGCCCAGGAAGGGCCACGAGAGACACCCGAGGCGCCACATTGTCGGAAGCGAGCAGCTCATCGAGTTCGTCCGCCCTGTCCTCCGCGGCAAGCGCCTGACGGAACGCCCGGACCACCCACACCGGATGCGAGAACTCGACCGCTCTGCGATCATCTGCGGAACGAGGAACGGCGAGGACCCGCTCCTCCCACTCCGCAGGGCTCGTGCGGGTGACGGTGCGGAGCACGCCGTTGACGAAACCCGTGGCCGACTGCGACGCCACCTCCCGCGCCTGCGAGACGGCCTCATCGACCGCGGCGTGCGGCGCCGTTCTCATCGACAGCAGCTGGTGCACGGCCAGACGGAGCACGTCGAGCACAGGAGCGTCGATTCGATCGACGCCGCGGCCGGCGGCGAGCTCGATGACCGCGTCATAGTAGCCCTGCCTGCGCAGGGTGCCGTAGCTCAGCTCTGTGGCGAGTGCCGCATCCGCAGTGTCGAGCTTGGCCCGTTCGATCTTGACCGGCAGGAGAAGGTTCGCGTAAGCATCCGACTCCCTGACCGCGGAGATGACCTCGAAGGCGATGCGACGCGCCGGCTGCACAGGGACGGCCTTGCCGCGACGCGAGTTCACGAGCCCACCGCCGCACCATCGACGTCGAACGCCGCAGGGGCACTCGCCGGGCGACCGCGCCACCACTCGGCCGCAAGCATCGCACGCTTGCCCGCAGCCTGGACCTCGAGCAGCTCGATCGGTTCGTCACCCGTGCCCACGATGACCCGGCCGTCGCGATTCTCGAGCACGCCCGGAGCCAGCGGCGCGTGCTCACGGGCCGGTGCAGCCTGGTGGATCTTGAAACGCTCGCCCTGCAACAGGGCGAAGGCGCCCGGCTCCGGCGTTACGCCGCGGATGCGCGAGAGCACCGTCGAGGAATGCTGCGCGAAGTCCACAAGGCCGTCCGCGAGCCGCAGTTTCGGGGCAAGGGTCACATCGCCACGCTGCGGCTCCGCCCGAGCCGTGCCCTCCGCCAGCGCCGAGACGACACCCGCGAGCAACTCGGCGCCGCCATCGGCGAGAGAGTCGAGCAGATGACCCGCCGTCTCATGGGAGCCGATGCGCTGCGAGAAATGGCCGTAGACATCCCCCGCATCGAGTTCTTCGACCAGACGGAACACCGTCGCCCCCGTGATCTCGTCGCCCGCCATGATCGCACGCTGAACAGGAGCCGCCCCACGCCAGCGCGGCAGGAGCGAGAAATGAAGATTGATCCAACCGAGGGGCGGCGTCGACAGGAGTGGTTCGCGAAGAAGGCCGCCATAGGCGACGATCACGCCGAGCTCCGGCTCGAGGGCCGCAATCTGCTGTGCGACCGCATCATCGAGCCGATTGGCGCGAATGACCCGGATGTCCGACTCCTCTGCCGCCACGGCCACAGGCGTCGGGGTGAGCACCCGGCGGCGCCCCTGAGGAGAATCCTCCCTCGTGAGAACGGCGGCCACCTCATGGTCGGCAGCGATGAGCGCCCGAAGGCTGGGGACGGCGACAGCGGGAGAGCCGGCGAAGATCAAACGCATAGTGGAAACAGCACCTCTAGTCCGCGAACGGTTCCGTGTCATCGAATCGGGCTTTAAGTCTAGGCAGTGCGCCGGCGGAGCCCTTACCGGGAGGGACGCGCTTGCGGCGGCTCGTCGCTGTGCGGATGATCTCGGCCTTCATGGCGGAGGCCACCTCTGCGCCCACGCCGTAATCGAAGCGCACGATCGACCGGAGGCCATCGGGGTTCTCCACCGGGCCCAGCACATCGACGCCCCGAAGGGATTCGACGGCCAGGACAGAGCGCTCGACCGCTTCCGGAGAGCCGGTGATCGTCGCCACCCGGACAGCGGGAGGAAACCGCAGGCGCCGCCTGTCGGCGAGCTCATCGCGGGCGAAATCGGCCAAACGCCAGGTGGCCAGGGCCGCGGCGATCCGGCCGCCGACACCGACGAGCACCGTCGGCGCGCCAGGCGCGGCGAGGGCGATCGCGTTGGCCCACCACCGAAGGCAGTCCTCGGCGACCCGCAGGCTCTCGCGGGCCAGCATCCTGTCGCCGTCGAGCAGGAGGACGCCACGGTAGCCACCGTCGGCGATCGGCTCCGCCCCGCGCGTGGCGACGACGAGAGCGGTAGCAGCCCCGACCGTGGTGACCACACGGTCGCCGTCCGCGATGATCACCTTGATACCGGGGAAGGCACGACCGAGGTTCTCGGCCGTTCGAACCGAACCCTGCCCCACGAGCCGCAGGCGTGTTCCCTCGCACAGCCGGCATGACCACGACGTGGCAAGTGCCCCGCACCATTGGCACGCGGGCGTCGCCGAAGCACTCCGCTGCGCCAGCGGACCCTCACACGCGGAACAGCGCGCAGAGGCACGGCACGACTCACAGGCGAGCTGGGGCGCATAGCCAGGACGGGCCACCTGCACGAGAACAGGCCCGTGATCGAGGGCCTGACGCATCTGCTTCCACGCGGTCGACGGAATGCGCGCGGCAGCCGTGTGCGGGCCGACCTCGTCCTGCGACAGCGTCGGGATCACCTTGGGCAGATAGACGCGCTCGGTGGCCAGCACACCGAGCCAACCGAGCTCGACCAGACGCTGAACCTCGCTGCTGCGAGCATGAGAGACGAACATGAGTGCGCAGTCCTGCTGCTCCTGCCGGAGCAGCGCGGCATCCCTCGTATGGATGTGTGGCGACAGCGGCTCGGAATGGAGGCCGTCGCCGTCATCCCAGACAGCGATCAGCCCGAGCCTAGCGGCCGGTGCATACAGCGCGGAGCGATTGCCCACGATGACCAGCGGGGTGCCCCCCCGGCAGCTCAGGATGCTCCTGTAGCGATCTGGATTCGACTGCTGGGCATCCATCCGCACAATGCGTTCAGCCGGGAGCACAGCTTCGAGAGCGATCAGCAACTGCTCGCGATCGCGATAATCGGGAACCGCCAGAATCGCGCTGCGCTCCCCCGCCAAGGTCTGGCTGGCTGCGGCAGCCATCGTGACAGCCCAGTGCCCGACCCAATGGGTTGTGCCATCTGTGCGGGAGTCGACGGGGACGAGCCGCGGCACAGCATCAACGGCGACCCGCTCGCCTCCGCTCACGACCTCGGCGAGGCGACCCGACACGAAGTCCGGCGCATCCACCGGCGTGATGGGAGACGGCGTAGGCGCAGGTCGCCCCGCCGCGAGCCAGGCCTTCTCGACACGCACCTGACGCTTCGGGATGGCGAGCCTCAGGACATCGCTGGCGACCCCGGCCGCACGATCCGCCAGACGACGTGCAAGGTTCCAGACCTCCGGGGCGAGGACCGGAACGACCGAGATCACGTCCTCGATCTCGCTCAGCGCACCCTCGTACTCGCCGCTGGCCGCTACCTCCACGACGTAGGCATCCGCAATTCGACCCGCGGACCGCAATGGAACCCGCACCCTGACGCCGGGCACGCAGTCCTCTGCGAACGCCGCAGGGATGCGGTAGTCGAACAGGCGATCGAGCTGCGGAAGCGGCGAGTCGATGACGACCCGGGCGATGGCGGCCGAGCCCGATGCGGTCCCGACCCCCACTGTCAGGCTCCGGCGGCGGCGCGCAGCTCGTCGACGCGGTCCAACCGCTCCCAGGTGAAATCGGGCAGCTCGCGACCGAAGTGGCCATAGGTCGCCGTCTTGGCGTAGATCGGGCGGAGAAGGTCGAGATCACGGATGATCGCGCGCGGACGCAGATCAAACACCTGTCGGATCGCCTCGATGATGCGCCGCTCGTCGACCGTGTTGGTGCCGAAACTCTCGACGTAGAGGCCTACAGGCGACGCCTTGCCGATCGCGTAGGCCACCTGCACCTCAAGCCTGTCGGCGAGGCCAGCGGCGACCACGTTCTTAGCGACCCAGCGCAGCGCATAGGCGGCAGAGCGATCGACCTTCGACGGATCCTTGCCGCTGAAGGCGCCTCCGCCATGGCGAGCGGCACCCCCGTAGGTGTCGACGATGACCTTGCGGCCGGTCAGGCCGGCGTCGCCCTTCGGACCGCCGATCTCGAAACGCCCCGTCGGGTTGACCAGAAGTGTGACCTGCGAGGCGTCGAGCCCGGTCGTGGCGAGGACGGGATCGATCACGAGTTCGCGAACCTCGGCCTCAAGCGTCGACGAGATGACGCCCGGGGCGTGCTGGGTCGAGAGCACCACGGTGTCGATGGTGCGGGGCACGAGGCCGTCGTATCCGACCGTGACCTGGGTCTTGCCATCGGGCCGGAGGTAGTCGAGCAGACCCTCCTTGCGGACCTCTGCGAGGCGCTCTGCGAGCCGGTGGGCTGTCCAGGCCGGAAGCGGCATGAACGACGGCGTCTCATTCGTTGCGAAGCCGAACATGATGCCCTGGTCACCCGCACCCTGAGAGTCGATGTCGTCGTGGCCGACGCCCTGCCGCTGCTCGATCGCATGATCGACGCCCTGGGCGATGTCGGGCGACTGCGCACCGATCGAAACGGTCACGCCACAGTTGGCACCATCGAATCCGACCTCGGAAGAGTCGTAGCCGATGCTCCGGATGACCTCACGCACGATGCCGGGAATCTCGACATAGCCCTTGGTCGTCACCTCACCTGCGACATGTACGAGCCCGGTTGTCACAAGCGTCTCGACGGCGACGCGGCTGTGCGGATCTTCAGTGAGCATCGCATCCAGGATGCTGTCGGAGATCTGGTCGGCCATCTTGTCTGGATGGCCTTCTGTGACCGATTCCGAGGTGAAGAGACGCAGCGGAGTTGTCATGGAGAATTGGGCCTTAACTGGGTAGATGTGGGGCGAGGACAGGGCGGCTCATACGAGCAGGTCAAGGATATGACCGGCCACCGACGCCTTACTGCCCGAGGCTTCGCTCACTATATCGCCGGCCCGATCCAGGACGACGATCGAGTTACCGTCTGTGGCGAAGCCCTCACTCCAGCCGACCCTGTTGAGGACGAGATAGTCGCATCCCTTGCGGGCGATCTTCTCTCGCCCAAGACGCAGGAACTCCTCGCGGTCGGTTTCTGTCTCAGCGGCGAAACCGATGACGACGCGGTCGGCTCGGTTCGTTGCGGCAAGCCCGGCGAGGATATCCGGATTCTTGACAAGACGGAGCGAGAGCTCATCGCCCTGCTGGTCCTTCTTGATCTTCGACGGCGCGACGTCCTCCGGACGGTAGTCGGCGACAGCAGCGGCCATGATGACCACATCCGCACCACGGGCTGCCTCGTCGACGACGGACTTCAACTCGGCCGCAGAACTCACCTGTCGAACCGTGACCGATGCGGGCGCAGCAACCTCGAGATTCGCGGCGATCAGCGTGACGGATGCGCCGCGCGCAACGGCCACCTCAGCCAGCGCCACACCCTGCCTACCACTCGATCGGTTGCCGATGAAGCGAACCGGGTCGAGCGCCTCGCGCGTGCCACCGGCCGATATGACGATCGACCTGCCCGTGAGGTCACGTGGCTGCACGGTGAGCATTGCGGCCTCGACGATGTCATCGGGCTCAGACATCCGCCCGGGACCGGAGTCAGCCCCCGTGAGTCGACCCTCGGCCGGGCCCACGACGACGACGCCCCTGGCCTGGAGGGTGGCGATGTTCGCGACCGTCGCAGGATGCTGCCACATCTCCGTGTGCATGGCGGGAGCGATCACGAGCGGCGCTCTGCTCGCCAGGATGCTGTTGCCGAGCAGGTCATCGGCGATGCCCGCAGCGAGCTTCGCGATCGAGTTGGCAGTGGCAGGGGCCACGATGATCAGGTCTGCGGCCTGGCCGATGGCCACGTGCCGCACCTCACTGACCCCCTCGTAGAGATCCGTGTGCACCGGATTGCGACTGATCGCCTCAAATGTGGGGAGCCCAATGAAACGCAGCGCCGACTCCGTCGGGATCACGTGGACGTCATGCCCTGCAAGAACGAGGGCCCTGACGAGCCCGACCGCCTTGTACGCGGCGATGCCGCCCGTGATTCCGACGACGATGTTGAGTGAACCGGGCACGGCTCCCCCTCCCGATCCGAAACGCGCGACTGGATCCCTGCCGGGACGGCCCTACTCTGTCGTCTCTGCGAGGGGTTTGACGACCAGCTTGTCCTCGTTGATCTCGTGCATGGCGACAGAGAGAGGCTTGTCGTCGATGGTCGAGTCGACGAGAGGACCGACGTTGTCGAACAGGCTTCCCTCGTGGAGGTCGGCGTAGTAGTCGTTGATCTGGCGGGCACGCTTGGACGCGAAGATGACAAGAGCGTACTTGGAATCGACCTTCGAGAGCAGCTCGTCGATGGGCGGATCGATGATGCCCTGTGTGCGGTTGACCATGGTGATGTGCTCCTTGTGGCCGCTATACGGCCGTCGTGCGCGTTCGTGAGGTAGACATCAAGTCTACGACCTCTTGCGCGGCCTCGCTGACGTCGTGGTTGACGACCTTCACATCGAACTCGTTCTGGGCCGCGAGTTCGGTCTTCGCGGTCTCCAACCGGCGGGCCTGCTCCGCAGCATCCTCGGTGCCCCGCCCGATGAGTCGACGCACCAGCTCCTCCCAACTCGGAGGCAGGAGGAACACCAGAACGGCCTCCGGCATGACACGCTTCACGGAGCGCGCCCCTTGGATGTCGATCTCGAGCAGAACGCTGCGCCCGGAGGCGAGGGCCTCGTCGATGGGAGCACGCGGAGTCCCGTAGCGGTACGCATTGTGCACCGTCGCAGTCTCGAGCATCTGGCCCGAGGCCTCGAGCCTGTCGAACTCCTCATCGCTGACGAAGAAGTAGTTCACCCCTTCGACCTCGCCCGGTCGCGGCTTGCGCGTCGTGGCCGAGACGGAGAGATGGACATCCGGGTAGTTCTCCCTGATGTGGGTGGAGACGGTGCCCTTGCCGACGGCGGTGGGGCCTGCGAGCACGACAAGCCTGCTCATGGCTGTTCCGCGCGCGGCCATGCGGTCGTTCAGCCAGGAGAGGAGGCGGACTCGCTGGCGTCGTCCGAGACCCCCGACCCGCTTCGAATCGGCCATGCCGAGTTCGTTCATGATGCGCGCGACCCGAACCGGCCCGAGCCCAGGGATGCTGCCGAGAAGCTCTCGCACGCGCAGTGACGACTCCGCCCGTGCGCCATCGTTCCACGCGGAATCCAGCACATCTATGACAGGGCGTCGTCTTGCGGCGACGTCAGCCTTGATCGCGGCCCGCGCGCGTCGGGCGGCGACTGCCGCATGGGCCGCCGCGACTCGATCGACCTCGGGAGGCGTCATCCGCTGCATGGGGTAATCCTAGGATGCATCCGCAGGTGCGGCCGCGGCCTCTTCCTGCTGCCGAGCCACCGCCGCGGCGACGCCGTCAGGGCCGGCTGAGAGGATGCTTCGCGATGCCGCGATCACGACAGAGGAGGATGCAGCGCCGAAGATCCTGCGGAAGTCCGCGATCTGGGCACCCTGGTGGCCAAAGCCGGGGGCGAGGATGGGCGTTCGTACAAGCGAGTCCGAGGTGATGCCATATGCGCCGAGTTGGACGGTCGCGCCGAGCACAAGGCCCAAGGAGCCGAGTCGGGCAGCCGACGGGCTGTTGAGCGCGTTCCATTCGGCGGCATCGGATGCGATGGACTCAGCGACGCTGCTCCCCGCGGCGGTGACGGCCTGCTGGATACCCGCCGCCTCCGGATTTGATGTCGCCGCGAGGATGAACAGCCCTTTGCCGTTCTCAACGGCCAGCTCGACGACCTGATCGAGCGATCCGAAGCCTTGGAAGGCGCTGACGGTCAGAGCATCCGCCTCGAGGGGGCTGCCGGGGCGCAGCCAGGACTGACCGTACGCCTCGACGCTCGTGCCCACATCGCCGCGCTTCGCATCCGCGATGACGAGGATGCCCGCCGAGCGTGCTGCGGCGATCACCTCCTCGAGCGCTGAATAGCCGGCGGAGCCATGCCGTTCGAAGAACGCGACCTGCGGCTTGACGATGCCCGCATGTCCGACGCTCGCCTCTACGACGCGCAGGCCGAACTGCCGCAGTCCGGACGCTGAGTCGGGAAGCCTCCACTGCTCGAGCAGGTACGGATGCGGGTCGATCCCGACGCAGAGCCGACCGCGCGACGAGAAGACGGCGTCGAGCCGCTCACCGAAGGACAGGACGGGTTCAGCCAATGCGGGCCAGCCTGTCGGCGCGCTCGATCGCATAGGACTGGAGCGAATTGACAGAGAAGCCCTCGCGCATCGACTCGATCGAGGACACCGCCGCGCCCACCTGGGCGATCGTCGTGTACAAAGGCAGGTCGGCGGCGACGGCCGCTGCCCTGATCTCGTAGCCATCCGCACGCGCACTCCGACCGCTGGGAGTGTTGATGACGATGTCAACCTTCGACCCGTTGATGAGGTCGACGATGGTGGCCTCACCCTCCCCCTGCTCGTACTTGGCGACGATCTCCGCATCGATGCCGTTGCGGCTCAGGATCTCGGCGGTGCCGAGGGTTGCGAGGATGGTGAAGCCGAGCTGCTGCAGACGCAGCACAGGCAGCACGATGGCTCTCTTGTCACGGTCTGCGACCGAGACGAAGACCGTTCCCGAGCTCGGAAGACGCACGGATGCCGCAACCTGGCTCTTCGCGAAGGCCTTCGGATAGTTGACGTCAAAGCCCATGACCTCCCCCGTCGAGCGCATCTCCGGACCCAGCACGGAGTCGACGATGCGACCCTCTCTGGTCCGGAAGCGCTTGAACGGGAGGACCGCCTCCTTCACCGCGACCGGAGAATGCATGGGGACGATCGAGCCATCATGCTTCGGGAGGGAGCCGTCGGCGATGAGCTCGTCGATCGTGGTGCCGACCATGATGCGGGCCGCCGCCTTCGCGATCTGCGTCCCTGTGGCCTTCGCGACGAAGGGAACGGTGCGCGAGGCACGCGGATTCGCCTCCAGCACGTAGAGGACACCGGCGCCGATCGCGAACTGCACATTGAGCAGGCCGCGCACTCCGATCCCCTTCGCGATCGCGAGCGTCGCCTCGCGCACCTGCGCGATCTGGCCTCGGCCCAGCGTGACGGGCGGCAGGGTGCAGCTCGAGTCGCCCGAGTGGATGCCGGCCTCCTCGATGTGCTCCATGACGCCGCCCACGTAGAGCTGCTCCCCGTCATAGAGCGCGTCGATGTCGATCTCCACGGCGTCGTCGAGGAAGCGATCGACGAGGAGCGGATGACCGGGCGCGATCACGACCTGCCCCTTCATGCGCTCGAAGTAACCCGAGAGTGAGGCGCTGTCGTAGATGATCTCCATGCCGCGGCCTCCGAGCACGAAGGACGGCCGCACGAGCACGGGGTAGCCGATCTCCTCCGCCACAGCGATCGCCTCGGCAGCGTCCGTCGCCGTCCCGTTGCGGGGCGCCACGAGCCCGGCCTGATCGAGGATCCCCTGGAACAGGCCGCGCTCCTCGGCGAGGTCGATGGCATCGGGCGAGGTGCCGAGGATGGGGACACCGGCCTCCTGCAGCCCCTTGGCCAGCCCGAGGGCAGTCTGCCCACCGAGCTGCACGATGACCCCGACGAGCTCGCCGCTCTTCTGCTCAGCATGGATGACCTCGAGCACGTCCTCGAGCGTGAGCGGCTCGAAGTACAGACGATCGGAGGTGTCGTAGTCGGTCGACACCGTCTCGGGGTTGCAGTTGATCATGATCGTCTCGTAGCCGGCATCCGACAGCGCGAACGAGGCGTGGACGCAGGAGTAGTCGAACTCGATCCCCTGGCCGATCCGGTTCGGGCCGGATCCGAGGATCACGACCTTGCGCCGATCGCTCGGCACGACCTCTGTCTCCTGCTCGTAGCTGGAGTAGTGGTACGGGGTGAGCGCCGGGAACTCGCCGGCACACGTGTCGACGGTCTTGAACACGGGGCGCACGCCGAGCGCGTAGCGTGCGGCGCGCACTCCGGCTTCGTCCAGCCCACGGAGGGAGGCGATCTGGGCGTCGCTGAAGCCGTGCTCCTTGGCATGACGCAGAACATCGGCGTCGAGCGCGGCTGCCTCGCGGACATCCGCAGCGACCTCGTTGATGAGCACGATCTGATCGAGGAACCAGGGGTCGATGCCCGTCGCATCGAAGAGCTCCTCGACGGTGGCCCCCGCGACGAGAGCCTGCTGCACGACGACGATACGACCATCGGTGGGCACCGCAGCGACCGCCAGCAGCTCGTCCTTCGTGCGCGCGTCGCCGTCCCAGTGGAACGATGAACCGCGCTTCTCGAGTGACCGCAGCGCCTTCTGGAGAGCCATCGCATAGTTACGGCCGATCGCCATGGCCTCCCCCACGGACTTCATCGTGGTCGTCAGCGTGGTGTCGGCGGCCGGGAACTTCTCGAAGGCGAAGCGAGGAACCTTGACGACGACATAGTCGAGTGTCGGCTCGAAGCTCGCGGGGGTCACCTTGGTGATGTCGTTGGGGATCTCATCGAGCCGGTAGCCGATCGCCAGCTTGGCGGCGATCTTCGCAATCGGGAAGCCCGTCGCCTTCGAGGCGAGGGCGCTCGAGCGGGAGACCCGCGGGTTCATCTCGATGACGATGACGCGCCCCGTCGCGGGGTCGATGGCGAACTGGATGTTGCAACCGCCGGTGTCGACGCCGACGGCCCGGATGATGTCGATCCCGATGTTGCGCAGGTTCTGGAATTCAACATCGGTGAGGGTGAGGGCGGGCGCGACCGTGATCGAGTCACCGGTGTGCACGCCGACGGGATCGACGTTCTCGATCGAGCAGACGACGACCGTGTTGTCGGAGGTGTCGCGCATGAGCTCGAGCTCATACTCCTTCCAGCCGAGGATGGACTCCTCGAGCAGGACCTCCGTCGTGGGGCTCTGGTGCAGCCCGTCGGTGACCATGCGAACGAGATCTTCTCGCGTGTAGGCGAAGCCCGAGCCGAGGCCACCCATAGTGAACGACGGTCGGATGACGAGCGGGTAACCGAGGTCCTCCGCGAAGTCGATCGCCTCATCCACCGTGTGGGCGATGTGGGAGCGGGCGACATCCGCGCCGCACTCCAGCACGAGCTCCTTGAAGATCTGGCGGTCCTCGCCCTTCTGGATGGCCTCGAAGTTCGCGCCGATCAGCTCGACGCCGTACTTCTCGAGGATGCCGTGTTCGTGAAGCTCGATGGCCGCGTTCAGCGCTGTCTGGCCGCCCAGCGTCGGCAGGATCGCATCCGGCTTCTCCTTCTGGATGATCGATTCGATGACCTGCCACGTGATCGGCTCGACATAGGTGGCGTCGGCGAAGTCGGGGTCGGTCATGATCGTCGCCGGGTTCGAGTTGATGAGGATGACGCGCACGCCCTCCTCACGAAGCACGCGGCACGCCTGGGTTCCGGAGTAGTCGAACTCGCAGGCCTGGCCGATGACGATGGGGCCGGAACCGATGACGAGGACTGATTTGATGTCGTCGCGCTTGGGCATTACTTTTCCTCGCTGGTTGAGCCGGTCGAAGCCTGGTTCTCGAGAACCATGTCGCGGAAGCGGTCGAAGAGATAGTTGGCATCGTGCGGACCCGCCGCTGCCTCGGGGTGGTATTGCACCGAGAATGCGGGGATGTCGAGGGCGCGGAGGCCCTCGACCACGTTGTCGTTGAGGTTCACATGGCTGACCTCGACCCTGCCGAAGCCGGCGGGCGACTCGCTGGGACCATCGGTCGGCGCGTCCACGGCGAATCCGTGGTTGTGTGCGGTGATCTCAACCCGGCCGGTCGCCTTGTCGACGACGGGCTGGTTGATTCCGCGGTGCCCGAAGGCGAGCTTGTAGGTGCCGTAGCCGAGCGCACGGCCGAGCAGCTGGTTGCCGAAGCAGATGCCGAAGAACGGCAGACCCTCCCTCAGCACCGCCTGCAGAAGCTCGACATGGCGGTCGGATGCCTCAGGGTCGCCGGGACCGTTCGAATAGAACACTGCGCTCGGCTGGAGGGCGATGAGCTCCTCGAACGAGACCGTCTGCGGGAGCACGTGTACATCGAAGCCGCGTGCGGAGAGGTAGCGCAGCGTGGAGGCCTTCACCCCGAGATCGAGCACGGCGACGGAGCCGATGCGCTCCCCCTCCGCCTCAACCAGGTACGGCTCGCTCGTGGACACACTGCCGGAGAGGTTCTGGCCCGACATCTCGGCGGATGACCGCACAGCTGCGAGCTGCTCTTCTTCACCCAGTGCCGCGTCGGCGCCGGAGAAGATCCCCGCACGCATGACTCCGGCGTCGCGCAGTCGCCGCGTCACCGCGCGGGTGTCGATCCCGCTGATTCCGACGATCTTCTCGGCCAGCAGATTGTCATCGAGGCTGCCCGTGGCCCGGTGGTTCGAGACGACACGGGAGGGGTCGCGCACGACGAAGCCGTTGACCCAGATACGGGGCGACTCGACGTCTTCGCGGTTGACCCCGGTGTTGCCGATGTGGGGCGCCGTCATGACGACGATCTGCCCCGCGTAGGACGGGTCGGTCAGGGTCTCCTGATAGCCGGTCATCCCGGTCGCGAAGACGGCCTCACCGAAGGTGCGGCCTGTGGCGCCGTAGGCACGCCCCGTGAATCTGCTGCCGTCCTCGAGAACGAGAACGGCGGGTTCTGCAATTGCCATCAGGCGGTTCCTCCCAGGCTTGGAGTTGAAGGGTTCGATTCGCGGAGGCCCATGACGGCCGCGATCAGGTCTCGTGAGTCTGCTGGCGCATCCGGTCGCAGATAGCTGTCGACGGCGACGCGGGTGCCGGATGCGTCATCGACGAGCTCCCAGGCGATGAGCACCAGGCCGTCGGCCTCGACGACCCTGTCGATCGTCCACGTGGCGCGGTCGGCTCCGCGGAGCTCGGTGACGGGGATGAAGATCGTCTGCTGACCGGGTATGTCGAGGGTGATGCCGTCGTCGAGTACCGAGACGGATGCCCGAGCACGGAAACCGAGGCCGTGAACGGCCACGCGGTTGAGCGGCTCGCCGGCGACCGTCGTCGCGACGTAGAAGAGCTCAGCGGAGAACCGCGACTCCCCGGGCTGGGAGGAGAGCCGGCGCGGCTCCGGCACCGCGTGCTGGCGCCTGCGTCGGGCGTGCCACCCGAGGTACATGAGGGCGAGCAGCAGCGCCAGAAACCCGATGACGAGCAGCATCAGCGCTGACCTATCCATGGCGTGCCTCCGATCCGGTCGAGGCACGCGCCGCGACCGCGACCTGCGTGGCGTCGAGCAGCACGCCGTCGAGGACCGTCGGATAGCCGTCGTGAACGGTCGCGATGACGCGTCCGGGAAGCTCCACCGCGAGATACGGAGAGTTCGTGCTCCGGCCGTGGAGGTGCTCTGTGCCGAAGCTGCGCCGCACGCTCGGGTCGTAGAGCGTGAAGTCGGCGCGCGCGCCCTCCACGATCCCCTGCTCGTAGCCGCTGAGGCGCCCGATGCGGGCAGGAGCGGCGGAGAACACCCGGGCGATATCGGTCCACCCGAGATGCCCCGTGTCGACCACGGATGCCTGTACGACCGAGAGAGCCGACTCCAGACCGACCATCCCGAATGCGGCGGCGCTCCACTCGCATTCCTTCGCCTCCGGCGGATGCGGGGCATGGTCTGTCGCGATGATGTCGATCGTGCCATCAGCGAGGCCTTCGCGCAGCGCCTGGACATCCTCGGCGCGGCGAAGAGGAGGATTCACCTTGTAGCGGGCGTCGTAGCTGCGCACGAGTTCCTCATCGAGCAGCAGGTGGTGCGGAGTCACCTCCGCCGTCACGGCGATGCCCCGGGACTTGGCCCAGCGAACAACGTCGACCGAGCCTGCCGTCGAAAGGTGGCAGATGTGTACCCGGGAGCCGACGTGCTCGGCGAGGAGTACATCGCGGGCGATTATGGCCTCCTCGGCGACGGCGGGCCATCCGGCAAGCCCCAACTCGCCCGACACGACGCCCTCGTTCATCTGTGCGCCCTCGGTCAGCCGTGGCTCTTGGGCATGCTGTGCGATGACGCCGTCGAAGGCCTTTACATATTCGAGTGCGCGACGCATGAGCAGCGCATCGGAGACGCAGCGTCCGTCGTCGCTGAACACGCGCACCGCAGCGCGGCTACCGGCCATGGCGCCGATCTCGGCAAGGGCGGAGCCCTCCAGACCGACGGTGACGGCGCCGACGGGGCGCACGGTGACGTATCCGGCGGCACGCCCGAGGGACTCGACCTGCTCGACCACCCCTGCCGTGTCGGCGACGGGCGACGTGTTTGCCATGGCGTGGACGGCCGTGAACCCGCCGATCGCGGCGGCGCGCGAGCCGCTCAGAACAGTCTCGCTCTGCTCGGCGCCCGGCTCGCGAAGATGCGTGTGCAGATCGACGAGGCCCGGCAGCGCAACGAGGCCGTCGCCATCGACGACGCGCGCCCCCGCGGAGCTGAGCCCACTGCCGAGTTCGGCCACGAGACCGCCACTGACGCGGATATCTGTCGTCGTGCCGTCGGCAAGGCGTGCGCCCTTGACGATGATCGTGTCGTTCACAGCACGTCCTCCCGTTCACCAGAAAGCAAGAGGTACAGCACTGCCATCCTCACCGAAACCCCGTTGGCGACCTGCTCGAGCACTGTGGACGCCGGCGAATCGGCGGCGGCCGAGGAGATCTCCAGGCCGCGATTCATCGGGCCGGGGTGCATGACAATGCTACTCGGGCCGAGCTGGGCGAGCCGCGCATCGTCGAGGCCCCACAGCCGCGAGTACTCGCGCGCATTCGGGAAGAAGGCTGCATGCATCCGTTCCGCCTGAATACGCAACATCATGACAACATCGCCGGGCTCCCGAAGTGCCTCGTCGAGGTCGTAGCCGACGGAGACGGGCCACGAGGAGACACCGACGGGCAGCAGGGTCGGCGGGGCTACCAGACGAACGGATGCGCCGAGCGTCGTCAGTAACCACGCATTAGACCGCGCGACCCTGGAGTGCAGGATGTCACCCACCAGGGTGACCGTGACACCGTCGAGGTCGCGCGTTCGGGCGCAATCCCCGTGCAGCCGGCGCCTGATCGTGAACGCGTCGAGGAGTGCCTGCGTGGGGTGTTCATGGGTGCCGTCACCGGCGTTCACAATGCCCGCGTCGATCCATCCGCTCGCCGCCAGCGTCTGGGGCGCACCGGAGGCGCCGTGACGCATCACGACGGCATCCGCACCGATCGCCGCGAGCGTCTGGGCGGTGTCCTTGAGGCTCTCGCCCTTCGACACGCTCGAGCCCTTGGCCGAAAAGTTGATCACATCGGCGCTCAGCCGCTTGGCGGCCGCCTCGAAGGAGATGCGGGTACGGGTGGAGTCCTCGAAAAAGAGGTTGACGACCGTCTTTCCTCGCAGCGCTGGAAGCTTCTTGACCTCGCGGGTGGCCACATCCGCCATGTCCTCTGCGATGTCGAGGATGCGCACGGCATCCTGTCGGGAGAGATCCCTCGTGCTGAGCAGGTGCCTCATGAGCGGGCCTCCTGCGCCTCGTCGTCGATGCTCACATGCTCTTCGCCATCGACCTCGGCAAGGCGTACATAAATGCGCTCGCGCTGGGACGACGGCAGGTTCTTGCCCACGAAGTCGGGGCGGATGGGCAGCTCCCGATGTCCGCGATCCACAAGGGCCGCGAGACGGACGATGCGGGGTCGACCGATGTCGCCGATCGCGTCGAGAGCAGCCCGGATGGTGCGCCCGGAGAAGAGCACATCGTCGACGAGCACCACGACCCTGCCGTCGAGGCCGGAATGCGGGATCTGCGTCGGTGATGGGGTGCGAACCCTGCCGCGGGAGAGGTCGTCGCGGTACATGGTCACGTCGAGCGAGCCAGCTTCGACGGTCGTGCCGGAGATCTCGCTGATGAGGGACGCGATGCGCCGAGCCAGGAAAGCGCCCCGAGTGGGGATTCCGAGAATCACGAGACCGTCTGCGCCGCGATTCGACTCGAGGATCTCATGGGCGATGCGCGTCAACGCGCGCGAGATATCAGCTTGCTGCAGAACGATACGCTCCGGCAATCTGACCTCCTTTCCCGCCTCTCTGGACGGATGTTAAAGGATGTCTGAACACCACCAGTCTAGGGGGTGCTCTCCGCCTACGGCGTCAGCCCCACCTCTTGAGCAGGTATTTCTCCAGGAGCCCGATGAGGGCATCCGTCGTCTTGCCAAGGATGCCCAGCAGGATGATCGTGAGGAAGAGGCGGTCGATGCGACCGTTGTTCTGGGAATCGTTCAGGAGGAAGCCGAGGCCCCTCGACGACGCCAGGAGCTCAGCGGCGACCAGGAACAGCCAGGCCTGAGCGAGTGCGAGCCGCAGGCCGGAGACGATGCTGGGGATGACCGCCGGCAACTGCACCTGCGCCAGAAGTTCGAGGCGGGTCAGGCCGTAGGCGCGGCCCAGTTCGACGAGCTGGCGGTCGACATGCCTGAGCGAGCCTGCGACGGTGGTGAAGACCGGGAACAGGGCGCCGATCGCGATCAGCGTGACCTTCGAGTCCTCGCCGATACCCAGGTAGAGCAGGAGCAGGGGCACCCACGCGAGCGAGGGCACGGCGCGAAGTGCACCGATCGACGGCGAGAGGAACGCCGATCCCCAGCGGGAGAGGCCGACGATCGAGCCGAGCACAAGCCCGGCGACGGCACCGAAGACGAAGCCGAGGAGAACGCGCTGGGTCGAGATGGCGATGTGGGTCGCGAGGGTGCCATTCTCGATCATCGAGATCGCTGCGGTGACGACGCGCTCAGGTGACGGCATCCGGTGCGTCGGGACAAGCTCGTACTCGGTGGCGAGATACCACGCGGCGAGGGCCGCGATCGGGATGACGAACCCGGCGAGCACAATCCACCACGAACGAGAGCGCCTACGTCCCGGCTGCTTGGGCTGGGAGTTCGCCTCCGTGCCCGCAGCCGAATATCCGTAGCCCGAGACGTACTGGTGCAGCGTCGCCGAGGGCTCGGCAGCGGGTTCGCGCTTCTCGTTCGTGGTGACCGTCATGATCAGTCCTTGATGGAGTCGACGTCGATCGTGTCGTAGAACGAGTCGTTGATGAGGGAATCGAGTGCCGCGTCGATGTCGTCCTGGCTCTCCACGTCATCGGACTCGACGAAGATCGGGCCGACGATCTCGAGTACATCGCGCTGCTTCTGGCCGGGCTTGCCCACGTCGAGGTTGGTGCGCTCGAGTAGGACCTTCTTGGCGACGTCGAGGCTGGTTCCCGAGTAGTCGGCGAGGATCTGGGCAGACTCCTCGGGGTTCTCCGCGGCCCAGATGCGGGCCTTCTCATACGCGTTCACGACGACCTGCGCGACATCCGCGTGGTTCGTCACGAAGTCCTCCGTGGCGTTGAGGAAGCCGTAGGTGTTGAAGTCGATGTTGCGGTAGATCAGCTTCGCCCCGCTGTCGAGCTCCGTCGTGGCCATGATCGGGTCGAGGCCCGACCATGCGTCGACGGCGCCCGTGACGAGCGCGTTTCCTCCGTCAGCGTGCTGCAGGTTCTCCACCGTGACCTCGTCGAGACCGATGCCGGCCTCGTCGAGGGTCTGAAGCAGGAAGAAGTATGGATCGGTTCCCTTCGTGGCGGCGATCGTCTTGCCACGCAGGTCCTCGACAGAGGAGATGTCGGAGTCGGCGCCAACAACGATGGCCGCCCACTCGGGCTGCGAGTAGAGCGAGATCACCTGGATGGGTGAGCCGTTCGACCGGGCGAGGAGCGCCGCAGAACCCGCTGTGGAACCAACGTCGACGGCGCCAGCACGCAGCGCCTCATTCGCCTTGTTCGAGCCCGCGGACTGCAGCCAGGTCACGGTCACTCCATCAAGCTTTCCCTCGAGCCAGCCCTTCTCCTTGATGATGAGGCTCAGCGGGTTGTAGGTCGCGAAGTCGATGTCGAGGGTGTCGGTGCTCCACTCGCCCGCCGCTGCGGTGTCGGCGTCGAGGGCCGAGCCCTCACCTGCGACACAACCAGCGAGCACGAGCGCGCTGGCAGCGGCAAGGGCGACTGTCGAAAGGGTCGTGCTGAGTTTCATTCGGTGTTCCTCGGGTCTGCTGTGAATGGGTGGCTGATGGGGTGGAAGGGGTGGCGGGTCAGGCTGCGTGATGGCTGTGCACGCCGAGGCCGTCGAGCAGCTCGGCACGCAGCTGGGCGAGGGTCGCGTCGCCGCGGTCGCGGGGCCTCTCCCCCGGAACCTGCATGATGCTTCGGATGCCTGCCCCGCTGTTGCGCGGAGCATCCGGATCGCTGCCGATCAGTACGACCCGGTCTGAGAGGTAGAGTGCCTCGTCGACGTCATGGGTCACGAGCAGGATGCTGGTGGGCTCGGCCGCGTGCACATCGAGCAGCAGATCCTGCATCTGGAGACGGGTGAGGGCGTCGAGCGCGCCGAAGGGTTCGTCGAGCACCAGAACGCCGGGCCGGCGGGCGAGCGCACGGGCGAGAGAGGCGCGCTGCGCCATTCCCCCGGATACCTCACGCGGGCGCAGGCTGCTGGCCTCGGAGAGTCCTACGAGCCGGAGCAGCTCGGCGACCCGTTCGCGGCCGGCCGTCCTGTCGATTCCCTTGGGGAGGCCGAGGGCCACATTGTGCTCGATCGTGCGCCAGGGAAGCAGCCGAGGCTCCTGAAAGCCCACAGAGCAGCGAAGGTCGATGCCGGTGACCTCGTCACCGTCGATCGCGACCGTGCCGGTGCTCGGGCGGTCGAGCCCGGACACCTGACGGAGAAGGGTCGACTTGCCGCAGCCGGATGCGCCGAGGAGCGCAACGATCTCGCCGGGCGCGATCTCGAGGGAGACACCGCTCAGGACCACGCGGTCGCCGAAGGAACGCCCAACACCCTGGAGGCGCACGGAGAGACCTCCGGAGGATACGGAGGGCGAGCTGATGGCGCTGACTGTTGACACACCCCGACAGTAGGGCTCAGCCGAGGCCGTCAGAAATCACGACGTAACGCGGCGAAACTTTTGCTTCTCCGCCGAGGTGTCCGGCTAGCCGCGAAGCTGCGCGATCCTCGCCAGCAGCCCGTTCACGAAGCTCGCAGAGTCGTCTGTGCTGAGTTCCTCGGCAAGCCGCACCGCTTCTGAGATGGCAACCGCATCCGGCACTTGCTCGTTGAACATGATCTCCCAGATGCCCATCCGGAGGAGGGCGCGGTCGAGCACGGGCATCCGGTCGATCGTCCAGCCCTGCGAATAGGTCTCGATGAGCTCATCGATCTCATCGCCATGCTCGGTGATACCGGTGACGATTTCGAGCGCGTACTGCCAGGATGCGGCCCGGTCGGGCTGTTCGCTGGCGCGCGCCGATTCTGCGGCGATCGCGGAGTTCAGAGAGATCTCGCGGACATCCGCCCCGTACAGGAGGTCAACGGCGCGCTTGCGTGCCTTGGTGCGTGCGCTCACTAGTCGTTGACGCGGCCCAGGTAGTCGCCCGTGCGGGTGTCGACCTTGACCTTCGTGCCGGTCTCGAGGAACAGCGGCACCTGAATCTGGTAGCCGGTCTCAACGGTGGCCGCCTTGGTGCCGCCTGTCGAGCGGTCGCCCTGCAGGCCCGGCTCGGTGTATGTGATCTCCAGGACCACGGATGCCGGCAGGTCGATGTACAGCGGGTTGTCGTTGTTGAGGGCGATCGTCACCGGCTGGTTCTCGAGCATGAAGTTCTCGGCGTCGCCCACGACCGATGCGGCGACGTTGATCTGGTCGTAGTCGGTCGAGTCCATGAACACGAAGGAGTCGCCGTCTTTGTACAGGTACGTGAAGTCGCGGCGGTCGACGTTCTCGATCTCGATCTTGGTGCCCGCGTTGTAGGTCTTGTCGACCGTCTTGCCCGTGACGACGTTCTTCATCTTGGTGCGAACGAAGGCGCCCCCCTTGCCCGGCTTGACATGCTGGAAGTCGATGACCGTCCAGAGCTGGCCATCGATCTTGATGACGACGCCGTTCTTGATGTCAGCGGTTGAAGCCATGAGGATATCCGTTCGATTGTGGTGGAAACGACGAGTCGCCGCCGTGAGAAGCATGGGCGATAGCGCCGGAGGGAGAGTTTACCGGCTCGAGCGCCCGATGCCCAAAGGAGCGGCGCGGAGCTAGGATGCGATCTCCTGATAGGCGGCGAACAACAGGCTCTGATCGGGCCCCGCGAGCACGGTCGGCTTGCCGATGTCATCGAGGATGATGAAGCGCAGCAGATCTCCCCTGGCCTTCTTGTCGCGCTTCATGACGCTGAGAAGCGTGTTCCACCGTCCACCGGGGTAGGTCGTCGGCAGTTGGAGAGACTCAAGCACGGAGCGGTGGCGGTCGACCGCCTCATCGGAAAGACGCCCGGTGAGTCGCCCGAGCTCTGCAGCGAACATCATCCCCACCGAGACGGCGGCGCCGTGTCGCCACTGGAAGCGCTCCGCGTACTCGACGGCGTGCCCGAGCGTGTGCCCGTAATTCAGGATCTCGCGCTCCCCGGTTTCTGTGAAGTCATTTCCGACGACCCGAGCCTTGATGCCGATCGACAGCTCCACGATCCTGCGAAACTCGTCGGTTCGTGGATCGCTCGCACGGGCGACATCACCCTCAATGATGTCGAGGATCTCGGGCTCGGCGATGAAGCCGTATTTGACGACCTCTCCGAAGCCAGCGAGGATCTCCATCTCGCTGAGCCCCGTGAGCGTGTCGAGGTCGACCACGACACCAGCCGGTGCGTAGAAGGCTCCGACGAGATTCTTCCCCTCGTTGGTGTTGATGCCGGTCTTGCCACCGATGGCTGCATCGACCATGCCCAGCAGGGTCGTGGGAACCTGCACGAGGCGCACGCCACGCAGCCAGGTTGCGGCGACGAAGCCCGCGAGATCGGTGACGGCCCCGCCACCGAAACCGATGACGGCGTCGGAACGGGTGAAGTCAGACTGGCCCAGAACCTGCCAGCAGAAGGCGGCAACCTCAACGCGCTTGCCGGCTTCGGCATCCGGAATCTCCGCGAGCAGAACCTCGTAATGATCGGAGAGATCCTCCCGGAGCTTCTCGGCGCGCGCGCCCAGTGTCGCCGGGTGCACGATAAGCACCTTGCGAGCATCCGGCCCGATAAGTTCGGGCAGCGATCCGAGGATGTCGCGACCGACGAGCACCGGATAGTCCGGGGTGCCATTGACGGTTATGGTCGTGATGCTCACTTCGAAGCCCCTTTCAGGACTGTGTTGATCTGGGTTCAGTGCTGGGCGTCGGTGGAGGCCTGGACGGCGGTCGCGGACGGGGTATCATGCGCCTGTTGCTCCACGACCCATTCCACGATCTCATGGGCAATCGTGTCGAGCGGGCGGGAGGAGGTGTCCCAGCTTGCGTCGGCGAGTTCTTCATAGACGTGGACGCGCTGCTCGACGAGGCTCTTCCACGCGTCGACCCCGCCTCCGAGGAGCGGACGCTTGCCTCCGGTGATACGCGACGCCACGGCCTCTGCGCTCACCGTGAGGCGAACCACTCGCTGCCTTGCGAAGTCCGCGCGGGTCGCGGGATGCATGACCGCGCCGCCCCCGACCGAGAGCACGCAGGATTCGCCGAGGGCGCGCTCGACAGCGGCACGTTCGAGCTCCCGGAAGTAGGGCTCCCCGTGCTCAGAGAAGATATCTGCGACAGGGCCATGCTCGGCGACGATGCGCTTGTCGGTGTCGATGAACGCAATGCCGAGCTCACCCGCCACGCGCTTGCCGAGCCGAGTCTTGCCCGAGCCGGGTGCCCCGATGAGGATGAGAACGGGGGATGCATCTGCCATCGTGATCAGGCCAGCTCGGGATCTGCTGCGGTCGTCGTCGTGAGCAGTTCGGGAATGGAATCGAGATATGCGCGAAGGTTGCGTCGGGTCTCTCCGACAGAGTCTCCCCCGAATTTCTCGAGCATGGCGTCGGCCAGCACGAGCGCGACCATCGCCTCGGCGACGACACCTGCGGCAGGAACGGCACAGACATCCGAGCGCTGATGATGCGCCTCAGCGGCCTCGCCGCGTGCGACATCGACGGTACGCAGCGCATGGGGAATCGTCGCGATCGGCTTCATCCCGGCCCGCACCCGAAGCACCGTGCCCGTGCTCATGCCACCTTCGGTGCCGCCGGCCCTGTCGCTCGAGCGCGTGATCCCCTCAGCGGTCTGGAAGAGCTCGTCGTGAGCCTCGGAACCGCGGCGGGTGGTCGTCAGGAAACCGTCTCCGACCTCCACGCCCTTGATCGCCTGGATGCCCATGAGCGCGCCGGCGAGGCGCGAGTCGAGCCTGCGATCCCAGTGCGTGTAGGAGCCGAGGCCCGGAGGCAGCCCGTAGGCGAGCACCTCGACAACGCCGCCCAGCGTGTCGCCGTCGTCATGCGCTTTGTCGACCTCGGCAACCATGAGGGCGGATGTCGCGGCATCGAAACAGCGCAGCGGATCGGCGTCGAGCCCCGCGACGTCATCAGGAGAGGGCAGCGCTGAGCCGTCGGGAACGCGAACGGTGCCGATCGACAGGGTGTGGCTGACGAGCCGGATGCCGAGCTCACCGAGGAAGCAGCGGGCGACCGATCCCAGGGCGACCCTGGCCGCAGTCTCACGGGCGCTGGCGCGCTCGAGCACGTTGCGGGCCTCAGGGAAGTCGTATTTCTGCATGCCAACCAGGTCGGCATGGCCGGGCCTCGGGCGGGTGAGCGCCGCACCCCTGCCCTTCGGAAGGGTCTCGGGGTCCACCGGAGATGCGCTCATGACATCGACCCAGCGCGGCCACTCGGTGTTTCCGATGCGCAGAGCGACAGGGCTCCCCATCGTCTTGCCGAAGCGGATGCCGCCCGAGACGTCGAGCTGATCCTCTTCGAACTTCATGCGCGCACCCCGCCCGTAGCCGAGCTTGCGGCGGGCGAGATCGGCCCTGATGTCATCGAGCGATACGGGCACACCGGCGGGCAATCCCTCAAGGATCGCCACGAGTTCCGGGCCGTGGGATTCTCCAGCGGTCAACCAACGAAGCATGTAGACGATCTTCCCACAGCGGGCGGCCCGTGAATTCCGCGCGCGTCAGGGCACAGGGAGGGCGACGCTCGATCGCATGGCTGACAGGACATCCGCCTCGCCGTCCAGAGCATCGTCGGCCTGACCGGAGACGAAGATGCGCACCTGCAGCAGCGCCTGGAACACAAGCATCTCGAGGCCGGAGATCACGCGGCCGCCGGCCTCCTCCCAGTGGGCGGCGAGAGCCGTCGGCCAGGGCTCATAGCCGACATCGAAGAGCACCGAATCTGCTCGCACCGCGTCGTCGAAATGCAGCGCGGCCTCAGCACCATTCGGCAGGGTGCTGATGACGGCGTCCGGGCGCTCCGAGGGATGTTCCCCCAATGGTTCGATGTGGATCCGTAGGCCAAGGCGTTCGCCGAGGTCGACGAGCCCGAGGCTGCGCTGCGGGCTGCGAACCGACAAGGTCACTCGGCGGGCACCGAGATGCGCCGCCGCGACGATCGCGGAGGCCGCGGTCGCGCCGCCGCCGAGGACCTGAGCGTGGTCGATCTCGACGACACCGGCACGCTCGAATGCGGCAGTGATGCCGTAGACATCCGTGTTGAAACCTCGGCGGCGACCCCCGTCGAAGAGCAGCGTGTTGGCAGCCCCCGTCAGCAGAACCCGCTCGTCGGGCTCGTCGAGCAGCGGCAACACGTCACGCTTGACCGGCATGGTGAGGGACAGTCCTCGCCATTCCGAGCCCAGCCCGTCGAGAAATTCCGGCAGCCGATCCCCGGTCATCTCGAAGCGCTCGTAGCTCCAGGGCAACCCCAGAACCGCGTATGCAGCCGAATGCATCGTCGGCGACTTCGAATGGGCGATGGGGCTGCCGAGCACTGCGAGCCGTGCCTCGCCAACACCTGGCCCCGCCGTTGAGGAGTCGGTCGTCATCAGTCGCAGTTCGGGCTCTTGCTCGTGCGACACCACTCCTGGAGCTGTTTCACGGCCGAATTGTGCTCGGCAAAGGTGGCAGAGAACACCGTCTCACCTGTCTCGAGATTAATGGGCACGAAGTAGAACCACGGGCCATCGACCGGATGCAGTGCGGCATCGATCGCGAGATCCCCAGCAGCGCCGATGGGGCCGGCAGGCAGCCCGGGATTCGCGTAGGTGTTGTAGATGTTGCTTGCGTCTGCACGCTCATCCGGGGTCGTCCAGACCGTATCGGTGCGGCCGGTTCCATAGGAGACCGTCGCATCAGACTCAAGATTCATGGGCTTCTCGAGCCGGTTCGTGAACACGCGGGAGACCTTGTAGAAGTCCTCCTTGATGGGGCCGGCCTCTCGCTGGATGAGCGCGGCCATGGTGAGTACACGATGACGGTCCGCGGGGGCGACACCCGCGTCATCCAGCGCTTGGAAGGTGCGGTTCACCAGAGTCTGCAGGACGGACTGCGCGGTCACCCCCGGATCGAAGGTGTACGTCGCCGGGAAGAGGTAGCCCTCGAGACTCGGCGCCTCCGGGGCGACTCCGTACACCGTCGGATCTGCCGCAGCCGCCTCGAACTCCTCGACGGGGATCTCCGTTGCCGCGCTAAGGATGTCGAAGGCCTGGTGGATGCTTCGGCCCTCGTGGATGAGGGCTGAGTTCTCGACCCTGTTCGCAGGATCGAGCAGAGCATCCAGCGCCGCCCGGGCGCTCATCTTCTCGGCGACGGTGTACACGCCCGGATAGAAGGACGGATTCTCGGCGAGGAGAAGTTCATAGAAGGCGTCATAGCTCTTCACGACATCAGCGCCGACGAGGGTCTGCGCGATGGCATCGCCGTTGTCGCCCGGCTTGATCAGGATCGTGGTCGCTGTCGTCCCCGTGCCCTCGTAGTCCTCCGGCGGGATCTCCCAGCCCATGACCTTGCGGACCTGCTCCTCGTAGTTCAGCCACACATAGCCCACGCTCCCGGCTGCCAGGCCGAGCACGACGAGCAGGGCGACAAGCCAGCCGATCCACCCTCTCCTGCGCCGGGGGCGCCGAGGCTCGTCGTCGTACGGGTCGGGGCGTTGCTGCTCGGCGGCGGCGCGAGCCTCCCTGCGGGACGACGGCGCAGCTGCCCTGCCGTCGGATGCGGGCTGCTGAGCGCCTTCGGCCGGGGTGGGCTCGGGCGTGGGCTGCGAGCGGAAGATATCGTCCCAGCTCGTATCGTCATTCGCCATCATTCGGGTCCTTCGTCCGGGACGACAAGCGTTCCAGGGGGGGTCCCCGAGGACCTCTCGGCGTCGAGGGCATGCTGCAGAATTATAACGGCGGCGACCTGGTCGATGACCGCCCGAGAGTTCTTGGTTGTGCGTCCGTTGGCGCGCAGCGCCTGCTGCGCGGAGACCGTCGACAGCCGCTCGTCGACGAGACGCACGGGAACGCCTGAGACGCTGAGTTCTCTCGCGAAGGCACGCGCGTCATCCGTCGACGGGGTGCTCCCGCCTGACAGCGACAGCGGAAGGCCGACGACGAGCTCGACGGCATCGTGCTCGCGGGCGATCGCCAACACCTCGGCCGCGGAAGAAGCGCTACGGGCGACCGTCTGCACAGGCGTCGCGAGCATCCCATGCAGGTCGCTGCGCGCAACACCCACTCGGGCCTTGCCGACGTCGACGCCGACGCGGATGCCTGCGCGCATCGTCAGCTCGGGAGTTCCGCTTCGATGGTCGACAGCGCTGCCGGAATCGCCGACACGTCGCTGCCTCCGCCCTGAGCCAGGTCGTCTTTACCGCCCCCGCCTCCGCCGAGCATGCCGGCCGCAGCCTTCGCGAGTGCCCCGGCCTTCACGCCGAGCGCCCGGGCGGCCTCGTTGCTGGCAACGATCACGGCCGGCTTGCCACCGATCTCCGCCGCGAGGGCGACGACGGCCGGCTCGCTGCCGAGCCGAGCACGAACCCCCGTGACGAGGGACCGGAGATCATCGGATGACCCGAGCGTTCCGAGCGAGTCGCTCACGAACGTCACGCCTCCGCGACGGACTGCGGCGTCGACAAGCTGCGGGATGCGCTGCGCGAGGGCTGCTGACTCGTACTCTGCGACCCGCTTCTCCGCAGCCTTCAGGTTGGCGACGAGATCCGCGATGCGCTCAGGGAGCTGCTCGCGGGGTGTCTTCAGGCTCGCGGTGAGCTGCGAGACGATGGCCCGCTCCCCCGCCAGCTCGCGGAACGCCTCGATACCCACAAGCGACTCGATCCGACGGTTCGTGGACCCCACCGACGACTCGCTGACGAGGTTGATGAGTCCGATCTCCGAGCTGCTTGCAACGTGCGTTCCCGCACAGAGCTCACGAGACCAGGGGCCACCGATGTCTACGACACGCACGGTGTCGCCATACTTCTCCCCGAAGAGGGCCATCGCGCCGAGCGTCTTCGCCTCCGCGAGCGGCATGACCCGAGTCTCGACCACGAGGTTGCTGCGGATCGCGAGATTCGAGATCTCCTCGATCTCAGACCGTGTCTCCGGCGAGAGCGCCTGATTCCAGTTGAAGTCGAGCCTCATGTACCCGGCCTTGTTGTAGGAGCCGGCCTGGTGAGCATCCGAACCCAGTACCTGACGAAGCGCAGCATGCACCAGATGGGTCGCCGAGTGGGCCTGCGTTGCGCCGCGGCGCCATTCGGGGTCGACGACAGTCGTCGCAGCGTCGTCCACGCCGACCTCACCCGAACGCACCAGGACGCGATGGCTGATCAGCCCCTTGACGGGGCGCTGAACGTCGAGCACCTCGAGTTCGAAACCAGAGCCCACGATCTCGCCGGCATCGGCCTCCTGGCCGCCGGACTCGGCGTAGAGCGAAGTCTCGGCGAGGATGACCTCAGCCGTCTGGCCCGCGATGGCCTTCGTGACAGACTCGCCGTCAACGATGAGGCCCAGTACCCGAGTGTCGGTGTTGAGGTATTCGTAGCCCGTGAAGACCGTCTCACCCTTCGCACGGAACTCGCCATAGACGGAGAGATCAGCAAGGGCCGTCTTCTTGGCCTTCGCATCGGCCTTCGCCTTCGTGCGCTGTTCAAGCATGAGCGAGTCGAAGGCCGCGCGGTCCACACTCAGCCCCGCCTCCTCGGCCATCTCGAGCGTCAGATCGATCGGGAAGCCGAAGGTGTCGTGAAGCAGGAATGCCGTGTCGCCGGGAAGCTGTCTCGTGCCCGCATCACGCGTCTTCGCAACGGCCAGATCCAGGATGTTCGTGCCGCTCGCCAGGGTGCCCAGGAAGTTCTCCTCCTCGGCGTAGGCGAGGCGCGCGATGCGGTCGTAACCGCTCTCCACCTCTGGGTAGGAGGCCTTCATGGCATCGCGAGAAGCGGGGAAGAGCTCGCCGAACGTCGCCGTGTCGACACCGAGCAGTCGCATTGATCGCACGCTCCTGCGGAGCAGACGGCGCAGGATGTAACCACGGCCCTCGTTCGACGGAGTCACGCCGTCAGACATCAGCATCAGGGCAGAACGCACATGGTCGGCTACGACGCGCATCCGCACATCATCCTCGTGGTTGGCGCCGTAGCGACGGCCCGAGAGCTCTGCGGCGCGATCCAGAACAGGCCGTACCTGATCGATCTCGTACATGTTCTCGACGCCCTGCTTGAGGAATGCAACGCGCTCAAGGCCCAGGCCGGTGTCGATGTTCCGTTTGGGCAGTTCTCGAACGACTCGGAAGTCTGTCTTGCTCTTCACATCATCGAGCAGGTATTGCATGAACACGAGATTCCAGATCTCGATGTATCGGTTGTCATCGACGGCAGGGCCGCCCTCCGCGCCGTATGCCGGCCCACGGTCGACATAGATCTCGGAGCAGGGGCCACCGGGGCCCGACTGACCGGTGTGCCAATAGTTGTCGGCCTTGCCGAGTCGCTGGATGCGCTCGTCGGGCAGGCCTGCGATCCGCTTCCAGATCTCGATCGCCTCGTCGTCGTCTTCGTAGACGGTGACCCACAGATCCCGTTCCTCGAAGCCATAACCGCCATCCGCCTCTGACGTCGTCAGCATCTCCCAGGCATAGGCGATCGCCTGCTCCTTGAAGTAATCGCCGAAGGAGAAGTTGCCGTTCATCTGGAAGAACGTGCCATGCCGTGTCGTCTTGCCGACCTCCTCGATGTCGAGGGTGCGGATGCATTTCTGCACGCTCGTCGCACGAGGGTACGGTGCCGGGATCAAGCCGGTCAGATACGGGATGAACGGCACCATGCCAGCAACGGTGAAGAGCAGGGTGGGATCATCGCTGACAAGCGAGGCGGAAGGAACCACGGTGTGGCCCCGGTCGGCGAAGAAGTCGAGCCAGCGTTGACGGATATCGGCGGTCTGCATGTGTTCCTGTACTAGCGGGTCGGCGGCGAGCCGACCGGGTGACGAAGCCGGCGAGGCGGCGAGGTTCTGTGCCTACTCCGCGGCACGCTTGAGGTCGGCGATGGTCTCCTCCGCCTCGGCCACAGCCGCACGAAGCTCTGCCTCGCGGGCCTTGTAGCCGTCGACGACAGCACCGGTGAACTCGCCGACGCGGCTGTCGACCTCTTCAAAGAAGCGGCGACCCTCCGGCGTCTTGTTGATCTGGTGGGCTGCGACGAAGCCGATCGCGGCTCCGGTGATGAGCAACAGGATGTTCTTCATGTCAAAGGCTCCCTGATTGGGTGAATCGAGACGGATCGCGGTAGGCACGATCGGTGCCGTGCCGCCAGGTTCCGTATCGAGCTTAGTGTCTGCTTTCCGTGTGGATCGCCCGACGCTACCAGATGGGCATCCGAGCGTTAACGACAGAAGCGGGCCGCCCAGGGGCGACCCGCTTCTGCGCTCTGCGAGGAACTAGCGCGCGGCGTAGTACTCGACGACGAGCTGGACTTCACACGTGATCGGAACCTCGGCACGCTTCGGGCGACGCACGAGGCGCGCCTGCAGCTTGTCGATCTCGACCTCGAGGTACTCCGGAGTCTTTGGCAGCACGTCGACGTGACCGCCGGCCGCTGCGACCTGGAAGGGCTCCATGCCCTCGCTGCGCGCGTGAACCGCGACCAGCTGGCCGGGCTTGACACGGAACGACGGACGGTCGACGCGCTGGCCGTCGACGATGATGTGACGGTGCACGATCATCTGGCGGGCCTGCGCCGTGGTGCGCGCGATGGCGGCACGGACCAGGATCGCGTCGAGACGCATCTCGAGAAGCTCGACCAGGTTCTCACCGGTCAGGCCCTCGGCGCGGCGCGCCTCCTGGAAGACGATCTTGAGCTGGGCCTCGCGGATGCCGTACTGGGCACGCAGGCGCTGCTTCTCGCGAAGGCGGACAGCGTAGTCACTGTCGGTCTTGCGCTTGGTGCGGCCGTGCTCTCCGGGCGGGTACGGGCGCTTCTCGAAGCCCTTTGCGGCCTTCGGGGTCAGCGGGATGCCGAGCGCACGGGAGAGCTTGGTCTTGCTACGAGTACGTGACTTGGTAGACACGGGTTCCTTTCGATACTGACGTCATCGGTCTTCAGCTGGTTTCGAGCGTGCCGAATGCACGACGAAATATAAGAAGAGGGATGGTGCCGCGGGCCGTCCGGCTAAAGGACGAGCCCATTCAGCGCTGGTATCGAGGCAGCCGTGCACGAATACCCACTGTAGGCATCCGCAACTCTATCATCTGTCGCAGCTTTCACCTGCCGCGGATGATGCGCAGCAGCTTTTCGAGGCGCGAGGAGACATCGCGCTCATTACCGTGATCGGTCGGCGTGTAGTAGCTCGCCCCCGCGAGCTCCGCAGGAAGATAGTCCTGCTGCACGACACCGAGTTCGGAGTCATGCGGATAGCGGTAACCCTTGCCGTGACCGAGTTTCTTCGCACCCGCGTAGTGGGCGTCCCTGAGATGCTTCGGGACCCGGCCGAAGTTGCCGGCCCGAACATCCGCGATCGCCGCGTTGATTCCCATGTACGAGGCATTCGACTTCGGCGCGGTGGCGAGATAGACGACCGCCTCCGCCAGCGGGATGCGACCCTCCGGCATGCCGATCATCTGCACGGCCGTCGCCGCCGCAGTGGCGATCACCAGCCCCTGAGGATCCGCCATGCCGATGTCCTCTGCTGCGCTCACGATGATGCGTCGAGCGATGAAACGCGGATCCTCCCCCGCCTCGATCATGCGCGCGAGGTAATGCAGGGCGGCATCCGGGTCAGATCCGCGGATCGACTTGATGAACGCGCTGATGACGTCGTAGTGCTCGTCGCCGTTGCGGTCGTAGCGCAGCAGCGCGCGATCGACGGCGAGCGACACCGTCTCTGAGGTGACGACGGGCTTCGCCTTCTTCTTCGCCGCAGTGCTCGACTCGCCAGTGGTGACAGAGAGGGCCGACTTGGATGCCGCCTCGAGCGCCGTGAGCGCCCGTCGCGCGTCCCCGGATGCGAGCCTGATGATGTCGGCCCGCGCGTCGGCAGCGAGTGTGACCTTGCCGTCAAGCCCCTGCGGAGCCACGACCGCCCGATCGACGAGGATGCCGAGATCTTCGTCGCTCAGCTGTTCAAGCGTCAGCAGCAGGGACCGGGACAGCAACGGCGAGATCACCGAGAACGACGGATTCTCGGTCGTCGCGGCGACAAGGATGACCCAACCGTTCTCCACACCGGGCAGGAGAGCATCCTGCTGTGCCTTTGTGAAGCGGTGGATCTCGTCGAGGAAGAGCACGGTCGACTGCCCGTACAGATCACGCTGTGACAGCGCAGACTCCATGACCTCGCGCACGTCCTTGACCCCTGCGGTGACAGCGGAGAGCTCCACGAAGCGGCGCCCCGAGCTGTGCGCTATCGCCTGGGCGAGGGTGGTCTTGCCTGTGCCGGGAGGGCCCCACAGGATGACGGAGACCGAACCCTCATCTCCCCCCGGCTCAGATGCGAGACTCACCAGCGGCGACCCGGGGGTCAGCAGATGTCGCTGCCCGGCGACCTCGTCGAGGCTCCGCGGACGCATCCTGACTGCGAGAGGCGTTGCGCCCGTATAGAGCCCGGGCTGTCCATCCACCATGCCTCAATCGTAGGCCGAGCGCCCGACATCCGACTGCATGTGCGGCATGGGCGTGCGGCGAGGGGCGTTCCGCTAAAGTTCTTGGGGGTTACCCCTACCCGACGGAGGACATGTGGCTGGCAGCAGGAACGGCGAGAAGGATGCGCGCGCATCGCGGGAACGACTCCGCGTCTACACAGCGCGGCGCACGGTGCACGAGAAGAGCGTGCAGAGGCGCAAGCGAGACAACCTGCTCGCCATACTCGCAGGCCTCGTGATCGTGGCTCTCGCGACGGTTGCACAGTTCACCTTCTTCACGGTGGGGCCTGGAGCCCCTGAGCCAACGCCGAGCGCGACAGCCGAACCCAGCGCCTCGCCCGATCCTGCGGCGGAGGGTGAGAACGTGGGAGACGTGCCCGATCCGGCGCTCGCGGAATCCCGCACCTGGACCGGCGAACTCGAACTGAACTCGGTTCCCCTTGCAATAGAGCTCGACGGGGCCGCAGCGCCGCAGGCCGTCGCCGCCTTCGTGCAGGAGGTCACCGACGACTACTTCGTAGACAAGAGCTGCCACCGACTCACCGACGGTGGCTTCTTCGTGCTGCAGTGCGGTTCTCTCGACGGAACGGGCGCCGGCGATCCGTCCTTCAGTTTCGGCCCGATCGAGAACGCGCCCGTCGATGACGTCTATGCTGCCGGCACGATCGCCATGGCTCGGGCCCAGGGTGACGCATACAGCAACGGTCGGCAGTTCTTCATCGTCTACGACGACACCACCATCCCCTCGGATGCCGCTGGCGGATACACCGTCATCGGCAAGGTCACCAGCGGACTCGACCAGCTCAAGGCTGAGATCACCGATGCAGGGCTCACTCCTGTCAACAGCGAGAACGACGGCACACCCGTCGTGCCGACGACCATCACTCGCGTCACGATCGGCTGACATCCGACGAAGCTGGCACCGTCGCCGGAAGCTGTGCAATAGGCTGGTGGCCGATCGGACGGCAGTGCCCGATTCCTGCTAGCTGAGGTGAGGCTTTGACGAACAACAACCAGGCACCGTGGGGTCGCGTCGACGAAACGGGAACCGTGTTCGTACGCGACGGAGACGATGAGCGTGCTGTCGGCCAGTATCCCGACGGAACGCCCGAGGAGGCGTTGGCCTACTTCGAGCGCAAGTACACCGATCTCGCCGGGCAGGTCACGCTCCTCGAACAGCGCATCAAACGCGGCACCCCGGGCGCAGACATCGCGAAGACCGTTGATGCCCTGCGGGAGACCGTCGCCTCGGCGAATGCCGTCGGCGATCTCGCTGCGCTTCGCACCCGGCTGGATGCCCTCGGTGGCTCGGTCGACGAGCTGACGGAGAAGCAGCAGGCCGAGAATCGTGCAGCCCTCGATGAGGCGATCGCCTATCGCACCGCTCTCGTCGCCGAGGCGGAGCAGCTTGCCGCTCAGGATCCCGCTCGAATCCAGTGGAAGCAGACGAGCAGCGCGCTCGACGAGCTCTTCGCTCGCTGGCAGAAGCATCAGCAGGATGGCCCGCGCCTCCCGAAGGGTGAGGGCAATGAGCTCTGGAAGCGCTTCAGGGCGGCCCGCACGACCATCGAATCCCACCGCAAGGCCTTCTTCGCAGATCTCGACGCGGTGCACAAGGAGGCTCGGGCACTCAAGCAGGAGCTTGTGGCCAAGGCCGAAGCGCTCGCGCCTCGCGGCGCCGACGGCATTCCCGAGTACCGTCGGCTTCTCGATGACTGGAAGGCGGCCGGGCGTGCCGGCAAGAAGGTCGACGATGCTCTCTGGGCCCGGTTCAAGACGGCGGGAGACGAGCTCTACTCCGCGAAGTCTGAGATCGATGCCCGTGACAACGTTGAGTTCGAGGAGAACCTTCGTCTCAAGGAGGAGCTCCTCACCGAGGCTGAGCCCCTGTTGAAGGCCACCAACCGTGACAGCGCGCGCACGACACTGCTGTCGATCCAGCGTCGCTGGGATGAGATCGGCAAGGTCCCCCGTGAAAAGGTCAAGCCCGTCGAGGACCGCCTGCGCAAGGTGGAGAACGCGGTCAAGAAGCTCGACGACGATCACTGGCAGCGCAACAACCCCGAGCGCAAGGCTCGGGCGGAGGGCCTCGCCAGCCAGCTTCAGGATGCGATCGCGAAGCTCGAGGACGAGCTCGAGCAGGCAAAGGCTGGCGGCGATGCCAAGAAGATCGCCGACGCACAGGAGGCTCTCGACGCTCGCAGGCTCTGGCTGGGTGTCATCGACGCCTGAGACGGTCGCTCCGTCGTGACGTGAGGCTCTGCTCCCTGACAAGGGGAGACATCCGAGAGACTCTCCACAGATTCCCTCGTCTCGTCAGATCGGCACGGCCGGTATGGCGATGATGGGGTCATGGCTTCCCGACTCTCCCCCGTCCTCTCAGCTCTCGACCTGCCGTGGGAGGAACTGCAGGCGGCACGCCTCGACGGCGAGGTCTTCGCGATCGATGACTGCTTCTCCCCCATCGACGAGTTCGAACGGGGAACGCACCGGGGAATGTCGCTCGCAGCGACGGTCTCGCACAAGCTCATTGCCGAGCGCAGGACGGCGGCGTGGATCCACGGGGCGCGCGCGAATCCGCCTGTCGTCCATCAGCTGTGTGTGTCGTTGTCTGCACGGGCACACGTTCCCTGGAACCCCAGGATCGCGGTCAGGGAGGTCGTCATCACTGCCGAGGAGATCCTCAGCATCGGCGGCTTCGCGGTCACGACGCCGATGCGTACCGTTCTCGACTATCTGAGGACATCCGCTGAATTCGACGAGGACGATGCCACCGAGGTGCGCGCGCTCATGCAGCTGGCACGCCTCGATCCCGCGACGTGTCGGGAGCAGATCGCATCTCGCCGCAACCTCCCGGGAAAGCAGCGGGCGCTTCAGCGGCTAATGACGCTCGAAAGTACCGTCAGGAGTTGACCCTGTAGACGTCGTAGACCGTGTCGATCCGGCGGACGGCGTTGAGCACGCGATCAAGATGGGTGGTGTCGCCCATCTCAAACACGAACTTGCTGATCGCGAGCCGATCGGTCGAGGTTGAGACCGTGGCCGACAGGATGTTCACATGATGCTCCGAGAGCACACGTGTCACATCGGAGAGCAGCCCGGAGCGGTCGAGCGCCTCGACCTGGATCTGGACCAGGAAGACGCTGGTGGAGGACGGAGCCCACTCGACGTCGACGATGCGTTCCGGCTCAAGACGAAGGGCTGCAACATTCACGCAGGCGGACTGATGGACGGACACACCGGACCCACGGGTGACGAAACCCATGATGGCGTCACCGGGCACCGGAGTGCAGCACTTCGCGAGCTTCACGAGGATGTCGGGAGCGCCCTTGACCAGGACGCCGGAGTTTCCGCTCGCACGCCGCTTGCCACGTCCGCGAGACAGCGGGATATCGGTCTCATCCGCTTCATTCTCCGCCTGGAGCGTTGCCATGATCTTCTCCAGCACGGACTGCGTGGAGACATGGCCTTCGCCGACGGCAGCGTAGAGCGCTGAGACGTCGTCATAGCGCAGCTGCGCGGCGACCTCGCTGATCGAGCCCTGGTTCATCAGCTTCTGCAGGGGAAGGTTCTGCTTGCGCATGGCGCGGGCAATCGCATCCTTGCCCTGTTCCATCGCCTCGTCGCGGCGCTCCTTGGTGAACCACTGACGGATCTTGTTGCGGGCGCGGGTGCTCTTGACGAAGGTCAGCCATCCCTGGCTGGGACCGGCATCCGGATTCTTCGAGGTGAACACCTCGACGACGTCTCCGCTGCCCAGCTCGCTCTCGAGCGGGACCAGGCGACCGTTGACCTTGGCGCCCATCGTGCGGTGCCCCACCTCGGTGTGCACGGCATACGCGAAGTCGACGGGCGTCGCACCGGCGGGTAGGCCGATGACCTTACCCTGCGGAGTGAAGACGTACACCTCCTTCGCGCCGATCTCGAAGCGCAGAGAGTCGAGGAACTCCCCCGCATCGGCTGTCTCCGCCTCCCAGTCGCGAATGTGGGCGAGCCAGGCCATGTCGGAGTCACCGGCCATCGGGCTGTCGGACGACTTGCCGCCGTTGACACGCTCCTTGTACTTCCAGTGAGCCGCGACACCGTATTCGGCCCGTTGGTGCATCTCGTCGGTGCGGATCTGGATCTCGACGGCTCGCCCCTTCGGGCCTATCACCGTGGTGTGCAGCGACTGGTAGAGGTTGAACTTCGGCGTCGCGATGTAGTCCTTGAAGCGCCCGGGGATCGGCGTCCATCTGGCGTGAATCGAGCCGAGCACCGCGTAACAGTCCCGTACAGAGTTCACGAGCACACGGATGCCCACCAGATCGTAGATCTCGTCGAAGTCCCGGCCGCGCAGAATCATCTTCTGGTAGATCGAGTAGTACTGCTTCGGCCGCCCGACGACGCGGCCCTTGATGCGCGCCGCCTTGAGATCCTCGTTCACGGCATCGATGACCTGTTGCACAAACTCCTCGCGCTGCGGGGTTCGCTGCTTGACGAGGCTTTCGATCTCGACGTAGAGCTTGGGATAGAGCACAGCGAAGGAGAGATCTTCAAGCTCCCACTTGATCGCCTGGATACCGAGGCGGTGAGCCAGCGGGGCGTAGATCTCGAGGGTCTCCTGAGCCTTGCGCTTGGCCGAGTCTGAGGACACGAAGCCCCAAGTGCGGGCATTGTGCAGTCGGTCTGCGAGCTTGATGACGAGCACGCGGATGTCCTTGGACATGGCCACGACCATCTTGCGGACGGTCTCGGCCTGGGCGCTGTCACCATATTTGAGCTTGTCGAGCTTGGTGACGCCGTCGACGAGCATCGCGACCTCGTCGCCGAAGTCCTTGCGCAGGAGGTCGAGTGTGTAGTCGGTGTCCTCGACGGTGTCATGCAGAAGGGCCGCGGCAAGGGTCCTGGGGCCGATCCCCAGCTCGGCAAGAATCTGGGCGACGGCAACAGGATGGGTGATGTAAGGCTCGCCGCTCTTGCGCAGTTGGCCTCGATGAGCGATCTCGGCGACCTGATAGGCGCGCTCGATGATGTCGACGTCCGCCTTCGGGTGATGCGCGCGGACGGTCCTGATCAGGTTCTCGATAGCGCCGGCGTACTGCGCTCGTGAGAACAGTCTCGGCAGAAGTAGGCGCCGAGCCGCAGGACTGTTAGTGCTGACCTCGGTCATGCCACCTCCTGCTGTTCAATGGTAAAACTACCACTGCAGCCGGGCTATTCCACGCCAGCGGGCCCCGGGCCCTCGCCGACGAGGTCACCACCCGCCCTGTTCCAGTCGATCATGCCGCCGGCGACGTTGACTGCGTCATAGCCCGCGTCGAGCAGGGCAGAGGTGACGCGGGCGGAGCGGGCGCCTGAACGACAGACGATGAGCAGTCGGCGTCCCGTTGGCACCTCGTGGATGCGGGACGAGAACTCGGACATCGGAATGTGGACAGCCAGAGGCGAATGCCCGCGATCCCACTCCTGCTGCTCGCGCACGTCGATGAGCAGTCCGGATGCCTCACGCCATGATGCATCCTGCGCGAGCTGCAGGGCCTCTGCCGCTGTGATCTCCGTCACTGCTGCTCCGCGACAGCCCGACGGTTCGCGAGCAGCTTGGTGCGCTGCTTCTTGATGCCCTCCTCGTTCTCACGCAGGTGCGCGTAGACCGGGGCAGCGATGAAGATCGTGGAGTAGGTGCCCACGAGGATTCCGATGAACAGGGCGAGCGAGATGTCGCGGAGTGTGCCGGCACCGAGCACGAAGGCTCCGATGAAGAGGATCGCCGCAACAGGCAGAACAGCGACGACGGAGGTGTTGATGGATCTCACGAGTGTCTGGTTGACGGCGAGGTTCACGGACTCCCCGAAGGTGCGGCTCGACTCGGAGCCGTCTTCTGAGGTGTTCTCGCGGATCTTGTCGAACACCACGACGGTGTCGTAGAGCGAATATCCGAGGATCGTGAGGAAGCCGATGACCGCTGCCGGGGTGACCTCGAAGCCGAGGATGCCGTAGACACCCGCAGTGATGATGAGGTCGTGCCCGAGCGCGATCAGGGCAGCAAGCGACATCTTCCAGGTGCGGAAGTATAGGGCCATCACGGCGCCCGCGAGGATGATGAAGACAATGAGTGCGCGGATCGACTGCCCTGTGACATCCGCCCCCCAGGTCGCTCCGATGAATGAGGAGTTGACCTGCTCGGTGGGCACATTGTAGGCCGTGGCGAGTGCCGACTTGATCTCGAGGGCCTCGTCATCGGTCACGGTGTCGGTCTGGATGCGAACGTTCTGACCACCGACGATCGTCACGCGGGGGTTCGCATTGGAGACGATCGCCTTGACAGCATCCTCACCGATCGCCTGATCGGTGGTCGCTGCCGACTCGACCTGGAACTCGGACCCGCCGCGGAACTCGATTCCGAACTGGAAGCCACCTCGAAGGAACGGGCCGGCCACGGAGATGAGGATCATGATCGCGGCGACGATGTACCAGACACGCCGTTTTCCGACGATGTCGTAGGACCTCTTGCCGGTGTAGAGGTCGTTGCCGAACTGGGAGAAGCTGGCCATCAGGAATCCTTCCCCTTCGGAGCGCTGGTCGACTGCTCCGCAGCCTTGCGCTCGGCGATCGTCTGTCGGCGTGCTGCCTCGCGACTGGCACCCGCGGTCTTCTTACTCAGAGCTGCCGCAGGCTCCCGGAACTGTGCTCGCCCTCGGTAGACGGCACCCAGGGCGCGGGGGTCCAATCCGCTGAAGCGATGTCCCTCGCCGAAGAAGCGGGTCTTGGCGAGCAACTGGAGCACCGGATGCGTGAACAGCGAAACCACGACGATGTCGATGATGGTCGTGATGCCGAGGGTCAACGCGAAACCGCGCACATTGCCGACGGCAAGCACGAACAGGATCGCCGCAGCGAGGAAGTTGACGGTGTCTGAGGCGAGGACGGTGCGGAATGCACGCTTCCATCCTGACTCGACCGCCGAGTCCAGCGCGCGCCCGTCTCTGAGTTCATCTCGGATGCGCTCGAAGTAGACGATGAAGGAGTCCGCGGTGATACCGATCGACACGATGAGGCCGGCGACGCCGGCGAGGGAGAGTCGATAGCCTTCGCGCCACGACAGCAGGTTGATGACGAGGTAGACGATCACCGCAGCCACCGTCAGCGACGCGACCGTGACGAGGCCGAGAGTGCGGTACTGGAACAGTGAGTACACCACAACGAGCGCGAGGCCGATGAGTCCGGCCAGAAGGCCGCTGTAGAGCTGGCTGGTGCCCAGCGTGGCAGAAATGTTCTCGTTGCTCTGCACCACGAAGCCGATCGGAAGCGCGCCGAACTTGAGTTGGTCGGCCAGTGTCTTGGAGGTGTCCTGCGTGAAGTTTCCGGTGATCTGGGGTTTGCCGTTGGTGATCACGGCGTTCGTCGTCGGGGCGGAGATGACGCTGCCGTCGAGCACGATCGCGAACTGGTTCTGCACTCCGGTCATCGAGAAGAGGCGCGTCGTGACCTCGGAGAACTCCTTGCTGCCCTCGTCATCGAAGATGATGTTGACGCCCCACTGGCCCGTGCTGACGCCCTGGCTGTTGGCCACCAGGCTGTGCGTCGCATCCGCGATCCGTTCGCCGGAGACCTCGACCGGGCCCAGGATGTACTTCGCGGTGCGCGTGTCGTCGCAGGTGATCAGCGGTTCGTCGGCCGGGGCGACATTCGTGCCAGCTTCGTCGAGCGTCGCGCAGTCGAAGTTCGTGTACTGGTCTTCGAGCGCGGGCGTGATCCAGTTCAGGTCGCTCGCATTGCTCGGACTCACGCTCGGGGTGCTGCTGAGGCTCTCCGTGGGCTGCTCCGCCTCGGGCGTCGCAGACGGGGCGCCGGAGGCGTCGCCCATCGAGCCGGTGGAGGCACCGGATGCCACCAGAACAGGCCGGAACTCGAGCTTTGCGGATGACTCGATACGGTCGAGCGTCTCACGGTCGGGCGTGCCCGGGATGGAGACGACGATGTTCTGGGTGCCCTGCGTGTTGATCTCGGCCTCAGAGACGCCGGAGGCGTTGATTCTCTGGCGGATGATCGAGACCGCCTGATCGAGCTGCTCGCCTGTCACCTGCTGCCCGCTCTCGAGCTGAGGTGCAAGGATGATCTGCGTGCCGCCCTCTAGGTCGAGCGCGAGCTTCGGGGTCCAGCCGGAGCCCTGCCACAGAACGCCACCGGCGTTGAGGGCGATGAGGCCGACGATGATCACGCCGAGCCAGGTCAGGGAACGCCAGGCCTTCTTGACCGGGGTCGATCGTGGTGCCACCGAGGACTCAGCTTCCTTCGCCCCGGCTCGGCAGAGTCGGGGGCGAATCAAATCGGGAGTGTTGGCCGGATGAAGTCCGACCCCACAGAACTTTAGTGCCTAGGAGTCGCGCTTGTCCGCACCGTCATCGTCGGCGCTGTCGGCCTTGTCGACGCGCTCACCGAACGCTGGCTCGCTGTCGTCATCGAGCTCGACCGAATCGGTGGTGTCTTCCGCCTCGACGGCGTCGTCTTCCACGACCTTGAGGATCGTCTGACGGTGCACGCGCAGCACAGTTCCCGGCGTGGTCTCGACAAGAGCCTCATTGCTCTCCTCGTCGATCGACAACAGCGTGCCGTACAGGCCGAACTGCGTCATGATCTCGGCTCCTGGCACCATCTTGGACTGCAGCTTCTCCTGCTCTGCGCGCCGCTTCTTCGAGTTGCGGAACTGGAAGAAGATGAAGAGGGCCAAAACGGCGACCATGACGATGAGCAACGGATCCATGTGGAGCAGAGCCTTCCGGGGAGTTTGTGGATGGTGGGCGCTAGACGATTGCGCAAACGACCATCGTTAAACTATAGGCCATCCCCTGAGTGCCCCGCCGCCTGTGGGCTGAGGCCGAAATGCTCCCACGCCGACCGGGTCGCAACCCTCCCGCGTGGCGTCCGCGTTATGAGACCGACGCGCACGAGGAACGGCTCGACCACCGACTCGATGGTCTCGGCCTCCTCCCCGACGGAGGCTGCGAGGGTTCCGAGCCCGACCGGCCCACCGTCGAAGCGTTGGAGAACAGTCATGAGCACGGCACGGTCGAGGCGGTCGAGTCCGCGTTCGTCGACGTCGTAGAGCTTCAGTGCCGCATTGACGGCTTCGAGCCCGTCGGATCGGTGCACGAGCGAGTAATCTCGCACCCGTCGGAGCAGACGGTTGGCGATACGAGGCGTTCCCCTGCTCCGCCCGGCGATCTCGGCGAGCGAACCGCTGTCGATCCGTAGCTCGAGCATGTGCGCGGCGCGCGTGATCACCTGCTCGAGTTCGCCGTCGGAATAGAACTCGAGGTGTGCGGTGAAGCCGAAGCGATCACGCAGCGGGTTCGGCAGGAGGCCGGCCCGGGTCGTCGCACCAACGAGGGTGAACGGCGCGAGATCGAGCGGAATCGAGGTTGCCCCTGCCCCTTTGCCGACCATGATGTCGATCCTGAAATCCTCCATCGCGAGATAGAGCATCTCCTCCGCCGAGCGCGCCATGCGATGGATCTCGTCGATGAACAGCACTTCTCCGGGCAGCAGAGACGAGAGCAACGCCGCCAGATCACCCGCATGCTGGATGGCTGGGCCGCTGGACATGCGAAGTTGTCGCCCACTCTCGTGGGCGACGATCATGGCAAGCGTCGTCTTGCCGAGGCCGGGTGGCCCGGCAAGCAGGATGTGGTCGGGGGTCCTGTTCTGCATCGAGGCGGCCTGCAGCAACAGCTCAAGCTGTGCCCGCACCTTCGACTGCCCGACGAACTCGGCGAGCGACTTCGGGCGAAGCGCACCCTCGAAGGCGAGCTCGGCCTGCGACTCGGGCATGGGAGTCACGATGTCGGGACCCGCCCCGACCTCGTCGAAGTCGGCGGCGCTCATGCGTCGACCGCCGAATCACGCCGCGGAATCTGGCCGGGCCCCAGAGTGCCGAGCGCGATGCGCAGCAACTGCTGCACACTCGTGCCGGGTGCGGCATCGGTCACTGCCTCCTCCGAAACCTGCGAAGCGACCTTCTCGCTCCACCCGAGGCCGACCAGGGCGGCGACGAGGCTCTCAGTCGTGGCGTCGGCACCGGTACGGATGGTTGTGGCGGGGGCGGCAGGGCGCAGCAGTTTTCCGGTCAGTGAGAGCACGATGAGCTTCGCCGTCTTAGGCCCGATGCCCGAGACCTTGCGGAAGGCGGCGTCATCGTCATCCGCGACGGCAATGGCGACCTGGTCGGGAGTCATGGCGGAGAGCACTCCCATGGCCGATTTCGGCCCGACGCCGGTGACGCTCCGGAGGAGATCGAACACCCGCAGACCCTCCGCCTCACTGAATCCGAAGAGTGCGAGATCGTCTTCGCGCACGATGAGCGCCGTCAAGACCATCGCCTCGGCACCCGCTCTGAGAGACATTGCATGCTGTGGGGTCACGGTGATGGCGAGGCCGACTCCCCCGACCTCGATCACCGCAGTGGTGCCGGATGCTGACAGCACGATGCCGCGGACGGATGAGATCATGCCCCAAGCCTACGAGGGGCCGCCGACTTTCTTCGCACTGCTGCGCTCGGCGGCGCGCCACGCCCTCTGAGCGGGGGTGAGGGCATCCTGTGCTGCCGCCGTACCCCCGGAAGAGCCGCCAGCAGACCCCCGCCAGGCGTGGCAGAGCGCGAGCGCGAGCGCATCGGCGGCGTCCGCAGGCTGCGGAGGGGCGTCGAGCCTGAGGATGCGCGCAACCATCGTCGCAACCTGCTTCTTGTCAGCCGTGCCGTAACCGGTGACCGCCGCCTTCACCTCGGAAGGCGTGTGCAGCCCCACCCGCAGACCGCGCGCAGCCGCCATGTGGAGTGCCACGCCGCTCGCCTGGGCGGTGCCCATGACGGTGCGGAGGTTGTGCTGCGCGAAGACCCGCTCCAAGGCGACCGCCGTCGGGGCGAACTCCTCGATGATGGCCTGGATGCCCTCGCCGATCAGCAGCAGCCGTCGCTCGAGTTCCATCTCGGGCGGGGTGCGGATGACCCCGTAGTGCACGAGCCGTGCTGAGCGATCGGGCTCGACGTCGACGACCCCGACCCCGCAGCGCGTGAGTCCGGGATCGATGCCCAGCACCCTGAGGGTCATCTGCGGGTCGCGACTACTCGTCGTCTGCGTCGAGTTCGGCCTGTGTCTCAGCGCTAACCGAGTAGTTGGCGAAGATGTTCTGCACATCGTCGAGGTCTTCAAGGGCGTCGATCAGCTTGAACACCTTGCGTGCGGTCTCCGCATCGACCTCGACGCTGAGGTTGGGAACGAACTCCGCCTCTGATGAGTCGTAGTCGATTCCCGCCTCCTGCAGAGCAGTACGGGCGGCGACCAGTTCGCTCGGTTCGGTGATCACCTCGAAGCCCGCGCCGCGATCGGCGACCTCTTCAGCCCCCGCGTCGAGGACGGCCATGAGGATGTCGTCCTCGCTCACATCATCCGTCTTCGTGATGGAGATGACGCCCTTGCGGTTGAAGTTGTAGGCGACGCTGCCCGGGTCGGCCATGTTGCCGCCATTGCGGGTCATCGCGGTGCGAACCTCTGCGGCGGCACGGTTCTTGTTGTCGGTGAGGCACTCGATGAGCAGCGCGACGCCGCCCTGCGCGTAGCCCTCATACATGATCGTCGCGTAGTCGATCGACTCGCCGCTGAGCCCGGCGCCACGCTTGACGGCCCGATCGATGTTGTCGTTGGGGACCGAGGTCTTCTTGGCCTTCTGGATGGCGTCGACGAGTGTCGGGTTGCCGGAGAGATCGGCACCGCCCATCTTCGCCGCGACCTCGATGTTCTTGATGAGCTTCGCAAACGACTTCGCGCGGCGCGAGTCGATGATCGCCTTCTTGTGCTTCGTGGTTGCCCACTTGGAGTGACCTGACATGCTCAACATTCTAAGTGAGAGGCGCAGGACTCCTCACGTCACCGGGCGGACCGGCGCTCAGGCGTGGATGTGGCCGCGAACCTTCTGCAGAAAGTAGTCGTGGAATCTGTGGTCGCTGGTGACCTCCGGGTGGAAGGATGTGCCGAGCAGATTTCCCTGCTCGACTGCCACAACCCTCCCGTCTTCGAGCGCGGCCAGAACAGACACGCCCTCCCCCACAGATTCGACGACGGGCGCACGGATGAACACGGCATGAAGCGGATGCTCGCCCAGCGCCGGAATGTCGAGATCGGTTTCGAAGGAGTCGAGCTGGGAGCCGAACGCGTTGCGGCGTACGGCGATGTCCAGCCCGCCGAGAGACTGCTGCCCCTCCGCCCCGTCGAGGATCTCGCGTGACAGCATGATGAGCCCCGCGCAGGTCCCGTACACCGGAAGCCCCTCGGCGATCTTCTGTTTCAAGGGTTCCGAAAGCCCGAATGAGCGTGACAGTTTGTCCATGACGGTCGATTCCCCGCCCGGGATGACGAGCCCGTCGATCTCATCGAGCTCGGATGAGCGGCGCACGGCGACCGTGACCGCCCCCAGCTCCGCGAGCACCCGCCGGTGCTCGCGGAAGTCGCCCTGGAGCGCGAGAACTCCGATGCGGGGGCTGTCGTGCTGCGTCGTCGCGCTACCAGCCACGCTCGGAGAGACGGTGCGGAGCGGCCAGATCGGCGACGTTGATGCCGACCATCGCCTCGCCCAGACCGCGAGAGGTCTCGGCGATGACGGCGGGGTCGTCGAAGAACGTCGTCGCCTTCACGATCGCGGCAGCGCGCTTGGCCGGATCACCGGACTTGAAGATGCCAGAGCCGACGAAGACGCCGTCGGCGCCGAGCTGCATCATGAGCGCAGCATCCGCTGGCGTCGCGACGCCCCCCGCGGTGAAGAGAACGACGGGAAGGGTGCCGGTCTTCGCAACCTCAAGCACGAGGTCATACGGCGCCTGAAGATCCTTCGCGGCAACGTAGAGTTCGTCGTTGCTCAGTGAGGCGAGGCGGGCGATCTCCCGCTTGATGGTGCGGATGTGCTTCGTCGCCTCGGAGACGTCGCCGGTGCCGGCCTCGCCCTTGGAACGGATCATGGCCGCGCCCTCGTTGATGCGACGCAGCGCCTCACCGAGGTTGGTCGCGCCGCAGACGAAAGGAACCGTGAACGGCCACTTGTCGATGTGGTTGACATAGTCGGCCGGACTCAGAACCTCCGACTCGTCGATGTAGTCAACGCCGAGCGACTGCAGCACCTGTGCTTCGACGAAGTGGCCGATGCGGGCCTTGGCCATGACGGGGATCGACACCGTCTCGATGATGCCGTCGATGAGGTCGGGGTCGCTCATGCGGGCCACGCCGCCCTGCGAACGGATGTCGGCGGGAACGCGCTCGAGAGCCATGACGGCGACGGCGCCGGCATCCTCTGCGATCTTCGCCTGCTCGGCGTTGACGACGTCCATGATGACGCCGCCCTTGAGCATCTCCGCAAGGCCTCGCTTGACCCGGTTCGACCCGACGCCCGCGGTCGTGTCGTTGTTCTGTGTGCTGTCAACCATGGTGGTGATTCTACCTTCGTGTGGTGGTGGGGGTTACGGCGTATGGCCGCTATGCGGGCCAGGCCGAGGAGATCTCGTCCCGGACCTCGCCGAGCAGCTTCGGCATGGCTTTGGTGCGCGCGATGATCGGGAAGAAATTGGAGTCGAGCGGCCAGCGGGGCACGATGTGCTGATGCAGATGGCCCGCTATTCCTGCGCCGGCGATCTGCCCCTGGTTCATGCCGATGTTGAAGCCTTCGCAGGACGACGTCGCGGTGAGCACAGCCATGGCCGTCTGGGTGAGGCTGCCGATCTCGGCCACCTCCTCGGGCGATGCCTCGTCGTAACTTGCGATGTGCCGGTACGGGCATACGAGGAGATGGCCGGAGTTGTAGGGGAAGAGATTGAGCAGAACGTAGGCGTGCTGCCCGCGTGCCACGATCAGGGCGTCCTCGTCGGACTTGCCCGGGGCGAGGCAGAAGGGGCAAGCGTCCGCATCCGGCTGCTGCCCGTCCTCGACGTAGACGAGGCGGTGCGGGGTCCACAGACGTTGGAAGGTATCCGGCGTGGCCGCGAAATCGGCCCCCTTCTCAACCTCGAAGCCTGCGAACTCGTCGGGATCGTATGAGGCCATCACACCTGCACCTTGGTGCGGATGGCCTCCAGGATGCGGTCGATCGCCTCGTCGACGGGCACACCGTTCTCCTGCCGGCCGTCGCGGAACCTGAAGCTGACGGCACCTGCGGCGCGGTCCTCCTCGCCGGCGATCAGCTGGAACGGCACCTTCGCCTTGGTGTGGGTGCGAATCTTCTTGGGCATCCGATCGCTTGAGAGATCCGCTTCGGCGCGCACGCCACGGGACCGGAGCCGGGTGATGACATCGGCGAGGTACTCGTTATATTCCTCGGCGACGGGCACGCCCACTACCTGAACGGGCGAGAGCCAGACGGGGAATGCCCCCGCATAGTGCTCGAGCAGGATTGCAAAGAAGCGTTCGATCGAGCCGAGAAGCGCACGGTGGATCATGACCGGCTGCTGCCGGGAGCCATCGGATGCGGTGTACTCGAGGTCAAACAGGGCAGGCTGGTTGAAGTCCAGCTGCACCGTTGAGAGCTGCCAGGTGCGCCCGATGGCGTCACGCGCCTGAACCGAGATCTTGGGCCCGTAGAACGCGGCGCCACCCGGGTCGGCGACAAGCTCGAGCCCTGACTCGATGCCCACCTGACGAAGGGTCTCCGTCGCCTCTTCCCACTGTTCGTCAGTGCCGACGGACTTCTCGGGGTCGCGCGTCGACAGCTCAAGATAGAAGTCGTTGAGACCGTAGCCGCGCAGCGTCTCGAAGACGAACTCGAGCTGACTCTTGATCTCGTCCTTGACCTGGTCTGGGGTCACGTAGATGTGGGCGTCGTCCTGAGTGAGGCCGCGCACGCGGGTCAGTCCAGAGAGCGTGCCGCTCTTCTCATAGCGGTACACGGTGCCGAACTCGGCGAGTCGCAGGGGCAGCTCACGGTAGCTGCGGCCGCGCGCCCTGAAGATCAGGTTGTGGAACGGGCAGTTCATGGGCTTCAGGTAGTAGTCCTGGCCCTGCTTGGTGATGTTGCCCTCGGCATCCTGCTCCTCGTCAAGGTGCATCGCCGGGAACATCCCGTCCTTGTACCAGTTCAGGTGCTGGCTGGTCTCGAAGAGGTGCCCCTTGGTGATGTGGGGCGTGTTGACGAGTTCATAGTCGTTCTCGAGCAGGCGCTCGCGCATGAACTGTTCGATCTCGTGACGGATGATGCCGCCGCGCGGGTGGAACACCGCGAGGCCGGAGCCGATCTCGTCGGGGAACGAGAACAGGTCGAGCTCTGCGCCGAGCTTGCGGTGATCGCGCTTGGCGGCCTCCTCAAGGCGGGTCGTGTGAGCCCTGAGCTCATCCTTGGTGGGCCATGCCGTGCCATAGACGCGCTGAAGCTGCTTGTTCTTCTCCGAACCACGCCAGTATGCGGCGGCGGTGCGCATGAGCTTCCAGCCGTTGCCGATCATGCGGGTGTTCGGCAGATGCGGGCCCCGGCACAGGTCCTTCCAGACCGTCTCGCCGCTCTTCGGATCGACATTGTCGTAGATGGTCAGCTCGCCGGCACCCACCTCGACGGACTCATTGTCGCCACCTTCGGATGCGCTGCCCTTGAGACCGATGAGTTCCAGCTTGTACGGTTCACCCGCGAGCTCGGCCCTGGCCTCGTCGTCGGTGACGACACGACGGACGAAACGCTGGCCCTGCTTGACGATGCGTTCCATCGCCTTCTCGAAGGCCTTCAGATCCTCGGGAGTGAACGGCTCCTCGACATCGAAGTCGTAGTAGAAGCCATCGGTGATGGGCGGGCCGATGCCGAGCTTCGCCTCGGGGTTGATGGATTGGATCGCCTGAGCCGCGACATGCGCCGCAGAGTGACGCAGGATGTTCAGGCCGTCCTGCGAATCGATCGTCACCGCTTCGACGTCGTCACCTGTCGTGACCGTCGCAGCGAGATCTTTCAGCTCGCCGTTGACGCGCATTGCGACGATCGAACGGTCCGTGAAGAGGTCGAATCCTGTCTGCTGGCTCATTCGGCCAAGTTTAGTGGGGCATCCGGGGTCGTCTTAACGCCGAAAGCCCCCGGTGTCCGGGGGCTTTCGTGATGGTGGTGGGCGATACTGGGATCGAACCAGTGACCTCTTCCGTGTCAGGGAAGCGCGCTACCGCTGCGCCAATCGCCCAGGTGAACCTGAGTTGAGTGAGGTGGCGACGGGATTCGAACCCGTGTGGACGGCTTTGCAGGCCGCTGCCTCGCCTCTCGGCCACGCCACCATGGTGGGTCCCCACGAAGCGTGAGACTTCACTCGAGCGGATGACGAGATTCGAACTCGCGACCCCAACCTTGGCAAGGTTGTGCGCTACCACTGCGCCACATCCGCATTTGCGCGCATTTCTGCGTGCTGCATGACTCTAACCGATGATTCCCGCGCACACCAAACTGAGCGTCTTTCGGCGTGGCGCGCCGCGCTTTCGATGGCATCGGCGCGGCAAAAGCTATGGCAAGATTGTGTGCGCGGGCGATTGGCGCAGTTGGTAGCGCGCTTCCTTCACACGGAAGAGGTCATCGGTTCGAGTCCGGTATCGCCCACCATCTGATGGCTGTCACAGCACTCATCGCATCCGCTTGTAAGCCTGCGCCAGCAGCATGGTGACGATATACGCGTAGGCCAATGAGGCGAGTCCAAGCAGCACTTCGGCAATCAGTAGGCCGGGCTGCCCGGTGAAGAGAAGGCCCCGGCTGCGTTCGAGGAGCCCGACTGCGACGAGGCCAGCACCGACGCCAGCGACTCCGGACACGCAGACGATACGCCCGAGGCTCTTCGCGTCCGTGCGCCTGCCACCGCGAAGCAGCCAGCCGGCCAGCAGGCCGGCCACCGCGCCGACGATCGCTGCGGTGCCCGGTTCGAGGAACGCCGCCGAAGCAGTCGCTGCTGCGAGGCCGGCGCTGGAGCTCGCACAGAGCGTTGCGGGGTCCAGAGGTATCCGCCGGGCCGGAATGGCAGGGAGGGAGCCGCCCAGAACGGCACAGACCGACATCAGCGTGGTGTTCACCAGGATCGTCAGCGACAAGTCATTCAGGACGTGTTCGACAGACATGAGCCAGAGCGCCCACCCGACGGTCACGATGACGACGACCATGAGCATCCGGGCGCGAGGAATCACAGTCCACTCGATTGCCGCATGCACCGTCTGGCGGCGGAACACGTGCTCGACCGCAAGGGCGGCCCCCGAGAGGGAGAGGAACACGGGGACTGCTCCTCCGAAGTCGAGCGGTTCGGCATCGAGCATCGACGAGACGGGCGACCATACTGCCCCGGGCCAGGCGAACTGCGCCAACAACGGCAGGTACACCAGCAGAAACCATACGGTCGCGGGCAGAACGGACCTGCGTCCGTGCCGGCGCTCCGACAGGACCATCGCGAACATTCCCGCAACGGCCAAGCCCAGAGCGGCGAGGAGCGCGATGAGAAGCGGTGAGCTCGTCTGCATTCGCCCTCCTTAGCCCTCGGGGAAGAGACTAGCGGCGTGTGGCGAGCAACTGCGGCGGGGCGCCATCCTCCCGGACGGCGCCCCAACCCCTGCCAGTGGTTCTACACGGTCTCGAGCGCGTAGCCCTCCTCGCCGTGGACGGTCGTGTCGATGCCTGCGATCTCATCCTCGTTCTTGACCCGGAAACCGAGAGTCTTCTCGATGGCGAAGCCGAGCACGAGTGCCACCACGAAGGAGTAGATCAGCACGCCGAGGGCGGCGATGAGTTGGACAGCGAGCTGGCCGAAGTCGCCGCCGGTGAAGAGACCGGTGTCGATGGCGAAGAACCCGAGGAAGAGTGTTCCGATGAGTCCTCCGACGAGGTGGATGCCGACGACGTCCAGCGAATCGTCGAAGCCGAGCTTGAACTTCAGTTCGACGGCGAGAGCGCAGACCGCGCCGGCGAGGATACCGAGCACGATCGCCCAGCCCGGCTCGAGGTTGGCACATGACGGCGTGATCGCGACGAGGCCTGTCACCGCGCCGGACCCGGCGCCCACCGCGGTGGCCTTGCCGTCCTTGATCTTCTCGACGACGAGCCAGCCGAGGATTGCGGCAGCTGTGGCTCCAAGCGTGTTCACGACGATGAGGCCCACTCCGGCGAGATCGTTGGCGAACTCGGCTCCCGCATTGAAGCCGAACCAACCGAACCAGAGGATGGATGCCCCGAGCAGCACGAGCGGCACGTTGTGCGGCTTGTGTGCACCCTTCTGAAAAACGACCCGCTTGCCGAGCACGAGAGCGAGCGCGAGCGCCGCGGCACCAGCATTGATGTGGACGGCGGTTCCGCCGGCATAGTCGATCACGGCGGGGAGCCCGAGGGTGTCACCGAGGTTCAGGATCCAACCACCACCCCAGACCCAGGCCGCGACCGGGAAGTACACGATGGTCGCCCAGAGGCCGGCGAAGATCATCCAGGACCCGAACTTGGCACGGTCTGCGATCGCCCCGGAGATGAGGGCGACGGTGATGATCGCGAAGGTCGCGCCGAAGGCGGCCCCGACGAGCGTCTCGTTGTCGGCGCCGGCGAGGCTGAAGTTCGCGAAGGGGTTGCCTGCGAAGTCCCACACGCCGTCAACCGCGGACATGTTGTAGCCGTACAGGATCCACAGCACGCCGATGAGGGCGAGCGATCCGAAGCTCATCATCATCATGCTGACCACGCTCTTCGCCTTGACCAGTCCGCCGTAGAAGAACGCGACGCCGGGGGTCATGAAGAGCACCAGGGCTGTGGCCGTAATGGCCCACGCAAGTTCGCCGGTGTCCATAGGAGTACCTCTCTCGATTCACAAGGGACGCAGCAAACGCCGTGCCTGCCGATGCGGGCGCCGTGCGGTGCTACGCCGCAAGTCTCATTCGAGGAGATTTCTGTGGGGAGCGCGCCCCGTTACGCGGGGGTTACAGCAAGCTCTCCCACGTAAACAGCATGTTTCGGGCCGCCACAGAACGACTGCGAATCGCCTGCGGCCCGCGGTCAGCTGAGCTGTCCGGAGGTGAGCGCGATGAGCCGGGAGACCGCCCTCAGATACTTCTTGCGATAACCACCGGCGAGCATGTCATCGGGAAAGATCTCGTCGAGGGGGGTTCCGCTGGCGAGCACCCGCACCTGGGCGTCGTAGAGCCTGTCGACGAAAGCCACGAATCGGAGCGCATCCGTCTGGTGGGTGAAAGCGTGCACGCCTCGCAATCCGATCGCCGCGAGTTCATCCACGAGCGTGACGTAGCGTGAGGGATGCACGCGGGAGAGCAGACCGAGGACCGCATCGAAGTCGTCCATCGTGGTCGGGCCGTCCACGTCGGCCACCAGCTCGTCGAGCTCTTCGTCGGGGATGACCATGGCATGACCGGAGTTGTCGCGATGCCTGAAGTCGACCCCGTCGACCCGAAGGGTCGTGAAACGGGAGGCGAGCGCGTCGATCTCTCGAAGAAAGTCCTGCGCGGCGAAGCGCCCTTCGCCGAGGGCGTTCGGAGGGGTGTTGGACGTTGCCGCGATGCGGGTTCCGGATGCGACGAGCTCACCGAGCAGCCGCGACATCAGTCGCGTGTCTCCCGGGTCGTCCAGTTCGAACTCGTCGATGCACAGGAGTGTCGCCCCCCGCAGGGCGACGACCGTCTCTGCGTAGCCGAGCGCCCCCACCAGCGCGGTGTACTCGATGAAGGTGCCGAAGTACTTGCGCCCCTTCGCCATATGCCACAGCGATGCCAGAAGGTGGGTCTTACCGACGCCGAAGCCACCGTCGAGATAGATGCCGGGCTTGGCCTCCTCCGAGGACTTTCTGCGGCCGAACAGTCGACTCGGCCGACTCGAGGAGTTCGCGGCGAAGTTGCGGATGGCGGCGACCGCGGCGCCCTGTGACGGGTAGTCACGGTCCGGACGATAGTTGTCGAGGGAGGCTGCCAGGAACTGGCGCGGTGGCACCAGATGGGCGACCATCTGCTCGCCCCCCAGCGTGGTGTCGCGATCGAGGAGACTTCCCGGGGTCGCGCGCAGGCTACCGTCGGGAGAATGCTGAACTGTCACTGCGCGGGGCCCGTCTGTCGGCGAAAGAGTTATTCCCTCCTCCGGCCGTAACAGGTACGGAGCAGCGCCTACAGTCGTATGAGGGGACTTCCCAAGTTTAGCGAAGTCACATGTGCATCACGCCGCCCGCTCGGCGGCGGAACCGGAGGACAAGATGGCAGTTCAGGCCGACGCCGATCCGAAGTTCACGGACTACGCCCATCCGGAACGCCTTGTCAGCACCGAATGGCTCCAGGGCCAGCTGGGCTCCCCCGGCCTTGTCGTCGTCGAATCGGATGAAGACGTGCTGCTCTACGAGATCGGCCACATCCCCGGAGCCGTCAAGATCGACTGGCACACCGACCTCAACGACCCTGTCGAGCGTGACTACATCGATGGCGAGGCCTTCGCGGCGCTCTTGGGGTCAAAGGGGATATCGCGGGACACGACGGTCGTCGTCTATGGCGACAAGAGCAATTGGTGGGCCGCGTACGCGCTCTGGGTGTTCACCCTGTTCGGCCACGAGGATGTGCGCCTGCTTGACGGCGGACGAGCCAAGTGGGAGGCGGAGGGTCGCGAGATGACCGCAGCACCCGCTCAGCCGGTTCCCGTCGCCTACCCTGTCGTGGAGAGAGACGACACAGCCATCCGTGCCTTCAAGGAGGACGTCCTCAGCCACTTCGGCAGGCCTCTCATCGATGTGCGCTCCCCCGAGGAGTTCTCTGGTGAGCGCACGACGGCTCCCGCCTACCCGGAGGAGGGCGCACTCCGCGCCGGCCACATCCCCACCGCCCAGAATGTTCCATGGGGCAGGGCCGCCGAAGGCGATGGAACCTTCCGCCCGCGGTCCGAACTCGACGCTCTCTACCGAGACGAGGCCGGCATCGGCGACGAAGACGATGTCATCGCCTATTGCCGTATCGGCGAACGATCCGCGCACACCTGGTTCGTTCTGACCCACCTGCTCGGTCTCGACCGGGTGCGCAACTACGACGGCTCATGGACGGAGTGGGGATCGGCGGTACGGGTGCCGATCGTCACGGGAAGCGAACCCGGAGAGCTGCGTCGGCACTGATCCGTTCGCCGAGGGCTTGTCCGTCATCGACCTGCTCGCGCCCTGCAGTGGAATACTGGATCAGGTGACGACCGTCGAGACACCTGCAGCGCTGGAGGAGATCCGCGCCGAGTTCCTTGCCCTCGATCCGAATGACCGGCTCACCCTCCTGCTCGAGTTCTCTGCGGAACTCCCCGAGCTCCCGCCCCGCTATGCGGAGCATCCGGATCTCCTCGAGCAGGTCATCGAATGCCAGTCACCCGTGTTCATGTTCGTCGAGCTGGATGAGCACGGTATCGTGCATCTCCATGTGACGGCCCCGCGCGAGTCTCCGACGACCCGCGGCTTCGCCTCGATCCTCGCGCAGGGTCTGGAGGGGTTGAGCGCCGAGCAGGTGCTGGCGGTCCCCGACGACTATCCGAACACGATCGGACTCGCGAAGCTCATCAGCCCGCTGCGACTGCGCGGCATGAGCGCGCTGCTCGGACGCACCAAGCGCCAGATCAGAGAGAAGATGGCGGAAGCAGGCGCTGAAGCCACTCGCTGATCGCCCCGTTCCAGGCGTCGGTGTCGTAGTTCCAGATTCGGGTGTGGCCGGCGCCGGCGATCGCCGGGAACGTCACGATATCGGGCCGGGCCGCGGCGAGGGCACGGGATGCCGTGTCGGGGACGAAGGCATCACCAGAGCTGTGCAGAAGCAGCATCGGCAGCTCCAGTTCGACGGCGCGGGCCACGAAGTCGAGTCTCCGCAGATCGATCGGAGCGTGCTGTCCCGTGACGACGGAGCCCCACGGCCTGCTCAGGATCCGGAGTACGGCCCGCACGACCAGCGGCGGAATCCTGAGCGTGCCGGCCTGATGCCGGAGAGCCGTGACCCAGTCGACAACCGGCGAGTCGAGCACGATTCCTCGCACTGCGAAGGAGAGCCTTGACCGGGTTGCCGCCTGCAGCACAGTTGCGCCGCCCATCGACCAGCCCATGAGCACGATGTCGCGCGCGCCGTGGTCGATCGCGTACCGCATGGCCGATTCGACATCGAGCCACTCGATGTCGCCGAGGGCGTACCGTCCGTCTTCGCTCGGCGGCGCCACCCCGTCGTTCCTGTAGGAGATGAGCAGCGAGGTGAAGCCGGCATCATGGAACACGGGGATCGCACGAATCGTCTCCCGGCGGTCGACAGCGCGGCCGTGCACCTGGATGACCCAGCGACCGCCTGTGCCGCCTCCCGGCGCGGGGACCAGCCAGGCCGGTGCCGGGCCAAGTGTCGTGTCGATGAACACCTCGGAGTACTCGACTCCGAGAGGTTCAGGGCTCCTGTAGTACCAGCCGGAGAGGCGGCACTTCATCCCGACCGCAGGTGTGCCCTTGTCGATCCCCTCGAGGCGCCGGGTCACAGAGTCCCGCCCCCGCGAGACGACATCGCCGACACGCGCATGCCCGCGTTCAGCGTCGAACCACAGCCCATAGCGGCCCGCCAGAAGCGATTCCGGGCTCTCACTCAGGGTGACCGTTCCGGCCTTCTCATCGATGTGGACGATGCGGATGTCTTGGGCACGTCGACGAGGCGGCGTGATGACGTACCTGGCGATCGCGAAGGTGGCGACGGCCGTGCCCACGGCCGCCAGGCCGGCAGCAGTTGCAGCAACGATTCCCGCACGGTGCCATGAACGACTGCGGATGTCGGCGTGCCTTCGTGAATCCCTCACGGTTGAACTTTAGTCTTCACTCGTGCCCGAAACAGTTACAGCTCCCTCGGCTCCGGCCTCCTTCGTCGAGGCGGTCGAGGCGATCAGGCGCGCCGCCCACCGTTCGGAGTTGACGGTCACCGAGATCCCCGCGCCCTCCAATCTTGCGCCCTTCGCCTTCGCCCTCTCCGCAGATGTGACCCCGGCCCGGCACGGTGCCGATTCAGAACTCGGCACCGGCCGCTTCGTCCTCCTGCATGACCCCGCCATGCCTGAAGCCTGGTCTGGCGAGTTCAGGGTCGTCTGCTTCGTGCAGGCGCCCCTTGAGACCGACATCGGCATCGATCCATTCCTCGCGGATGTCGCCTGGTCGTGGCTCGTCGATGCGCTCGCCGCACGGGGAGCGCGCTACGAACACGCATCCGGCACGGCGACCAAGGTGCTGTCGAGCGGATACGGCGAACTCGCCGATCATGGCGACGGGGCGCAGATCGAGCTCAGGGCATCGTGGACCCCCCAGGATTCGGATGTCACGGCGCACGTAGAAGGATGGGGTGAGCTTCTGTGCATGCTCGCGGGGCTTCCGCCCGCCATAGAAGGCGTCACATCCCTCACGGCACGACGGGCAGCGCGTGAACAGTAGCCCGCAGGCGGATACGCAGCCGCATCACGTCATCGCCACCCGCGAGGAGTATCTCGACGCCGTCGCGCGCATCGCCTCGGGAACAGGGCCCATCGCCGTCGACGCGGAACGGGCATCCGGCTATCGATTCTCGCAACGGGCGTACCTGATCCAGCTCTTCCGGCGCGATGCCGGAACGTTCCTCTTCGATCCTCCCGCCGTCGGCTCATTCTCCGAACTGAATGACGCGATCTCCGGCGAGGAATGGATCTTCCACGCCGCAAGTCAGGATCTCGACTGCCTGCGCGAGGTCGGCCTCGACCCGACGCGTATCTTCGACACCGAGCTCGGCGCCCGTCTTGCGGGCCTACCCCGGGTAGGGCTGGGCACCGTTGTGGAGTCGCTCCTCGGCATCCACCTGGCCAAGGAGCATTCGGCGGCTGACTGGTCAACCCGCCCCCTCCCGGAGTCGTGGCTCGTCTATGCGGCGCTCGACGTTGAACTGCTCGTCGACCTGCGCGAAGCGGTCGGGAGGCTCCTCGACGACGCGGGCAAGGGCGCCATTGCGGAGCAGGAATTCGCCAATGTGCTCACTCAGGAGCATCGCCCCAGCTCTCGAGGGGAGGGCTGGCGCCGTCTCTCAGGCGCGCACTCCATCAGGGGCGGCCGCAACCTCGCCGTCGCCAAGGAACTCTGGGAGGCGCGCGACCGCTATGCCCGCGAGATCGACACCGCGCCCGGGCGGCTCGTGCCGGATGCAGCCCTGGTCGCCGCGGCCAAGGCCATGCCGTCATCCAAGGCCGAGCTTGCGGCGCTCAAAGAATTCACGGGCCGAGCAAGCAGATCTGAGCTCGGTCGCTGGTGGGAGGCCATCGAGGCAGGCCGTGCCGCAGAGCAGTTCCCCACCCTGCGCGGAAACGGTGACTCGCTCCCCCCGCCGAGATCGTGGTCGGATCGCAACCCTGAGGCAGATCTTCGCCTGAAGGCAGCGAAATCGGCCATGGCCGAGGCATCCGAGGAGATGGCGATCCCGGTCGAGAACCTGCTGACACCAGAAGCGCTGCGGCGTATCTCATGGTCACCGCCTCAGCCGGCCGGTGCCAGCGAGATCGGCGCGGCCCTTCTCGCGCTCGGTGCACGCCCGTGGCAGATTGACGTTACTGCACAGATAATCGAGCGCGCCTTTGTGGAGGCCAGCCAAGACAACGAGAACGATGAGGAATCGGCTTCGTAGAAAGAAGCAAACGATTCCAGCCCGTTTTTCGGCCAGCCTAGGATCAGGAGCAGACCTGATATCGAGGAGGCATTGTGGCCGAAAGACAAGAAGTCGTATTCGTGGACGGGGTTCGCACCCCGTTCGGTCGAGCCGGCGAAAAGGGAATGTACTGGAACACCCGTGCAGACGATCTCGTCGTCAAAGCCATGATCGGCCTGCTCGAGCGTAATCCGAGCGTCCCCAAGGATCGCATTGACGAGGTCGCCATCGCCGCGACCACGCAATCCGGAGATCAGGGCCTCACCCTCGGACGGAGCGCCGCCATCCTCGCCGGACTCCCCCAGTCTGTTCCGGGCTTCGCCATCGACCGGATGTGCGCGGGCGCGATGACCTCGGTCACGGCCCTTGCCGGCGGAATCGCCTTTGGCGCCTACGATCTGGCCATCGCCGGCGGTGTGGAACACATGGGGCACCATCCGATGGGCTCGGGCGTCGACCCGAACCCGCGATTCGTCGCGGAGAAGCTCGTCAACGCCGAGGCGCTCAACATGGGGAACACCGCGGAGAAGATTCACGATCGCTTCCCCGCCCTCACCAAGGAGCGTGCCGACCGTTTCGCCCTGGCGAGCCAGCAGAAGGTCGCAGCAGCCTACGCAGCGAACAAGATTCAGCCCGACCTCGTGCCTGTCGCCATCAAGACGGCGAACGGATGGGGGTTGGCGACCCGCGATGAGGCGCCACGACCCGAGACCACCATGGAGGGACTCGCTGGTCTGAAGACGCCTTTCCGCCCTCACGGCCGGGTCACGGCCGGCAACTCCTCCGGGCTCAACGACGGAGCGACCGTGAGCCTTCTGGCCAGCGCCGACGCGGCGAAGGAGCTCGGGCTTGCGCCCAAGATGCGGCTCGTCAGCTTCGCCTTCGCCGGCGTGGAGCCCGAGATCATGGGCATCGGCCCCATCCCGTCGACCGAGAAGGCACTGAAGAAGGCCGGGCTGAGCATCGACGACATCGGCCTCTTCGAACTGAACGAGGCCTTCGCCGTGCAGGTTCTCTCCCTGCTCGATCACTTCGGCATCGACGACGAGGACCCGAGGGTCAACATGTGGGGCGGTGCGATCGCGATCGGGCATCCTCTCGCATCCTCAGGCGTTCGCCTGATGCTTCAGCTCGCCCGCCAGTTCGAGGAACATCCCGAGGTCCGCTACGGCCTCACCGCCATGTGCGTCGGTCTCGGGCAGGGCGGTTCGGTTATCTGGGAGAACCCCCACTACGCAGGGAAGGGCAAGTAGATGACGACCCGATTTGATGACTTGAAGGCCATGTCCGGCGACGAGGTTGTCACACATTCCCTCGTGAGCGACATCCCGCTCGCCGGCGGCAGAGTCCTCGCGCTCGTGACACTCGACAACGGTCGGGATCACACCAGACCGAACACGTTCGGCGCACTCGGCCTCCTGGAGTTCGCCGAGACCATTGATGGGCTTCACAAGCGAGCGGCGAGCGGCGAGATCCACGCCGTGGCCGTCACCGGAAAGCAGTACATCCTCGCGGCGGGTGCCGATCTCAGCAAGGTCGGCGAGATCCCGAGCAGGGATGCGGCGCGCCAGCTGGCACAACTCGGACATCACGCACTCGGCAAGCTTCACGGCCTCGGCGTTCCGACGTTCGCGTTCATCAACGGGCTCGCCCTCGGCGGCGGCCTTGAGGTCGCCCTGCACGCCGACTACCGCACTATCGACCTTGCCGGAGCGGGCGTTGCGCTGCCCGAGGTGTTCCTTGGAATCATCCCCGGGTGGGGCGGCGCTTGGCTTCTGCCGAACCTCATCGGTATCGAGAACGCACTCAAGGTCGTCATCGAGAACCCCCTCAAGAACAACACCATGCTGAAGCCGAAGCAGGCCTTCGACATGGGTATCGCGGATGCCGCATTCGGCCCCGCAAACTTCTTGGAGGAGTCGATCCGCTGGGCCGACGGCGTCATCTCCGGTTCCACCAAGGTCAAGCGGTCCAACGAACCGGGCAAGATCGAGCGCGCCGTCAAATGGGACATCGCGATCGGTATCGCCGAGAAGATGCTGAAGAGCCGCATCGGTTCGATCGCGAAGTCTCCCTACGCAGCCCTGGAGCTGCTCAAGGCCGCGAAGAACACCGACCGTGAGACCGGATTCGCCGCAGAGGACGAGAAGCTCTCCGAGTTGATCGCCGGCGACCAGTTCGTCGCGAGCATCTACGCCTTCAACCTTGTGCAGAAGCGCGCCAAGAAGCCCGCAGGTGCCCCTGACAAGACGCTGGCGAAGCCGATCACGAAGATCGGCGTCATCGGGGCTGGCCTCATGGCACAGCAGTTCGCGCTGCTGTTCGTGCGACGACTCAAGGTCCCCGTCGTGATCACCGACATCTCACAGGAGCAGATCGACAAGGGCATCGGGTACATCCACGGTGAGATCGACAAGCTACTGGAGAAGGGTCGTGTGTCATCCGACGACGCGAACCGCCTCAAGGCCCTCGTCACCGGAACCACCGACAAGTCACAGTTCTCAGATGCAGACTGGGTGATCGAGGCGATCTTCGAACAACTCGAAGCCAAGCAGGATGTGTTCGCCGAGATCGAGCAGCACGTCTCCGAGACCGCAGTTCTGGCTACGAACACCTCCTCGCTCTCGGTGGCACAGATCGGTGCGAAGCTCGCTCACCCGGAACGCCTCGTCGGCTTCCACTTCTTCAACCCGGTGGCGGTCATGCCACTGATCGAGGTCGTCAGGACGCCGCACACCAACGACGAGACGCTGAGCACGGCCATGGTCACCGCGGGCAAGCTGTTCAAGACCGCAGTGATCACCGCTGACACCCCGGGGTTCGTCGTCAACCGCATCCTGGCGAAGCTTCTCGGCGAGGCCATGCATGCGGTGGACACGGGAACCCCGTTCGAGGTCGTCAACCACGCACTCGACCCCTTCGGCCTGCCGATGACAGCCTTCGAGCTCCTTGAGCTCGTGGGTCTCAAGGTCGGTGCGCACGTGCTCGACACTCACCATGCGGCGTTCCCTGAGCGCTTCTTCGAGAGTGCGAACCTGCACCGGCTCGCCGAGCACGGCCGCATCTTCGATCGTGACGGCAAGGGCAAGATCAAGGGCTTCGACAAGAAGGCTGTCGAGATCGTCGCAGGTGGCAGCTCCCCCATGACGGCAGAGCAGATTCTTCGTCGGGTCGAGGATGGCCTTGCCGACGAGATCAAGCGGATGCTCGACGACGGCGTGGTCTCTGCCGCAGAAGACATCGATCTGTGCCTCATTCTGGGTGCCGGCTGGCCGTTCCAGATGGGCGGGGCGACCCCCTATCTGGACCGTGTGGGAGCATCCGAACGCGTGTTCGGCAGCACATTCCACTCACCGGCCATCCGCGGAGTGGACGAGCAGCGCGGCTGATGATCTGAAGAATGGCGAAGGCCCGGGCAAGACGCCCGGGCCTTCGCCATTGTTGCTAGTCCTGTGAGCTTATTCGCGGAGCCTCGAAGGCAACGTCAAGCAGGGGTCGGGCCACGGGAATGCGGCTCCCCAACACCTGTGCGACGAGGTTGCGCGTGATCGCCTGCGGGGTCAACCCGATCTGCTCCATGATCTCGCCACGGCTCGCGTGGTCGAGGAACTCGTCGGGAAGGCCCAGCTCGGTCACTGCGGTGTCCACTCCCGCGGCACGCAGGTCCTGGCGGAGTCGGGTGCCGATCCCCCCGACCTTGACCCCGTCTTCGATGGAGATGACGATCCGGTGCTCCGCTGCGAGGCCGATGATGCTCGTCGGAATGGGCACAACCCAGCGAGGGTCGACCACGGTGGCCCCGATTCCCTGGGCTGCGAGCCGCTCGGCGACCTGCAGTCCAAGCTCAGCCATGGGCCCAACCGTCATGATGAGTACGTCCTTGTGCGGTGCCTCGCGCAACACGTCCACGCCGTCTTCAGTGCGCCGCACCGCCTCGAACTCCGCACCGACGCTGCCCTTCGAGAACCGGATGACCGTGGGCGCATCATCCACGGCCACGGCCTCGCCGAGCTGCTCGCGGAGACGGCTCGCGTCGCGAGGGGCGCTCAGCCGGATGCCCGGGACAACCTGAAGGAGAGCGAGATCCCACATTCCGTGATGGCTGGGACCGTCGGGACCCGTGACCCCCGCCCGGTCGAGAACGAAGGTGACGCCCGCTCTGTGCAGGGCGACATCCATCAGGACCTGGTCGAAAGCGCGATTCATGAACGTTGCGTAGAGGGCCACAACGGGGTGCAGCCCGCCGAAGGCGAGCCCCGCCGCCGAGGTGACGGCGTGCTGCTCGGCGATGCCCACATCGAGGACGCGATCCGGGAACCGCGCAGCCAGCTTGTGCAGGCCAACGGGACGGAGCATGGCCGCCGTGATGCCGACGATTCGGGGGTTCTTCTCGGCGAGCGAGACAATCTCGTCGGCGAAGACGGAGGTCCAGGAGGGCGCCCCGGCGGCCTGGACCGGCTCGCCCGTTTCGGGATCGATCTGCCCCACCGCGTGGAACTGGTCGGCCTCGTCGGACATGGCCGGCTGGTACCCCCGGCCCTTCTGAGTGATCACGTGCACGATGACTGGGGCGGAGTACGCCTTGGCCTGCCGCAGCGCCTCGGTCAGCGCCGCGATGTCATGCCCGTCGATCGGGCCGAGGTACTTGATGTCGAGATTGGAGTAGAGCGCCTCATTGTTCGTGAAGCGGCTGAGGAAGCCGTGCAGGCCGCCTCGGACTCCACGATAGAGCGCCCGCGCGGGGGCCCCGAGGCGGTCGAAGAGGCGACGACTGGAGAAATAGAGGTCGCGGTACGAGGCCTTGGTGCGAACCCCGTTGAGGAATCGCGCCATCCCGCCGATGGTGGGCGCGTAGGAGCGGCCGTTGTCATTGACCACGATGACGAGGTTTCGGCTGTTGTCGTCGCTGATGTTGTTGAGGGCCTCCCACGTCATACCCCCCGTGAGCGCGCCGTCACCGACGACCGCCACGACCGTGCGATCCTCCTGCCCTGTCATCTCGAAGGCGCGGGAGATCCCATCCGCCCACGACAGGGAACTGGAGGCGTGGGAACTCTCGACGACGTCGTGCACCGACTCTGAGCGCTGCGGGTAGCCCGCCAGGCCGCCCTTCTGCCGGAGCCGGCTGAAGTCCTGGCGACCCGTAAGCAGCTTGTGCACATAGGACTGGTGACCCGTGTCGAAGATGATCGGGTCACGGGGCGACTCGAACACGCGATGGATCGCGATCGTCAACTCCACGACGCCGAGGTTCGGACCGAGATGTCCGCCGGTCTTGGCAACTTCGGCGATCAGGAACTGACGGACCTCCCCTGCCAGCTGAACCAGCTGTTCAGGGGAGAGCCCGTCGAGGTCCCGAGGACCCGTGATGGTCTCGAGAAGGCTCATGGTGAAAGCCTAGACGAGGCTCCTGAGCACGTACTGCAGGATGCCACCGTTGCGGTAATAGTCGGCCTCACCCGGTGTGTCGATCCGTACGACGGCGTCGAACTCGATCGTCTTCTTGCCGGCGGGCGAGTGCTCGCTGGGCTCGGCGACGACCTTCACAGTGCGCGGGGTCGTGCCCTCGTTGAGCTCGGTGAGACCGGAGATGCTGATGATCTCCGTGCCGTCGAGACCGAGCGACTCCCAGGTCTCCCCTGCCGGGAACTGGAGCGGGACGACACCCATGCCGATGAGGTTGGAGCGGTGAATGCGCTCGAAGGACTCCGTGATGACGGCCTTCACGCCCAGCAGGCTGGTTCCCTTGGCAGCCCAGTCACGCGACGATCCCGAGCCGTACTCCTTGCCGCCCAGGATGACGAGCGGGGTGCCCTGCTCCTGGTAGTTCTGCGAGGCGTCGTAGATGAACGACTGCGGAGCATCCGGCTGCGTGAAGTCGCGCGTGTAGCCGCCCTCGACACCATCGAGGAGCTGGTTCTTCAGGCGGATGTTCGCGAAGGTTCCGCGGATCATCACCTCGTGGTTGCCGCGGCGCGACCCGTAGGAGTTGAAGTCCTTGCGGTCGACATTGTGCTCCGCGAGGTAATGGCCCGCCGGGCTGTCTGCCTTGATCGAGCCGGCCGGGCTGATGTGGTCGGTGGTGACCGAGTCTCCCAGCTTTGCGAGGACGCGAGCGCTCGAGATGTCTGTGACGGGAGTCGTCTCGATCGTCATGCCGTCGAAATACGGAGGCTTGCGAACGTAAGTGGAATTCTCGTCCCACTCGAACACCTTGCCCGCGGGCGTCGGCAGCGAACGCCAGCGCTCGTCGCCCTCGAACACGCTGGAGTACTCGTGCGTGAACATCTCCGTGTCGATCGACGAGTCGATCGTGCGCTGAACCTCAGCAGAGTCGGGCCAGATGTCCTTGAGAAAGACGTCGTTGCCGTCGCCGTCCTTGCCCAGAGCATCCTGTTCGAAATCGAAGTTCATCGAACCGGCGAGGGCGTAGGCGATCACCAGAGGAGGGCTCGCCAGGTAGTTCATCTTGACGTCGGGGTTGATGCGACCCTCGAAGTTGCGGTTGCCCGAGAGCACGGCCGTCACAGCGAGATCGTTGTCGTTGATCGCGGCCGAGATCTCGTCTGCCAGCGGGCCCGAGTTGCCGATACAGGTGGTGCAGCCGTAGCCGACCGTGTAAAAGCCGAGGGCCTCGAGGTCGTCGGTGAGTCCAGCCTTGGCGTAGTAGTCGGTGACGACCTTTGACCCGGGGGCCAGCGTCGTCTTGACCCACGGCTTCGCCTTGAGGCCCTTCTTGGCCGCGTTACGGGCAAGAAGGCCTGCAGCGAGCATCACCGAAGGATTCGAGGTGTTGGTGCACGAGGTGATGGCGGCGATCGTGACCGCACCGTGGTCGAGCACGAACGACGAACCATCGTCGAGGGTGACGTTGGTGGGCTTGGACGCCGTGGACGGCGCGTGGCTCACATGCGAGTGGTGGTGCGTGTTGTGCTCGCTCTCGGGGCTGTTCCCGGGCGGGTCCGAAGCGGGGAAGGACTCGGAGGTCTCGAGGTCAACGAGGTCGTGCTCCGTTGCCGCGTAGTTGTTGAGATCGCTCTCAAACTGCGTCTTGGCGACGCTCAGCTCGATGCGGTCCTGCGGACGCTTCGGCCCGGCGATCGACGGCACGACCGTGGCGAGGTCGAGCTCGAGGTACTCGCTGAAGGCGGGTTCGACCGCGGGGTCGTGCCACAGGCCCTGAACCTTCGAGTAGGCCTCGACGAGCTTGACCTGCTCCTCGCTACGACCGGTGAGTCGCAGGTAGTCGAGCGTCACATCGTCGATGGGGAACATGGCGGCGGTCGAGCCGAACTCGGGGCTCATGTTGCCGATCGTGGCGCGGTTCGCGAGCGGAACCTCTGCGACGCCCTCGCCGTAGAACTCGACGAACTTGCCGACCACACCGTGCTTACGCAGCTGCTGCGTGATCGTGAGCACGACATCCGTGGCGGTGACACCCGTCGGGATGGAGCCGGAGAGCTTGAAGCCGACGACCTTGGGGATGAGCATCGACACAGGCTGGCCGAGCATCGCGGCCTCAGCCTCGATACCGCCGACGCCCCAGCCGAGCACGCCTAGGCCATTGACCATCGTCGTGTGTGAGTCGGTGCCCACGAGGGTGTCGGGGTACGCCTGGAGCGCGCCACCCACGGTGCGGGTGTAGGTCACGCGGGCGAGGTACTCGATGTTGACCTGGTGCACGATTCCGGTGCCCGGGGGAACGACCTTGAAGTCCTCGAACGCCGTCTGGCCCCAGCGCAGGAACTGGTAGCGCTCACCGTTGCGTTCGTACTCGATCTCGACGTTGCGCTCGAGCGCATCCTCGCTACCGAAGAGGTCGGCGATCACCGAGTGGTCGATGACGAGCTCTGCGGGCGCGAGAGGGTTGATCTTGGCGGGGTCGCCGCCGAGGTCGGCAACCGCTTCACGCATGGTCGCGAGGTCGACGATGCAGGGAACTCCGGTGAAGTCCTGCATGACGACGCGAGCCGGGGTGAACTGGATCTCGGTGTCAGGCTCCGCACTGGGAACCCAGGAGCCGAGGGCCTGGATCTGATCCTTGGTGACGTTCTTGCCGTCCTCGGTACGGAGGAGGTTCTCCAAGAGCACCTTGAGGCTGAACGGGAGCTTCTCGTGGCCGACGACCTTGTCGAGCCGGAAGATCTCGTAGTCGGTCTCGCCGACCTTAAGAGTGTCTCGTGAATCGAAACTGTTTACTGACGACATGGCGTCGACTCCCTTGCTGAGCGCTGTCTGGCGTGGCTGCTTCACCGCGAATCACTTGCAATCCTTGCGCGCGGATTCGATCGTCACCAGCAAGGCAAGCCTAAGTCCGATGATGGTGCGGGGCGATGCCTGTTCGCCATCAATTTATCTTGATATCAAGATAAATATACCATGTCGGATGCTCCCCCGACGGCAAGCACGCCGCGTGGCGGAAAGCCACGGGCCCGGCTCTGGGCCTCAGGCGGAATCGCCTCGTGAGCTCTCATCCGCACCCTCAGGAGCCTGGCGGGAGTACACGGTGCGCGCCAGAAGCCAGGTCACCCACAGAACCCCCGCATACAGCGGGACACCCATGAGCAGCTTCGTGGCGGCAAGCGCCTCGGTGCTGCTGGAGAAGTAGAGCGGTGCCTGCACCAGCAGGCGCGCGGAGAACAAACCGACCCAGAGCCAAGTGGCGACCGTGAGCACACGGCGCTTCGCCCGGTCGGCACGCCATTCGGTGAGCTCATTGGTCAGCAGCCCCACGATCAGCCCGATCAGCGGCCACCGAGTGACGAGGCTGATGAGAAGCACCACAACCGAGACGACATTGATGATGAGGCCGGGCACGAAATTGTCTTCAGCTCGCCCCGTGAACAGCGCGAACGCCGCCGAGATGGCGATCCCGATGAGTCCGGCGACGGCCGGCATCATCGTCGTACGCCCCAGCGCCCGCGTCACGACGAAGCCGACGGCGAGAACGACGGGTGCCAACACCGAGATGACGAGGTCCTGGGTGAAGGTGTAGGCGAGAAGGAAGCCGAAGCCGGGCAGGATCGACTCGACGAGTCCGCGGATGCCACCGACTGCGGCGAGAAGCGACGAGGTCGTCGGAACCTCTCCCGGCGCGACCTGCCCGATTCCGGCGCGCTTGGCTGCGCTCGCGAGGCCTTCCTTCAGAGCTTCGGCCGTGCTGTCATCCTGCCGGTCACGGTCGCCCGCTTGGGGGTAGGCGGAATCCACGCTAGGCCGTCGTCGTCGGGGTGGGCAGCTCCTGCCCACCGGTGCGCGGAACATTCAGCGGGATGAGATCGCGCGGTGGCATCGGGGTGCTCCCCCGGACCACGACGACGCTGCGGAACAGCTCCTCGATCTTTGCGGCCGCCTCGGCATCCACCACGCCCTGCCCTGCAATGACTCCGCGGAGGAACCAGCGCGGGCCATCGACACCGATGAAACGCGCCAAGCGACGCGTGCCCGCCTGTCCGGCGGCGTTCGCCGGAATCTCAGCCAGCAGCTCGGGGCCGAAGGGGCCCGTCGTCAGCTTGGTCGTTCCACCCTGCTTCGCGATCTGCTCGGAGATCTGCTGGCGGATCTCATGCCACAGGCCGCTCGAACGGGGTGCCGCGAACGGCTGGACCTGAAGCGTGGAGCCGGCATAATCGAGCCCGACAGCGACCACGCGCTTGCTGCCCTCCTCGACCTCGAGCCGAAGCTGGAGGCCCTCGCGCGGCAGGATCTTGATGCCGCCGAGGTCCACATACGGCCGAACGGGGTTCGCCTCAGCCTCGTCGAGGGGGCCGTTCTCTGCGCGATCAGCCGGAGCCGACTTCGCCTGCTCGTCTGTCGCGTCCGTTGATTCGGGGGTTGTGTCGCTCACTCCCTGGCTCCTTCTTCACTGTCTCGGTACCCTGTCGATCCGAATCCCGAGGTGCCGCGTGGGCTCTCGGAAAGACTGTCGACGGGGATGAACTCGGCTTGGACCACCGGCATGATCACGAGCTGCGCTATGCGGTCGCCGACTGCCACAGAGTACGGCACCGAAGCATCCGTGTTGATGAGGGTGACCCTGATCTCGCCGCGGTAGCCCGCATCCACCGTTCCCGGGGCGTTGACGATGCCGATGCCATGTCTGGCCGCAAGACCGCTCCGGGGCATGACGAAAGCCGCATAGCCCTCGGGCAGCGCAATCGAGGTCCCCGTTCCGACGGTGGCGCGGGCACCGGGGGCCAATTCGACCGCTTCGGAAGCCGTGAGGTCTGCGCCCGCGTCTTCGGGGTGCGCGTAAGACGGCAGGCGATCGCAGGTGATCGGTACGTGGATGCTTTCAGGCACGAGAAGAGGCTAGTGCAGATTCCCGGGTGCCTGCAGCACGGCCCAGAAGCAGCACATGTCACCGCCTCGACCCTGGATCTGGTCGAATAGAGGCATGACCCTTTACCGTGAACGGCTGTGGCCGTCCGTCGGACTGTTGGTGGCGCTCCTGCTTGTCGTGCCCGCCTGCATCCTTGTATTCCAGCCGATCAACCCGACGGTCGGCGTGATCGTCGCCATCGCGCTCTACCTGGGCAGCGCGCTCCTGCTCATCGTGACGTCGCCTGTGATCGAGGTCACGCGCGAGTCGCTGAAGGCCGGCCGCGCATCCCTTCCGATCGGCATGGTGGGTGATGCGACGGCGTATGAGGGCGAGGATGCGACGAAGCAGAGGGGCCCCGTGCTCGACACCCGGGCGTGGCTCGTCATTCGGGGCTGGATCCCACCGGTCGTTCGCATCGAGGTCGCCGATTCCGCCGATCCGACGCCCTACTGGCTCGTGTCAAGCAGACGGCCAGACGCTCTCGTGCAGGCGGTGGCCCAGGCGCGTTCAGGCGCCTGAGCCAGCCGGGCCGTACTCGGGATCAGGCAGCGCACTCCAGGCAGACCGCGCCGAGCTTCTCGGTGTGGTCGATCTGTGAGCGGTGCTTGACCAGGAAACAGCTGATGCAGGTGAACTCGTCGGCCTGCGGCGGGAGGACGACGACATCGAGGTCGAGGTCTGAGAGGTCTGCGCCGGGGAGCTCGAAGCCACCAGGATTGTCGGCATCGTCGGAGTCGACGACTCCCGACATCTTGTCTGGTACGCGCTCCTTCAGTGCCTCGATGCTCTCGGAGTCATCATCGGTCTTACGAGGTGCGTCGTAGTCGGTTGCCATGCCCATCCAGTTCTTGTGATCCGCCGAAAGTTCTCCATCGGCGGCGACAGTTTGCCTTATTACTCGTGCGAATAGCAAACGGCACTTTCGCGTCTTTTTCGTTACGTCCTAGGCAACTTACGGCACGCCCGGGTTATTCCCCTCCGGATCGCGGAACACATGACAATCTAGAGGCGAATCACGACGGCCTGAGAGGCGATCAGCATGCAAGACCTGAGAGTCATCGGAGTTGAGAACGGCGCACTCCTCGTCGCAACAGAGGACGGCGCACGTTTCCGCATCCCCATCGACGAAGCGCTGCGGTCGAAGGTCCGCCAGAGCAGCCCCGAACCGCAGGGAGGCCGCAAGGTCGCCCCCAAGGAGATCCAGCAACACATCCGCGCGGGAATGTCCGCCGACGACGTCGCCTCGATGACGGGGGCATCCGTCGAGTACATCCAGAAGTTCGAACGCCCCGTTCTCGCGGAGCGTGAGTTCGTCGTGACCGCCGCGCTCGCCGTCCCCGTGCACACCGCCCAGGACACGAGTCCGCTCGATGGCGGAACCTTCGGCCAGGTCATCCAGGAGCGCCTCGGCGATCTCGGTGCCGCCGACATCCGCTGGGCGAGCTGGAAGGATGTCGAATCCGGCTGGATCGTCAAGCTCTCCTTCACCGCAGACGAGATCGAACACGACGCCCGCTGGCAGTTCGACCCGAAGAAGTCGACGCTCGTGCCTCTCGGGAATGAGGCCATCGCGCTCTCGCAGCAGGGAGAGTTGACCGGATCCCTCATCCCCCGCCTCCGTGCGGTGGGAGGGGAACCGCGAACCCCCGACACCTCGCGCTTCGACAGCGGAGCGTTCACCGACCGGGATCTCGAGCACCAGGACACAGCCCCCTACGTCGACCCGATCCCATTCACGAGGGCATCCGACCCCGCGGTGGCCGCCGCCGCCATCAACCGTTCGCCCGATGCGTCCACGGCCGAGTCCGGTCACACCGCAGATCTGCTCGAGGCCCTGCGTCGCCGCCGAGGTGAACGCGAACCCGCCGGCTATGACGAGCTCGAGGAGGCAAAGGCCTCGCACCCCTCCACCGGCAGCATCCGGGTGATCGACATTCCCCTCGACGATTTCAACGGAGACGACGAGGCAGATCCATCCGGTCCTTCAACGCCGTCAGCTCGCGACGAGAGTCGCCCCACGCCGGTCGCCTCCATCGCCAAGGGTGGCCGAAAGGGCAGGGTGTCGATGCCGAGCTGGGACGACATCGTCTTCGGCGCCAAGTCCGACGACGACTGAGGCCGAGAAGCACCTTCGCGACGCAACCAGATCAGGATGCGGCGTAGTCGCCCATTCGCAGCAGCGGGATCTCCGTCTCGGCTGACGAGACGGAGCCGTGCTGGCCGACCATGGCGCGCGCGGAGGCGGTCGCCGTTCGGGTGTCGTAATAGGCGATCCCGTCGCGGGCGGCCACGAGGACATCGCCGATCCGCGGCAGCACCTCGGGCTTGACCACAGGGCCGAACCAGCCTGCCGCGACAGCCTCCTCCCTGGTCACCACCCACGACCTGGCGCTCTCGCTGGCCTGCCACGCAGCGAGCGTCCGAGCACGAAGCGCCTCATCGGCATCCGGATCCCAGTGCAGCTGCAGGCAGCGCGGTTCGCCTGCGACATGGCGGATGCCGTCGAGGAGTCCCGGAATCTCATCGAAGTGAACGTGTGAGCCTGCGGGGACGTCGAGCACACCATGATCGGCGGTGAGCAGGGCCCCCTCTCCCTCACGCAACCCGGCCGAGAACATCCGGACGGCGGAGTCAAGCTCCTCAAGACGGGCGATCCACTGCTCGGACTCCCAGCCGTGGCGGTGCGAGACCTGGTCGAGCTCGGGGACGTACAGGTACACGAGCGCCCTGTCATTGGCATCGAGGATGTCACGGGCCACCTCGAAGCGGCCCTCGATGGACGGTGAGGCACGGAACTCGGCTCCCCTGAGCACGGCACGGGTGAAGCCGGAATCCGCATAGCGGGCGGCTCCCACGACGAAGGCAGGCACGCCATCTGCGACGGAACGCTCGAAGAGGGTCTGCTCGAGCTGCCACCGCTCGGGTGGCATGAGGTCATCCCATCCGGTGAGCTGGTTCACGACCCGATCGTGCGCTGCGTCGAAGGCCGTGTATCCCACGATGCCATGCTCACCGGGGTTGTGCCCTGTCGTGAGAGTCGCCAGGGCCGCAGCGGTGGTCGTCGGAAAGCCGGAGCCGATCGTCGTCGGTGCGGTGTCATCGAGGAGCATCCGCATGAGTGAACGGGCGTGGCCGGACCTCGCCCTCAGCGCTGCAACGCCCAGGCCATCCGCCACCACCACGACCGCTCGATCCACGGGGCGGAGATCCAGCGCGTTGTCCTCGTGCCGCACCGAAGCGAACAAACTCGACAGCACATCGGCAAGGCTGAACCGGTGGGAATGATGGGCCGGTAACATGAGGGCATCCTATGACTACATCTGCCAAAGCCCCCGCCGACGACTCCCAGGAACGCATCGACGACGTCGATCTCGCCACCGAGATGGAAGGCTCGTTCCTCGAGTATGCCTATTCCGTGATCTACTCGCGGGCCCTCCCCGATGCCCGCGACGGACTCAAGCCGGTACAGCGACGCATCCTCTTCCAGATGACCGAGATGGGGCTTCGACCAGACCGCGGCCATGTCAAGTCCGCGCGCGTCGTCGGCGACGTCATGGGCAAGCTGCATCCGCACGGTGACGCCTCCATCTACGACGCGATGGTGCGCCTCAACCAGCCGTTCATCATGCGCGTCCCCCTCGTCGACGGGCACGGCAACTTCGGCTCCCTCGACGACGGCCCGGCTGCCCCCCGCTACACGGAGGCCAGGCTCACCGCCGCTGCTCTCGCACTCACCGCAGACCTCGACGAAGACGTCGTCGACTTCGTACCCAACTACGACAATCAACTGACCCAGCCCGAAGTCCTTCCTGCGGCGTTCCCCAACCTCCTCGTCAACGGGGCGACCGGAATCGCGGTCGGCATGGCGACGAACATGGTGCCGCACAACCTCATCGAGGTGGTCGGCGCAGCCAGGCATCTTCTGCAGAATCCGGATGCACCACTCGACGAACTGATGGCGTACGTTCCCGGGCCCGATCTTCCGACGGGTGGAACGATCGTCGGACTCTCCGGTGTTCGCGATGCCTACGAGACGGGCCGTGGCAGCTTCAAGACCCGCGCCAGGGTCTCCATCGAATCGATCACGGCCCGCAAGATGGGGCTCATCGTCACGGAGCTCCCCTACATGGTCGGCGCCGAGAAGGTCATCGAGAAGATCAAGGACGGTGTGGGCTCCAAGAAGCTCAGCGGGATCTCCGACGTCACCGACCTCACCGACCGCAAGCACGGGCTCAGACTCGTCATCGGCATCAAGACCGGCTTCAACCCCGAAGCGGTGCTCGAGCAGCTCTACAAGCACACGCCTCTCGAAGACCAGTTCAACATCAACAATGTTGCGCTCGTCGGCGGTGGCCCCAAGACCCTCGGGTTGAAGGAGCTCCTGCAGGTCTACGTCGATCACCGTGTGTCGGTCACGACGAGGCGCAGCCGCTATCGCCTCGCAAGGAGGCAGGAGCGCCTGCACCTCGTCGAAGGGCTTCTTGTGGCCATCCTCGACATCGACGAGGTCATCCAGGTCATCCGCGCGAGCGATGACGGGGAACAGGCACGCAACAGGCTGATCGATGTCTTCGACCTCAGCCAGCTTCAGGCCGAATACATCCTGGAGCTACGGCTTCGGCGACTCACCCGCTTCTCCCGCATCGAGTTGGAGACCGAGCGTGACAAGCTCCGGGCCGAGATCGCCGAGCTGGAACTCCTGCTCTCGGACTCGGCACGCATCCGTGCACTCGTCGGTGACGAACTCGAGCAGGTCGCCGAAGAATTCGGCACGCCCCGGCGCACCCTGCTCACCGAGGCGAGCCGCAACGTCGTGGCCAAGGGAGCCTCGGCATCCTCCCCGGTTCTTGAGATCGCCGACACGCCCTGTCGCGTGCTGCTCTCCACGACGGGACAGATCGTTCGCATCGACCTGGCCGAAGGCGCCCTCGACGGTGTCACGCCGGCAGCCAGGCGGGCGAAGCATGATGCGATCCTCTCCGATGTGCACACCACCAGCAGGAGCGAGATCGGCGCGGTCACCACCCTCGGGCGGATCATCCGCTTCTCCCCCGTCGACCTGCCGGTCGTGCCCGAGTCGTCGGTCTCGCTCGCAGCGGGGCGGAAGGTCGCGGAGTACATCGGCATCGATCCCCGCAGGGAGAAGGTTCTGGCGCTTGTGTCCTTCACCTCCGAGACACCGCTTGCGCTGGGGACCCTGCAGGGGGTCGTCAAGCGCCTCTCCCCCGGCGAGCAGGCGAACAGACCAGATTTCGAGGTCATCGCGCTCAAGCCCGGTGACGAGGTCATCGGGGCCGCAGAGGCGCCCGACGACGCAGAACTCGTCTTCGTCACCTCCGACGCCCAACTGCTCCACTTCGGTGCTTCAGCCGTGCGCCCACAAGGGCGCACCGCCGGCGGCATGGCCGGCATCAAGCTCTCCGCAGGCGCCCGTGCCATCCACTTCGGCGTCATCGGCGATCGGGCCGCAGCCGTCGTCGCCACGGTCTCCGGTTCGAGCGCGACCATCCCGGGAACCGATCCCGGACGGGCCAAGGTGAGTGCCTTCTCCGAGTTCCCCGGCAAGGGTCGGGCCACGGGCGGCGTGCGTGCGCACTCCCTCCTCAAGGGTGAAGATGTGCTGGTGCTCGCGTGGGCCGGGCCCGCCCCCGTTCACGCCGTCGCCGCGAACGGAACCGTGCGGCAGCTTCCTGACTCCGGCGCACGCAGGGATGCCTCGGGTACGCTGCTCGACGACGTGATCGACTCCATCGGGCACGCCTACGGAGCCTGAGGCCCGCTCAGCGCCGGGCGAGCCGCGTCGCCGCGCTGTGCCACGCCGCCGCGCTGCGGATCCTAGACGTCGATACGGTCCCGGCTCAGGGCATCCGAACCCGCGATGATGAACTCCTTACGCGGGGCCACATCGTTGCCCATGAGCAGCTCGAAGACTTTGTCGGCAGCGGCCGCATCAGACACGTTCACTCGCCTCAGCAGGCGATGTTTGCGATCCATTGTCGTCGTCGCCAGCTGCTCGGCATCCATCTCTCCGAGGCCCTTGTAGCGCTGGATCGGGTCCTGGTAGCGCTTGCCGCTCTTCGCGAGCTGAGCAAGCAGGCGCTGAAGCTCGGCCTCCGAATAGGTGTACAGGGTCTCGTTGGGCTTGGAACCCGGATTCATCACGACGACACGGTGCAGAGGCGGAACCGCCGCGTAGATGCGCCCGTCCCTGATCATGTCGGGCATGTAACGGTGGAACAGTGTCAGCAGAAGGGTGCGGATGTGAGCACCGTCGACATCCGCATCGCTCATGATGATCACCTTGCCGTAGCGGGCGGCGCTGAGATCGAAGCTACGGCCCGAACCGGCACCGATCACCTGGATGATGGACGCGCACTCCGCATTCGAGAGCATGTCGGCGACGGATGCCTTCTGCACATTCAGAATCTTGCCGCGGATGGGCAGCAGGGCCTGATATTCGCTGTCACGCGCAAGCTTCGCCGTGCCGAGCGCGGAATCGCCCTCGACGATGAAGAGCTCGCTGTTGGCCACGTCGTTGCTGCGGCAATCGACCAGCTTGGCCGGAAGCGACGAGTTCTCCAGCGCGTTCTTGCGGCGCTGGGTCTCCTTGTGCGTCCGCGCCGACACGCGCGACTTCATCTCGGCGACGATCTTGTCCAGGACGAGAGACGCCTGCGTCTTGTCGTCACGCTTGCTGGAACTGAAGCGCTCCTTGAGCTGCTGAGCGACCACCTGCGTGACGATCGCCTTCACTGCAGGAGTGCCGAGGATCTCCTTCGTCTGGCCCTCGAACTGCGGCTCGGGCAGGCGGACGGTCAGCACCGCGGTGAGACCTGCGAGGATGTCGTCCTTCTCCAGCTTGTCGTTTCCGACCTTGAGGCGTCGGGCGTTCTGCTCCACCTGGCTGCGCAGGAACTTCATCAGTCCCTGCTCGAAGCCCGCCTGATGGGTTCCACCCTTCGGCGTGGCGATGATGTTGACGTAGCTCCGGAAGACCGTGTCGTAGCCGGTGCCCCAGCGCAGGGCGATGTCGACCTCGCACTCGCGTTCCAGCTCCGTCGCGACCATGTGCCCGCGGTCGTCGAGCACGGGCACGGTCTCCTTGAAGCTGCCGGTGCCGGTCATCCGCCAGGTGCTGGTGAGGGCGGTGTCCGGGGAGAGGAAGTCAACGTACTCGGAGATACCGCCGTCGAAGCGGAACGTCTCAGTGACAGGAGCATCGGCGCGCTCGTCGATGACCCGAAGCTCGAGCCCTCCCACGAGGAATGCCGTCTGCCGCACCCTGGACAGCAGTTCCTCCGCCTGAAACGCCGTGCCCTTTGTGAAGATCTGCGGGTCAGCCCAATAGCGAACACGGGTTCCGGTGACGCCCTTGGCAACCTTGCCGACCACACGCAGTTCGCTGCCCTTCTCGAACGGGGTGAAAGGGGCATCCGGGCGAGGCTCGCCCTTGTCGGCGAAGGTGCCCGGCTCACCGCGATGGAACGACATGGCCCAGGTCTTGCCATCGCGATCGACCTGCACATCGAGTCGCTCGGAGAGAGCGTTCACGACGGAGGCACCGACACCGTGGAGACCACCGGAGGATGCATAGGAACCGCTGCCGAACTTGCCACCGGCATGCAACTTCGTGAAGACGACCTCGACGCCGGAGAGGCCCGTCTTGGGCTCGATGTCGACAGGGATGCCGCGGGCGTGATCACGCACCTCGACGCTGTCATCGGGATGCAGCACGATTTCTATGGCGCTGCCATGCCCACCGAGAGCCTCGTCGACGGAATTGTCGATGATCTCCCAGAGGCAGTGCATGAGACCGCGAGAGTCAGTGGAGCCGATATACATCCCCGGGCGCTTACGTACCGCCTCGAGCCCCTCGAGAACGGAAAGATGCCGTGCGGAGTAATCAGAACTCGCCACCGAATAGTCTCCTTCGTGACCGGTAAACAGGGCTGCGCGTCACACGGCGAAGCCGGCGGCGGGCGTCTACAAGACTATTCGCGACGGCGACTGCTGCTCTGCAGGACACCCGGTGCGCTCAGAGACCTACGCGGTGAGCGAAATACCGCGCCACGATGCAATGGAAACGCTGCCGACGTGTTTGTATAGGTAGCACGACGATCAACCATCGCCGGTGCTTCACCAGAAGGAGGAACCCATGTCTCAGATCACCGAAGAGACCGTAGAGCGTGACTCCTACCAGTTGACCGCCTCCGACCGCTGCGACAGCTGCGGGGCGCAGGCGTACATCCGCGTCGCCATCGGTGACAGTGAGCTGTTGTTCTGCGCACACCACGGACGTCGGCACCAGGAGAAGCTCGAGGCCATCGCCACCGAGTGGCTGGATGAGTCCAGCAGGTTGCTCGAGTCCAACAACGCCTGATCCGCAGATCGCCCGAAGCCACCGCTCGGGCGCTGACTGCGTTTCGATGCCGGTCCCGTTGACGGGGCCGGCATCTCTCGTTTTCTGGGCGCGCGTCCGTGAGGCGCTGATCAGCCGATATGGATGCGCGGGATTGCTGCCGAAATCCTGACGACGATCTCCTCGCCAATCGTGCCCAGCGCATCCGCCCACTCCTGGAGTGTCGCTTCGCCGTCGTCACCGGGGCCGAACAGCCGAGCCGTATCGCCGAGAGACACAGCCGAGCGGTCCACCCGAAGCCTCAGGGCGTCGACGCCGACCTCGATGACGGGCCACCGCCGGCCGCCGACCGTCACCTCGACGCGCCCCGCGCACTCGCTCAGGATGCCGTCGCCGTAGCCGATCGGGATGGTCGCGATCGAGTGCCCCGCGGCATCCGGATCATCGTCAACCGAGACGATGGGAGCGCGCAATGTCATGACGGGAGTGAGGCCGAGTTCGCCCGGGCCGATGCCGCTGCCGGGTGCGATCCCGTAGCAGAATGCGCCGAAGCGGACCATGTCAAAGCGGGCGTCATCACGGCCGAAGCCGGCTGCGCTGGCCGCGAGATGACGAACGCTGAAACTCGCACCGAGCCCCTCCGCGATCGCGATCGCCTCGGTGAATCGTGCGATCGACGCCGAATCCTCTTCGTCGGATGCCTCGGAGATGTGCGTCCACACGCCCGCTAGGACGACGCTGCCCGCCTGCTCCGCAGCGACGGCGGATGCGACGAGCGTCGGCCAGTCCTCTGGGTCGGCACCATTCCTGTGAAGACCCGTGTCGATCTTGAGGTGGATGCGCGCGGGCTTCGCTCCCGACGCCGCGATGATCGCATCCAATTCGGCGACCGTTGAGATGCCGAGTTCGACACCGCCGTCGAGAGCAGCGCGCAGATCATCGTCTGGTGAGAAGAGCCAGACGAAGAGACGCACGGCCTCTCCGATGCCCGCCGTGCGCAGCGCAAGCGCGGGGCCCAACTCGAGGACCCCAAGTTCGGTGACTCCTGCAGCAACAGCAGCCCGGGCAATGGGCACGAGGCCGTGGCCGTAGGCGTCACTCTTGATGACGGCCATCAACCGGGCCGGAGCGATCCGCGAAGTGAGCAATGCGAGATTGCGTTCATAGGCCGCGAGATCGATCACAGCCTCAGCAGAAACCTGTTTCGGGCGCGAGTTCATGCGTACCTCCGCGGCAGGTGCGAGCCGAGCATCGTGACGATCTCCGATGCGGACTTCTGTAGCTGTGCGGCGAGCCCGGCCGCCGTCGGCTCGCCCCGGGTCGGGTCGCCCAGCAGAACGGCATGATCACCGACCGCCGCAATGCCGGAGCCGGTGTCGAGCACCGAGGCATTCATCGCCACCCGGCCCACGATGGGCCGATCCGCCCCGGCGCACCAGGCCGTCGCACGGTTGCCCGCCGAACGATCGAGCCCGTCGGCGTAGCCGATCCCGACGAGGGCGAGGCGGGTATCGCGCGGGGCGATGAAGGTGTGGCCATACGACACCCCTTCTCCTGCCGCGATGCGCTTGATGGCGACCACGCGTGCTCTCACGCGGAGAGCGGGCCGGAAGCCGTCGCCGAGCCCGTAGAGCTCAGGGCCGGATGCGATGAGAGAGTCGATCTCGACGCCGCGTGAGGGCTCCACCCCGGCGATCGGGCTCACGCGCCCGCCCCTCAGGGACACGATCGCGGCGCCCAGATCGAGCTGCCGGAGCGTGGCAGCGGCCTCGGCTGAACTGACGCCGAGCGTGCGCACGCCACCGTCGACCACGGCCGACGCAGCTTCAGCGAGTCCGTGACCATAGGCATCCGCCCTCAGATCGGCGACGAGCCGCTCGGGGTCGACGCCATCGATGAGGGATGCCGCATTCGACCGGATCGCTGCGAGATCGACCTGTGCCTCATGCAGCGCATAGGGATCGAGCACCACACCTCACAACTCTCGTCTGAACCGGATCAGATGGCCAATTCTAGCCGTCCGGGTGCGAACACAGTGGGCACACCGCTCCGAGCAACCCCTCTGCAGCGGGTACGCTGAGAGCTGGAATTCGCCCGGCCGAAGGATGGCCGGCAGACGATCGTCACCGACAGGAGACCCAGCACAGTGAGCAAGAAGAGCCTCGACCTCGGCGCCCGCCTGAAGTATTTCGTGGACCGGGTCCGGGGATTCAACGGCTCCGCGCTGTGGAGCCGCGCGCGCGCTGTCGCCGCTCAGCACGGTAAGAACCCGGTTGCGATCGTCGTGGACATGCTGTGGTCTGCTGCATTCCGCAGTGCACCGTTCCAGGACTACGTCGATTGGGACTTCGCGATCCTCAATCGCACAGAACGCGCGACCTACATGACCCACGCGATCTCGAACCATCTCGCCATGACGTTCGACGAACCCGCGTATCGCGGGCTGTTCCACGACAAGATCGAGTTCAACAAGACATTCGACGGCTTCCTCGGACGCGAATGGCTCGACGTCCGCGAGGCGAGCGCCGAAGAGCTGCAGGACTTCGTCGAGCGCCACGGTGTGGTCATGGGCAAGGTTCCCTTCAGCGACTCGGGCCACGGCGTCGAACGCTACGAGGCGGCCGCCACAAGCGATTGGGCGGCGTTCCGCTCGGAGCTGCTCACGAAGGGCCAGACCCTCGTCGAGGAGTACATCACGCAGCATCCGGTGCTCGCCGCGGTGTGCCCCGGAACCGCGAACACCACGCGCGTCACGACCTTCTTCGACGGCAGCACGACGCATGTGCTCTCCATGGCGCAGAAGTTCGGTCGCGGCCAGGCCAGCGACCAGCAGACCTTCGGCGGCTTCTACACGATGCTCGACCTCGATGGCGCTTCACGTGGTCCCGGCTACGACTCCCATGACGGGGTCCACCCGACTCATCCCGAGTCGGGTGTGTCCATCCCCGACTTCCGCCTCCCCATGATCGACGAGCTCTTCGCGTTCATGCAGGAGATCGGACGAGTCGTACCGCAGATGCGCTACGTCGGCTGGGATGTCGTGATCGGTGAGAAGGGCCCCGTGCTCGTCGAAGGCAACTGGGCTGCGGGCGTCTACGAGAACAAGCCGAGTATCACGGGGATTCGCACGGGCAGCCTCCCCCGCTATCGCGAGGTCATCGGCTTCTAGCCTCGGGAGCATCTCAGGACGCGGCCTGTGCGCTCACCACTTCTGACTGCGACTCCGAGCAGGTTCAGGAGGCGGGACGGATGATCCCCATGGGCGTGCTCTGGTGCCCTTGGCCGAGCGGGTTGTCGAGCAGAACCGAACGGATGCGTTTGGTCACCGACGCACTGACGGTGGACCCGATGATGTCCCCGCCGAGGTCGTTCATGTCGACGATCACGACCTCCGCACGCCCTCCGAGCAGCTCGCGCAGTTCTCGGGCAACAGCATCGGGCTTGGCAGGTGCCAGCACGACATAGTGGTTGTACGGCGGGATGGTGCCACTCGTCGGACCGTCGATCCCCCGTGCCTGTGTTCCCGCGATCCGATAGAAGTCACCTCGGCGACCGAACAGCTTCGTGATCGCAGCAACACCGGCGGCGAAGACGATACGAGGCACACCGCATTCCTGAAGCGCCATCTCCATGGTCTCCGGCATTCCCAAACCGATGCCTGCTGGCGTCTTCGTCACACGCTGAGAGAGCCAGCGGGCGAGCGGTCTCGGCGTCACACTGTCGATCGGATAGGCGCGGCCCTGCGCGATCGCGACGATCTTCTCCGTCACGAACAGCACATCGCCTGCTTGAACGAGCGGCGCGGCGAACTCTGTGACGATCTGGGAGATGTCGTCGCCGTCGACGACGAGCCTCGTCTTGATCGGGATGCGCTCGTAGCGGACGCCGTCGACCTCCGTGACGAGCTGTTTGCCGTCATTCGCCTCAACGGTCATCGTGCCGCCTTCCTCTTGTTTCGTACGGCCTACTCGAGGTAGTCGCGCAGCGACTGCGAGCGTGACGGGTGGCGCAGCTTGGCCATCGTCTTGGACTCGATCTGGCGGATGCGCTCACGCGTGACGCCGAAGGTGTCGCCGATCTGGTCGAGGGTCTTGGGCATACCGTCACCCAGGCCAAAGCGCATCCGGATGACCCCTGCCTCACGCTCGGAGAGCGAATCCAGCAGGGACTCCAGCTGCTTCTGCAGCATGGTGAAGCCCACAGCGTCGGCGGGAACGACAGCTTCGGTGTCCTCGATCAGGTCGCCGAACTCGCTGTCGCCGTCCTCACCGAGCGGGGTGTGCAGGGAGATCGGCTCGCGACCGTACTTCTGCACCTCCACAACCTTCTCCGGAGTCATGTCGAGCTCGCGGCTCAACTCCTCCGGTGTGGGCTCGCGGCCCAGATCCTGGAGCATCTGCCGCTGCACACGGGCCAGCTTGTTGATGACCTCGACCATGTGCACCGGGATGCGGATGGTGCGGGCCTGGTCTGCCATGGCGCGCGTGATCGCCTGCCGAATCCACCAGGTCGCATAGGTCGAGAACTTGAAGCCCTTGGTGTAGTCGAATTTCTCGACGGCACGGATGAGGCCCAGGTTTCCCTCCTGGATCAGGTCGAGGAACTGCATTCCGCGACCGGTGTAGCGCTTGGCGAGGGAGACCACGAGCCGCAGGTTCGCGCCGAGCAGATGACTCTTCGCACGCTGTCCGTCGCGGGCCACCCACTGCAACTCGCGCTTGTGTGTCGGCGAGAGCTTGTCACCCTCGCTGGCGAGCTTGTCCTCCGCGAAGAGGCCGGCCTCGATGCGCATGGCAAGCTCGACCTCCTCCGCTGCGTTGAGGAGTGCCACCTTGCCGATCTGCTTCAGGTAGTCCTTGACCGGATCAGCCGTGGCGCCCGTGATGGCTGCAGAGTAGACCGGGACCTCGTCGTCCTCGTCGGCCATCGACAGCACGATCGCGCCGGTCGGGAGCTTCTCGTCCTTGGACGTGTCCTCCTTGTCGGAGTCCTCATCGTCGTCGACCTCGGGGGCGTCGATGTCGACCTTGTCGCCCTCTGCTTCATCCTCGTCCTTGGCCGCGGCCTTCGCCGGAGCCTTGGCCTTGGCGGCGGGCTTGGTGGCCGCCTTCTTGGGCGCAGCAGCCTTGGCTGGCGCCTTGGCAGCTGTCTTGGTGGCCGGCTTCTTCACGGCCTCGTCGACGACGACCTCGTCGTCCGTCGCCTTCGATGCCTTCTTCGTCGTCGCAGCCTTGGCAGCCGAGGTCTTCGTCGTGGCGGCAGCCGCCTTGGACGTCGTTGCGGATGATGTGGCTCGGGTAGCCATACGGTTACCTTTCATTCAGGATGATCGTGCGGCACCTATTCGGGCAGCACTAAGACCCATGTCAAGTCCGGATTCCAACCGCAGCTAAGCGGAATGCCTGTCCGGACGTCGAACGGGTCTCGATTGCCAATTATTGCACGCTTTCAGGGGCGCAAAGTCCACCGCGGGATGTTCAGTCGTGCAGCGGAGCAGGCACACGTCAGTGCCCTCGTCTCTTCAACACCCTGGAGACTACAACCCACAACGGCGCCACTTCTATTCCCTCATCGGTGTGCATCTGGCGGCGAGTGCGGCGTCTCGCCCGGACTATGCCAACCACCCCGACGGCGAGCACGAGGTACTGAACGAGGAACGCGAGCCGGAAGGCACCCCACGAATAGAGGCCTCCTTCACCCCCGTCGATGACGCCGTGGCGATCGATCAGGTCGAGACTGACTCCCACGAGGAACATCATGACGAAGGTCGCGACGAAACCACCGACGTTCACGAAGCCGGTCGCAGAGCCGTGGCTGCGCATGGGATTGAACTCCCGGGCGAACTCGAAGCTGATGAGTGACCCCGGCCCCCCGACTCCGAGCACCACGATGAGTACGACGATGAGCCAGAACGGCGGCTGCGTGGGCCAGAGGAGGACGACCGCCCACGCCAGCGCCGTGAGCGCGATGACGGTGAGGACCAGATTCGATCGCCTCAGTGGGAATCGTGCGGTCAGGATGCCCAGAATCGGGCCGATCACGATCGCCGAGACGATGAACAGCGTGAGGAGTGAGGATGCCGTGGACGTGTCGTACCCGAGTCCGTTGACCATCAGGGGGAAACCCCACAGAAGGGCGAACATCGACCCGGGAGACTGAGTGGTGAAGTGCGACCAGAATCCCAGCTGCGTACCCGGACGGCGGAGGGCATCGCGGAGCTGCTGCATTGCCGTCTTCCAGTTCTGCTTCTGCTCCGGCCTCCAACTGTCGTCGCGGCCATTTCGGACGACGAGCGCCGTCAGCACGAGCGCAAGGACAGCCATGGCGGCGGCGCTGAGGAATGCACTCATCCATCCATAGCCGTGAAGAATCCAGACGAAGGGCACTGCCGACAGGATCTGCCCGAGCTGTCCGATGTTTCCCGTCCACTGCGAGACCTGCGGGAGCACCCTCCCCTCGAACCAGAGGGAAAGCAGCCGGAGCACGGAGATGAAGGTGAACGCGTCGCCCGCACCCACAAGCATCCGACCCGCAATTGCCACCGAGAACTCGGGGGCGAGCGCCACCGCGACCTGGCCGAGGCCCATCAGGGCTGCACCGAAGATGATCAGTGCCCTCGGGCCGACCCTGTCCAGAAGAACACCGACGGGCACCTGGAGGGCAGCGTAGACGACGAGCTGTAGGACGGCGAGCGTTGAAAGCTGTGAGGCAGAGATGTCGAACTTCGCGCTGGCGTCAACGGCCGCGACGCCGAGCGAAGAACGCTGCAGTACCGCCACGAGGTAGGCGAAGACGGCGACGCTCCACACAAGCCAGGAGCGCGCGGAATTCACAGCCCCGATCCTACCGGCCGGTGAGTGAAGACGGCGCAGTTGCAGCGCTCAGAGGCTGCGGCCATCCTCATCGTCGCGTCGAATCGCCAAGAACTTCTCCAGCTCGGCGGCGATCTCGTCTGCTGTCGGAAGCTCCCCATCCTCGTCCATCAGGGGCGAGCGGATCGCGTTGCCCTCCATGTAGGCGTCGTGACGCTCCTCGAGCGCGCCGACGAGCCGTGCGAGCTCGTGGTTCTCAGCGACCTGGGCGTCGATCTTCGCGCGGAACTCCCTGCCCTCGCCACGCAGGCTGTCGCTCGGGAAGATCAGACCCGTCGACGAGCTGATGTTCTCGAGCGCCGCGATCGCGGCGTCGGGGAACTCCGTGTCGGCAAGGTAGTGCGGAATCAGCAGCACGAAGCCGACGGCCGGGTGATCGGTCTGCTGCAGCCTGTACTCGAGCAGGTGCAGTGCGTTGGCAGGGACGGTCGTATGCGGCTTCCACACCGAGCGCGCTTCAATGAGGTCATTGCGGTTGCCGCTCACCGTCACCCCAAGGGGTCTGGTGTGCGGAACCGGCATCGGAATGGAGTGCAGCCACGTGGTGGATGCCACCTCGAAGTGGTCGATCAGCCCGAGCATGGCGGCGGTGAAGCGCTCCCACTGGAAGTCAGGCTCGTAGCCGGAGAACAGCAGGAACTGCTGCCCGATCTCATCGGTGACGAGTGCGAGCGAGAGCCGCGCAGGCTCGTAGTCCGCGAGATGGTCTTGATCGAAGTAGATCGTCGGGCGGCGGGCCCTGTAGTCGAGCAACTGGTCATTGTCGAAGGTCGCGACAACCGTGTGCTCGAGCGTGTCGAGCAGGTGTGCGGTGAACTGGGAGACGGCAGATCCCGCATCCGCGAACCCCGTCAGCGCTGCGACGAGCGGGAGCCCACTCGGCACCAGCGCGGAGTCGGCGTGCAGCTCGTAGAGGCCCTCGGGATCATGCATGATTCGATGCTAGCCGCCGCACTCGCAGGTATCGGCCGGAGCGGCACGCCCACAGCGAACACACCTAGCATTGAGGCATGGCCATCCCCACTCTCACGATTTCGTCGACCCCTCCGCAGCAGATCGACGGGGACATCCTCGTTCTCGGCGTCACTGCGAGCGATTCGGGCCCGGCTCTCGCCGCCGCCCCTGCCGGTCTCGAGCAGCTGGAGCTCTCACTGAGTTCGATCGGCGCGACAGGCGCACGCGACGAGCTGCTGCGGGTGCCGGCATCCGGGATCTCGGCCTCGGCAATCGCCCTTGTGGGCCTCGGCTCCGGAGAGCCGACGCCCGCCACCCTTCGCTATGCGGCCGGGGCCGCATCCCGACAGCTGACCGGTGTCGACTCGCTGGTCATCGCGCTGCCCACCGCTTCCGTCGACGACGCCGCCGCCGTATTGGAGGGCGCCGCGATCGGCGCATACGCCTTCACCAGACTCCGCTCGATGTCTGCAGCGAAGACGAAGGCCCCCGCCACGTCGATCGTCGTGGCCACCACCGTCGCTGTCGACGATGAAGCGGTTGTGCGAGCGAGCGTTGTGGCGGAGGCGATGGCATCCGTGCGCGACCTCGTCAACGCTCCCGCCTCGGAGCTCTACCCCGAGACGTTCGCCGACGCCGCCGCCGCGGCGGTCGCCGGTCTCCCCATCGAGGTCGAGGTGCTCGCGGAAGCAGAACTCGAGGCCGGAGGCTACGGAGGGCTGCTCGGCGTCGGGCAGGGCTCCGATCGAGGGCCCCGCCTGGTTCGGCTCAGCTACTCCCCGGCCAATGCACAGAAGCATCTCGCACTCGTCGGCAAGGGCATCACATTCGACACCGGCGGTCTCTCACTCAAGCCTGCGACCTCGATGGTCGGCATGAAGTACGACATGACAGGGGCCGCGACGGTGCTCTCCGTCATCGTGTCGGCTGCGCGCCTCGGCCTTCCGCTGCGGTTGACGGGGTGGCTGTGCCTCGCGGAGAACATGCCCTCCGGCCGGGCCATGCGGCCCAACGACGTGCTCACGATCCGCGGCGGCACGACTGTCGAGGTGCTCAACACGGATGCAGAGGGGCGACTCGTGCTCGCCGACGGACTGGTCGCCGCGAGCGAGGAGCAGCCTGACGCGATCATCGACATCGCGACGTTGACGGGTGCGGCGATCACCGCCCTCGGCACGCGCTACACCGGCGTCATGGGAGACAGCGAACTCGTCGCCAAGGTGGTCGACATCGCGGATGCCGTCGGCGAGCCGTTCTGGGCGATGCCGTTCCCCGAGGAACTCAGGGCCAGCCTCAATTCCGACGTCGCCGACCTCGCGAACGCGAAGATGGGCACCAGTGCCGGAGGCATGCTCCTTGCGGGCGTGTTCCTCAGAGAGTTCATCGGCAAGCGTGCGGACGGCGGAGAGCCGATCGCCTGGGCACATCTCGACATCGCCGGCCCCGCCCACAACACGGGAGGCGGATACGGATTCACCGGCAAGGGTCCCACCGCCGTGACAGTGCGTGCCCTCATCGCGCTGGCAGAGGAATTTAGCAGGGCGTAGTAGGGTTTTTGCGTACGACCAATCTGCCGCTGAGCCCGACACGACATCCCGCTGCCGGGCTTGCATGAATCCTGATCCACAAGGAGTTGCCGGGTGTCTGACCAGAATTTTGATGTAGTGATCCTCGGTGGCGGAAGCGGTGGCTACGCCGCCGCACTGCGTTCCGTACAGCTCGGCTTCAGCGTCGCGCTTGTCGAGAAGGGCAAGCTCGGCGGCACCTGCCTCCATGTCGGATGCATCCCCACCAAGGCCCTCCTGCACTCGGCCGAGGTCGCCGATGTGTCGCGCGAGTCCGCGAAGTACGGCGTCAACACGACGTTCGAGGGCATCGACATCGCTGCTGTGACGGCTTACCGGCAGGAAGTGGTCTCCAGCAAGTTCAAGGGACTGTCCGGCCTCATCAAGATGCGCGGGATCACGGTCATCGAGGGCGAGGGGCGCCTTGTGTCTCCCACGACCGTCGAGGTTGCAGGCGTCCAGTACACGGGCAAGAACGTCATTCTCGCGACAGGTTCATACTCGCGCTCGCTCCCCGGGCTCGAGATCGGCGGTCGGGTCATCACCTCCGAGCAGGCCCTTGACCTCGACTTCGTTCCCAAGAAGGTCGCAGTGCTGGGCGGCGGCGTCATCGGCGTCGAGTTCTCCAGCGTCTGGAAGTCCTGGGGCGCCGACGTCACCATCATCGAGGCGCTTCCGCACCTCGTTCCTAATGAGGACGAGGCGATCAGCAAGCAGTTCGAGCGTGCCTTCCGCAAGCGCGGCATCAACTTCAAGCTCGGCGTCCGCTTCCAGAGCGTGACGCAGAACGAGGATGGCGTAGTTGTCACCCTGGAGAACGGCGAGACCGTCGAGGCAGAGCTGCTTCTCGTCGCCGTCGGGCGCGGCCCGTCGACGGCTGGCCTCGGCTTCGAGGAGGCGGGCATCCAGCTCGACCGCGGCTTCGTCACGACCACCGAGCGCCTCGCCACCAACGTTCCCGGCGTGTACGCGGTCGGCGACATCGTGCCCGGCCTGCAACTCGCCCACCGCGGCTTCCAGCAGGGAATCTTCGTCGCCGAGGAGATCGCTGGTCTCAACCCGATCGTCGTCGAGGATGTCAACATCCCCAAGGTCACCTACTCCGACCCCGAGGTCGCCTCGATCGGACTCACCGAGGCGAAGGCCCGCGAAGTTCACGGCAACGAGAACGTGTCGACCTACGACTTCAACCTTGCCGGCAACGGCAAGAGCCACATCATCGGCACCTCCGGCAGCATCAAGGTCGTCCGGGTCAATGACGGCCCCGTCATCGGCGTCCACATGATCGGCGCCCGTGTCGGCGAGCTCATCGGCGAAGCCCAGCTCGCGGTCAACTGGGAGGCCTACCCGGAGGACATCGCGCCGCTCATCCACGCTCACCCCACGCAGAACGAGGCCCTCGGAGAGGCGTTCCTCGCCCTCGCCGGTCGCCCGCTTCACGGCGTCTGAATCAGCGCGAACTATGCTTTACACAGAGTATTCACATAAGGAGTTACAGTCATGAGCCAATCCGTCAACCTTCCGGCGCTCGGCGAAAGTGTCACCGAGGGTACGGTTACTCGCTGGCTGAAGAACGTGGGCGACCACGTCGAGGTCGACGAGCCCCTGCTTGAGGTCTCCACCGACAAGGTCGACACCGAGATCCCTTCGCCGGTCGCCGGCGTCATCGAGGAGATCCTGGTTCAGGAGGACGAGACCGTTGAGGTCGGAACCGCGCTTGTGACCATCGGAGACGGCTCGGCCGCAGCGGAGGAACCGGCTGCGCCCGCGTCTGAGACCCCGGCTGCCGAAGAAGCGCCCGCCGCCGCTGAGGCCGCCCCTGCTGCCCCTGAAGAGCCCGCCGCTCCCACGGCTGAGGCCCCGGCCGCCCAGCCGGCGCCTGTCGAGGCTCCCGTCCCGAGCACCGAGGCCCCTGTTGGGGCCCCCGCAGAGCAGACGCCTGCGGCCCCCGCAGCTGTCGATGCTCCTCCGGCGGCAGAAGCCGCACCTGCTCAGGGCGAGTACCTGCCGTCCGCTCCCCCGGCCGCGGTTCCGACCGCGGAGGCTCCGGCCGCTGCCCCTGTCGCGGAGGAGGCTCCCGCAGCGGTTCCCGCTGCCGAGGCACCCGCCGCACAGGAAGCCGCGTCTGCTCCGGCAGCCCCTGCGGCCGCCCCGGCCGCCGCGAACTCGGGCTACGTGACCCCGCTCGTACGCAAACTCGCCAACGAGAAGGGCATCGACCTGTCGGGCGTCACCGGCACCGGTGTCGGCGGACGCATCCGCAAGCAGGACCTGCTCGAGGGCGCAACAACCGCTGAGCAGCCCGAAGCTGCCCCGGCAGCCGCCGTCGCCGTCGAGGACTCGCCGCTCCGCGGAACGACGGTTCCGATGTCACGCCTGCGCAAGGTCGTGGCGGAGCGCGCCGTCATCTCGATGCAGTCGTCCGCGCAGCTCACCTCCGTGGTCGAGGTCGATGTGACCAAGGTTGCGGCTCTTCGCACCAGGGTCAAGGACTCCTTCCTGGAGAAGACCGGCGAGAAGCTCTCGTTCCTGCCGTTCTTCGCCCTTGCCTCCGCCGAGGCCCTCCGCCAGTACCCGATCATCAACGCCACCATCGACGGCGACAACATCGTGTACCCGGCTCAGGAGAACATGAGCATCGCGGTCGACACCGAGCGTGGCCTGCTGACCCCGGTCGTGCGGGATGCGGGCACACTCGACATCGCGGGCTTCGCCAAGCAGATCTCCGATCTGGCGAGCCGCACGCGTGACAACAAGCTCAAGCCCGACGAGCTCGCGGGGGGTACCTTCACGCTGACGAACACCGGTTCGCGCGGAGCCCTCTTCGACACCCCCGTGGTGTTCCTGCCGCAGGTCGCGATCCTCGGCACAGGCATCGTCACGAAGCGTCCCGTGGTGGTCTCCGCTGGCGGCACCGACGCGATCGCGGTTCGCTCCATGGTCTACCTGGCGCTCTCCTACGATCACCGCATCGTCGACGGGGCGGATGCCGCACGGTTCCTGGTCTCCGTGAAGAACCGCCTCGAAGCAGGAGAATTCGAAGCCGACCTCGGCATCTGATTCCGCATCCGCCCCGCACCCCTCACAGGGTGAACAGGTCGCGGATACGCCAACCGGCCTCGGTCCTGATCATCAGGACCGAGGCCGGTTCGTTTTCGGCTCCATCCTGCACGGCAGAGGACACGAGCGCCGTGTCACCCATCCTGTCGACCAGAAGCAGCTCTGAGCCGGCGGTCTCGTCGATCGACAGGGTCGGAGCATCCGCACCCTCCTGCATCATCCTGATCGCATGGCGATCGGCCTCCCACGCGACGGAGTCGAGCTGGTCGACATCGTCGAGGCAGAGCACCGACAGCGTCTCGAAACAGTGCTCACGCAGCATGAGGAGTGCCCGCGCAGCCTCCACCGGATCATCACCGAGCACATGCGCATTCTCTTCACCGCCCAGGCCTGTGTCTGCCTCCGGCGCAGCGGGAGCGTCCTGCGCCACATCGGCGAGCTGCTCACCAGGCGCCTCCTCGGGCGACGCAGCCGTGTCATCCAGCAGCAGCAACGCGGCAATCCCCCCGACCACAAGCACGGCGATGAGCACCCAGAAGCGCGGGCGGATGCTGCGCAGAGCATTCCGCAGACGAGAAGCCACCGCATCAGGCCGAAGCTTCGCGATCGCCTGCGCGAGAGCATCCGCGATCCAGTCCGGCATCCCGGCCGAAGTGAGCCACGACGGGATCGTCGCCTCGACCGCTGGCTCGGCCGACGGAGTACCACCCGACCTCAGAGCACCTGTTCTGCCGCCCCGGGTGGCCCACGACGCACGTTCGGCAGGGGGCGCCAGCCCGATGGCGACCGGATCGGATGCCTCGAACAGTCGCTGAACGAGTACATCGGTGAAGCCGGACTCGCCAGCCGCCCCTCCCCGCGGACCGAGCCATTCCAGGAGCCCGACGACTCTCTGGTCTTCGACGGCATCGGTCCTGAGCAGGATGCCCCGGGCGAGGTCAGCCATCGCGGTGCGATCAGAGTCGAACAGCCGCGCCGCCGCCTGTTGCTCCGGCTTGAGAACGCCGCCATTCTCGGTGCCGAACACGGCTGCGCCGAAGCCGCACAGAACAGGCGTTCCCTCATCATCGAACAGCACCTTTGCCGGGCCCAGACTGTTGTGGGCGATCCCTCTCCCATGCAGGAGCGCAAGCGTGCGAGCGAGGGGAACGAGAATCGTGACAGCCTCGCCGATACCCAGCGACTCTCGAGAGCCGAGGAGTTGCACGAGCCCAACAGCCTGAAGACGCTGCAGGACGAGCGCTGGGCGACCCCCGGCATCCGTCATCACATCATCAACCCGAGCCACATGCGGCGACCGGATGCGCGACAGCGCCTCGATCTCGGCATCGATCGAGGTCGTCGACACGTCGCGACGAAACAGTTTGACCGCAGCGGTCGTCGATGTCGCCAGCGCGGCGCCGCCCTCGCCCTGCACGCGTGCCAGCCACACCTCCGCCCTTCGCCCGCTGCCCAGTCGGCGAATCAATCGGTAGCCACCCACATCTGTCATGCCCTCAGCTTCTCGGTCCAAGACCGCACCGGAGTGTGAGCAGCGGGAAGCTGTGGAGCGGCTCCGCCCAGAGCGCAATGGTGAGGAGCACAGCAGGCTCCGACAGGCCCTATCCTTGAAGGATGGCACGCCGTGACTCGACAGCCCCCAAGGCCCCCAAAGAACCCGGTCGCATCAAGCAGATGTACCAGGTCTTCCAGATGACCCGGAAGTACGACCCGAGCTCCGTATGGTGGATGCTCCTCGGCTTCCTCGGGCCGCTCGCGGTCGTCGTCACGCTCGGAATCGTGCTCTCCAGCGGTAACGTCTTCGGCATCGTGCTCTGGAGCGTCTCAGGGCTGCTGGCCGGAGTTCTGGTCTTCCTGATCATCCTGAGCAGGCGTGCCGAGCGTGCCGCCTATTCGCAGATCCAGGGCCAACCGGGCGCTGTCGGTGCTGTGCTCAAGAGCTCGCTTCGCCGTGGATGGGCCGCGAGCGAGATTCCCGTGGCCGTCAGCCCTCGCACGCAGGACGCCGTCTACCGGGCCGTCGGCCGCGGCGGCATCGCACTGATCGGCGAAGGGCCCAAGTCACGTACGACGCGGATGGTCGAAGAGGAGCGCCGCAAGATCGCGCGGATCGTTCCCAACGTCGCCATCAACGTCATCCACGTCGGGCCGGATGCCGACTCCGTGCCTCTGCACAAGATCGCCCGCACACTCGGAACGTTCAAGAGGCAGCTCAGCAAGGCTGAGATCTACGCGGTGACGAACCGGATCTCATCCCTCGACAACAAGGGTGGGCTCGCGATCCCGAAGGGCATCGATCCCACGAAGGTTCGCGCACCGCGACCTCGCTAGCTGTTCGGCTCTAGATCCGCACCAGAACCGTTCCCGCAGCCTTGTCGTGGAGACCGCGCTGATCGGCATCCCAGATGAGGGCCGGCAGGACCAGAAGCAGTACGACCGTACGCACGATCGGCCGCCACACGCCGATCCAGCCACCCCTGAGTGGCACCACGCGCACGCCGACGCAGACATGGCCAATCCCCCCGGACAACAGCATGAGGAAGCCGATCTGCGTCACGGCGAAGATCAGCGTCGACGCCCAGTACTGGTAGTCGAAGAAGACGTACGAGAGCAGCATCGCGATCGCGAAGTCGATGAGCAGGGCGAGCAGCCTTCTCCCGAAGCGTGCCACGGAACGAGGCCCGTCGGAGGGAAGGCCCAGGCGCCTGCCCGGCCAGGTGTCCTCCTGGGGCGGGGAGGGGTGCTGTGAAGACATCCGGCAAGTCTATGAGCAACCGTGCCCGTAACATGGGTGAAACAATTGCGACATGGCCGAGAAATCCCCCGCGGCTAGCGTGTGGGATGGCTGTAGACGCAGTCCACCCCCGAACACGCCCAGTTGGAGTCTTGTCAATGTTCAGTGATTCGTCAGAAGTGCTCAAGTTCATCAAAGAGAACGACGTCAAGTTCCTTGACATCCGTTTCACGGATCTCCCCGGCGTCCAGCAGCATTTCAACATCCCCGCATCGACGGTCGACGAGGACTTCTTCCGCGACGGGCAGCTCTTCGACGGTTCCTCCATCCGGGGCTTCGCGTCCATCCACGAGTCGGACATGCAGCTGATTCCGGATGTCAGCACCGCCTACATGGACCCGTTCCGGGCCGAGAAGACGCTGATCATGGTCTTCGACATCTACAACCCCCGCAACGGTGAGGTCTACGGGCGTGACCCGCGCCAGGTCGCGAAGAAGGCCGAGAAGTATCTGGCATCGACCGGTATCGCCGACACCGCCTTCTTCGCCCCCGAGGCCGAGTTCTACATCTTCGACGACGTCCGTTACGAGACCACGCAGAACAGCAGCTTCTTCTCCGTCGACTCCGAGGAGGGCGCGTGGAACACGGGCCGCGTCGAAGAGGGCGGCAACCTGGGCAACAAGACGCCGTTCAAGGGCGGCTACTTCCCCGTCAGCCCGGTCGACAAGCAGGCCGATCTGCGCGACGACATCAGCCTCAAGCTGATCGATGCGGGCCTCATCCTCGAGCGCGCGCACCACGAGGTCGGCACGGGCGGCCAGGCGGAGATCAACTACCGCTTCGACACCATGGTGCACTCGGCGGATGACATCCTGAAGTTCAAGTACATCGTCAAGAACACGGCGAACGAGTGGGGCAAGACGGCGACGTTCATGCCGAAGCCACTCTTCGGCGACAACGGCTCGGGAATGCACACCCACCAGTCGCTGTGGAGCGATGGCAAGCCCCTGTTCTACGACGAGAGCGGCTACGGCGGGCTGAGCGACATCGCGCGCTGGTACATCGGTGGAATCCTCAAGCACGCGGCAGCCATCCTCGCCTTCACGAACCCGACGCTGAACTCCTACCGTCGGCTCGTGCCCGGCTTCGAGGCCCCCGTCAACCTGGTGTACTCGGCGGGCAACCGCTCGGCGGCCATCCGCATCCCGATCACCGGAACGAACCCGAAGGCCAAGCGCATCGAGTTCCGTGCCCCCGATGCCTCGAGCAACCCCTATCTCGCCTTCGCCGCCCAGCTGATGGCCGGACTTGACGGCATCAAGAACCGCATCGAACCGCACGAGCCGGTCGACAAGGACCTCTACGAGCTGCCGCCCGAGGAGGCCAAGAACATCCCCCAGGTTCCGGGCTCCCTCGCAGAGGCCCTCGACGCCCTTGAGGCGGACCAGGAGTTCCTGCTCGCCGGCAACGTCTTCACGACTGATCTGATCGAGACCTGGATCGCGTACAAGCGCGAGAAGGAGATCCTCCCGGCAGCCCAGCGCCCGACGCCGATCGAGTACGAGCTGTACTTCGGGGTCTGAGCACCGCACACAGAAGGGGCCGCAGCAGAAATGCTGCGGCCCCTTCGTGCGTCTCCGCAGCGGCCGGGTGACCCTAGTCGATCGACGGGGTGAAGGGCTCGGCGAGCCCGTAGAAGCCTCTCTCGAACACAGATCTGGCGTGCCTCGTGACGCGGAGGTAGTCCTCCTCGAGAAGGCTCGCCGAGTCGGGCGGGTACTCCAGCAGCCGGGCGATGCCGTCGAGCTGTTGCCTGTCGGTGGGCAGCACGTCTGAGGTGCGGGCCGACCACAGGGTCATGGCCGATCGGATGCGCGAGGCCAGCAGCCATGCATCCTTCAGGATGCCTTCATCCGCCGCCGAGACGAGCCCTGCATCAACCGCTGCGGCGAGGGCGTCGAGCGTGGAGGTCGTGCGCAGTTCCTCCACCGCTGCCCCGTGCTGCATCTGGAGGAGCTGAACGAACCACTCGACATCGCTCAACGAACCGCGGCCGAGCTTGAGATGCCGTGCGGGGTCTGCGCCCTGGGGCAGACGCTCCGACTCCACGCGCGCCTTGATTCGCTTCACCTCCCGAACATCCTGCTCGCGGACATCCTTCGGATAGCGAACCTCATCGGCCAACACCATGAAATCCTGGAGGAGCGTCTCATCACCGGCAGCTCCCCTCGCCCGCAACAGCGCCTGCGCCTCCCAGGTGAGCGACCAGCGCTCGTAGTACGTGCGATACGAGGCCAGCGAGCGCACGACCGGCCCCGTGCGACCTTCGGGGCGCAGATTGGCGTCGAGATCAAAGGGCAGGCGGATGTCCTCGGTGAGGCGAAGCAGACCCGCGACGAGCTGCTCCGCACGCTTCTGGGCCCCCTGGGTGTCGTCGTCCTTGGGCCGGAACACGTACATGACATCCGCATCCGAGCCGAAGCCGAGCTCGGCACCGCCGTAGCGGCCCATGGCGATCACGCCGAACTCGATGCCGTCGTCATCACGTCGCAGGGCCTCGAGAACCCCGTGGAGCAGCATGTCGTTGATCGCAGCAAGCCCTCGCCCGAGGTCTTCGACCTTCACCAGGCCCAGAATGGCTCCCAGCGCCAGCCTGAGGACCTCCCGTCGCCTTGTTGACAGGAGTGCCCGCGCGACATCCTCAGCCTTGTCATGACGGCGCAGGAGAGCTGCGGCCTCATCACGAAGCTGGGCGGCGGGACGAGGTCTAAGCTCCTCGTCGTTCTCAAGCCAGGCGACAGACTCGGGAAGGCGCTCGAGCAGCGAGCCGACGAAGCGCGAACCGGAGAGCACGCTCGTGAGCCGCTTCGCCGCACCCGAGGAGTCGCGCAGCATGCGCAGATACCAGTACGACTCTCCCAGTTCGTCGCTCAGCCGCCTGAACGACAGCAGACCGTAGTCGGGGTCGGCGCCCTCGGCGAACCACTCGAGCATGACGGGCAGCAGATGCCGCTGGATCTGCGCCCGACGCGAGACGCCCGAGGTCATCGCCGCGATGTGCCCGAGCGCGCCCTTCGCATCGACGAACCCGATCGCCCGCAGACGATCCTCCGCCTGCGCACTCGTGAGTACCAGGCCGTCCTCGGGCAGCGCGGCGACCGCCGAGAGCAGAGGGCGGTAGAAGAGTTTCTCGTGCAGCTTGCGAACGGCCGTGCGCCGGGATGCCCGCTGCTCGCTGATTCCGGCCGCCGTCGTCGCGAGACCGCTCGCACGCGCCAGCACGCGCAGCGCATCAGGATCGCGGGGCATGAGATGCGTGCGGCTCAGCCGAGACAGCTGCAGGCGGTGCTCGAGCACGCGCAGGAACTGGTAGTCGCCGGCGAACGAGGCAGCCTCGACCCGGCCGATGTAGCCCTGTTCCGCGAGAGCGCGCAGGGCCGGGAGGCTTCCACGCTGGCGCACCTCCTCGTCGGTGTGGCCGTGGACGAGTTGCAGCAGTTGGATGGTGAACTCGATGTCACGGAGGCCGCCCGGCCCGAGTTTCAGCTGGATGTCGACCTCGTCGGCCGGAATGTGCGCGGTGACCCGCTCGCGCATCTGCTGCACACCTTCGACGAAGCCCTCCCGACTGACGCTGTTCCACACGAAGGGCGCCACTGCTGCGGCGTAGCGCTCCCCGAGTTCGGCATCGCCTGCCAGCGGGCGCGCCTTCAGGAGAGCCTGGAACTCCCAACTCTTCGCCCACCGCTCGTAGTAGGCGAGATGCGACTCGAGCGTGCGGACGAGCGCGCCCTGCTTCCCTTCCGGCCGGAGATTGGCGTCGACCTCCCACAGTCCGGGCTCGGCGGACAGATCGTGGACACCCCGCATGGTCGCGACTGCGAGCCGCGAGCCGATCGCGACGGCGCGATCCTGCCCGATCTCGTCAGACCCCTCGACGACGAAGATGACGTCGACGTCGCTCACATAGTTCAACTCACGCGCACCGGACTTACCCATACCGATGATGGCCAGCCGCGTGCCCGCCACCTCGGCAGCGTCGAACGGGATCTCGGTGCGTGCGACGGCGAGAGAGGCGTCAAGCGCCGCGCCCGCGAGGTCGGCGAGGGCCGCAGTCACAGGCTCTACCGCGGCAAGCGGTTCGGCGTGCCCCAGGTCGAAGGCCGCAAGTGCGGCCACGTGGCGTCGATAACGGATGCGGAGGGCATCCCATCCGGCCTCGCCACGGATGCCGTCGACCGAAGCGAGCATGTCTGCCCGATACTCGTGGGCATCCAGCGGTGCGCCGAGCGGCTCATGAAGCACCTCCAACTGCACGGGATGACGGAGGAAGAACTCCCCCAGCCCGCTCGAGGCACCCAGCACCCTCGTCAGGCGCTGCAGGGCCGCGGCGTCGTCGAAGAACGGCGCTACGGCATCCGGGGCCGCCTCGAAAAGCTCCGACAGCATCCGGAGCCCCTGATCGGGGTCGGCCGCGAGCCCCAGTGCGGTCAGCACTGCAGACCGGTCGGGCGCCGCGACAGCCGCAAGACGATCTCTCGCCTGCCCCAGCTCTGCGAAGCCGAGGCGTGCGAGCTCGGAGAGCGAGGGGCCTGCGTCGGTCATCGGATGCGTGAACCCGTCTAGAGCATGCCGAGGTTGCGCTTGAGCTCATAGGGAGTGACCTGCGAGCGGTACTCCCGCCACTCCTGCCGCTTGTTGAGCAGCACGTAGTTGAACACGTGCTCGCCCAGCGTCTCGGCCACGAGCTCTGACTCCTCCATCATGGAGATCGCCTGATCGAGGCTCGCCGGCAGGGCGCGGTACCCCAGAACGCGTCGCTCTGCGTCGCTGAGCAGCCACACATCCGACTCTGCCTCGGGTGGCAGCTCGTACTCGCCCTCGATGCCCTTGAGCCCAGCCGCGAGCATCAGCGAGAACGAGAGATACGGGTTCGATGCAGAGTCGATCGAACGGTACTCGACCCGAGCGCTCTGGCCCTTGTTCGGCTTGTACAGCGGAACGCGAACGAGCGCTGAACGGTTGTTGTGGCCCCAGGTGACGAAGCTGGGCGCCTCGTCTCCTCCCCACAGGCGCTTGTAGGAGTTGACGAACTGGTTGGTGACCGCCGTGATCTCGGGAGCGTGGTGCAGAAGCCCCGCGATGAAGTGCCGGCCCGTCTTCGAGAGCTGGTACTTCGCACCGGCCTCGTAGAACGCGTTCGTGTCGCCCTCGAACAGCGACATGTGGGTGTGCATCCCCGATCCCGGATGATCCGAGAAGGGCTTCGGCATGAACGTCGCGTAGACGCCCTGCTCGATGGCGACCTCCTTGATGACCGTGCGGAACGTCATGATGTTGTCGGCGGTCGTCAACGCGTCGGCGTAGCGAAGGTCGATCTCGTTCTGCCCCGGCCCCGCCTCGTGGTGGCTGAACTCGACGGAGATGCCGAGGTCCTCGAGCATGCGCACGGAACGTCGGCGGAAGTCGTGGGCGGTGCCCCCCGGAACGTTGTCGAAGTACCCGGCGTGGTCGACCGGCTGGGGGCCGTCGACGCCGAAATCGGAGTCCTTCAGCAGATAGAACTCGATCTCCGGATGCGTGTAGAAGGTGAATCCGGCGTCGGCCGCCTTCTCGAGGGTGCGCTTGAGCACGTTACGAGGATCCGCCACCGCCGGCTGCCCGTCCGGGGTCATGATGTCGCAGAACATCCGCGCGGTCGGGTCGATCTCGCCGCGCCACGGGAGGATCTGGAAGGTCGCGGGGTCTGGATGCGCAAGCACGTCGGCCTCGAAGGCTCGGGTGAGTCCCTCAATGGCGGAGCCGTCGATGCCGAGCCCCTCGGAGAAGGCACCCTCGACCTCGGCAGGCGCGATGGCCACGGACTTGAGCGTGCCCACGACATCCGTGAACCACAGGCGAATGAACTTGATGCCCCGCTCCTCGATCGTACGGAGAACGAAGTCGCGCTGCTTGTCCATATGCCCCTCTCATTCCAGCAGAATCCCGGGCGGCCCAGGCGATGGCTGTTGCCCCTACAGGCTACTGGCTGCAGGGACTCTCCGCCTCGCGCCCGCGCGGGATTCACCGCGTCATCGTGTGAGGCGGATGCACGGAATAGAGTGTCAGAGTGACCTACTCAGAAGCCGCAGCAGCTCAGGCGAACCTGAAGCGCGTTCGCACCCGGCATTTCCAGTCGGCCAAGGAGAACGGGATCAAGATCACCGGGCTCACCAGCTACGACCAGCTGACGGCCGGAATCTTCGATCAGGCGGGAATCGACTTCCTTCTCGTCGGTGACTCTGCGGGCAACAATGTGCTCGGATACGACACCACCCTCCCCGTCACGATCGATGAACTCATCCCACTCACGCGCGCAGTGGCGAACGCCGTCAGCCGCGCCTTCGTCATCGCGGATCTGCCGTTCGGCTCCTATGAGGTCGGCCCCGAGGAAGCACTGCATTCGGCCTTCCGATTCATGAAGGAGACGCACGCGCACGCTGTGAAGCTCGAGGGCGGCGTGCGCAGCGCGGAACAGATTCGACGGATCGTCGCCGCCGGTATCCCCGTCATGGGTCACATCGGCTTCACCCCCCAGAGCGAGCACGGGCTCGGCGGTCATGTCATCCAGGGTCGTGGCGATCAGGTCGAGCAGTTGCTCGCCGACGCGCGTGCCGTGCAGGACGCCGGAGCCTTCGCGGTCGTGCTCGAGATGGTGCCTGCCGAGTCGGCCGCGCTTGTCACCGCCGAGCTCCGGATCCCCACAATCGGCGTCGGCGCCGGCCCCCATGTCGACGGCCAACTGCTCGTCTGGACGGACTGGGCAGGACTCACGGCAGGACGCATTCCCCGCTTCGTTCGTCAATATGCCGATCTACGCGGTATTCTCGGCGAGGCTGCTGCCGCATATCGAGCGGATGTTGCCGAGGGAACCTACCCGGGCCCAGAGCACAGTTACGACTGAGCACAGCGATCACCTCTCGCTACGGAAATCCCACCCACCCCCAGAAAGTCCCTATGCATTCCGTGTTGTCCCCTGCCCTTGTCGGAATCTACGAGCGCGCGGTGTCCCGCAGCTCCGGAGAGGTCGAGTTCCACCAGGCGCTTCTCGAAGTCCTCGAATCGATCTCTCCCGTCGTGGAACGGCATCCGGAATACATCGAAAGCGGCGTCGTCGAGGTTCTCGTCGAGCCTGAGCGCCAGATCATGTTCCGCGTGCCGTGGGTCGACGACAACGGCACCGTGCAGGTGAACCGCGGCTTCCGGGTGCAGTACAACTCGGCGCTCGGCCCGTACAAGGGCGGCCTGCGGTTCCACCCCAGCGTCAACCTCAGCATCATGAAGTTCCTCGGCTTCGAGCAGATCTTCAAGAACGCCCTCACCGGTCAGGGTATCGGCGGGGCCAAGGGCGGCTCCGACTTCGATCCGCACGGTCGATCCGACGGCGAGATCATGCGCTTCTGCCAGAGCTTCATGAGCGAGCTCTACCGGCACCTGGGCGAGCACACGGATGTTCCGGCCGGCGACATCGGAGTGGGCGGACGCGAGATCGGCTACCTCTTCGGCCAGTACCGTCGCCTCACCAACCGTCACGAGTCGGGCATGTTCACCGGCAAGGGCGTGCTCTGGGGCGGAGCGCAGGTGCGCACCGAGGCAACAGGCTACGGTGCCGTCTTCTTCATGCAGGAGATGCTCAACACCCGCGGCGAGGCGATCGACGGAAAGACTGCGATCGTCTCCGGATCGGGCAACGTGGCCATCTACGCGATCGAGAAGATCGCGCAGCTCGGCGGCCGCGCGATCACCGCATCAGACTCGAGCGGCTACGTGGTCGACGAGGCAGGCATCGATGTGGAGCTCCTGAAGCAGGTCAAGGAGGTCGAACGCGGTCGCATCTCCGACTACGTCGACCGTCGCCCCGGTGCGAGGCTCGTGACGAACGGACGGGTGTGGGATGTTCCCGGCCAGCTCGCCTTCCCCTCCGCCACCCAGAACGAACTGCTCATCGGTGATGCGCAGCGTCTCGTTGCCAATGGTGTGCTCGGCGTCGCCGAGGGCGCGAACATGCCCACGACCCCGGATGCCGTCGAGCTGTTCCAGGACGCCGGGGTGCTGTTCGGCCCGGGCAAGGCGGCGAACGCCGGCGGAGTGGCGACCTCGGCCCTCGAGATGAGCCAGAACGCTTCACGCCAGCGCTGGGACTTCGGCACCAGCGAGGGCCGGCTGCACTCCATCATGAAAGATGTCCACCGTTCCGCCTACGAGGCAGCCGAGCACTACGGACGCCCGGGAGACTACGTCGTGGGTGCCAATGCGAGCGGCTTCCGTCGAGTCGCCGACGCGATGATCGCCCAGGGCCTCATCTAGTACAAGGCCTCAGCTGGCAGAGGCATCATCCGGTGAGGAGCCCCTTCCGGGGCGGTGGCGAACTCAGTCGCCGTCCCGAGAATCCTCCTCCGCCCACCGGCGGGAACGCTCCTCGATGAGGCGGGGCGCCTGCTCGGCCTCTTCACGACTCGCGAAGGGCCCGGCTCTGTCGATCGCGGGCGAAACCATGCCCTCCTCGACCTCGCTGGTCCTGGTGTTGTACCACCATTCGGTCATGGCACCTCCCGCGCTCGAACTAAAATCGATCCTATGCCCAAGGATTCGAACGGTCACCTCATTCCCGGAACCATCACAGGCGACAGGCAGGTACCCGTCTCCATCCCCCGTCCGGAGTATGTGGGCAAGAAGGCTCCGGCCCGCTTCACCGGTTCGGATGTCTACCCGCCGGAGAAGGTGGAGCTCATCCGGGCCGCCGGTCGGATCGCGGCGGACGCCATCCAGAAGGTGGGCGAAGCCATCCGCCCGGGTGTCACCACCGACGAACTCGACCGGGTCGGGCACGAGTATGTGATCGCGCACGACGCCTACCCCTCGACCCTCGGCTACTGCGGCTTTCCGAAGTCCCTGTGCAGCTCGGTGAACGAGGTCATCTGCCACGGCATCCCCGATGACACGGTTCTCGAGGACGGCGACATCATCAATATCGACATCACCGCATTCAAGGCAGGCGTGCACGGCGACACCAACTTCACCTTCGTCGTCGGCGAGGCCCGCGATGAGGTCACCGATCTGGTCGCCCGCACGGCCGAGGCCCTCGCTCGAGGAATCAAGGCTGTCGCCCCGGGGCGTGAGGTCAATGTGATCGGACGTGCCATCGAGGCCTATGCGAAGCGCTTCGGATACGGCGTGGTCCGCGACTTCACCGGGCACGGTGTCGGCGAGGCCTTCCACTCCGGGTTGATCGTCCCCCACTACGACTCGGCACCACAGTTCGACACCGTCATGGAGCCAGGCATGGTGTTCACCATCGAGCCGATGCTCACCCTCGGAACCCACGAGTGGGACATGTGGGATGACGACTGGACGGTGACGACCAAGGACAGGAGCCTGACCGCGCAGTTCGAACACACGCTCGTCGTCACAGAACGCGGCGCGGAGATCCTCACGCTGCCCACAGCATCCTGAACCCACTCGGAACACTGGATTAGGGTCAAGGCATGAGCACAACAGCAGTCGGCATCGACATCGGCGGCACCGGGATCAAGGGAGCCGTGGTCGATCTGGCCTCCGGCGAACTGGTCAGCGAGCGATCCAAGGTCGCCACGCCTGAGGGCGGACGGCCAGAAGACATCGTCGCCGCGGTGAAGGACATGGTCGACGAGCTCGGCGTAGACGAGCGTGACGCCCCCATCGGCGTCTGCTTTCCTGCCGTCATCGCAGGCGGCCGCACGCTCTCGGCGGCGAACGTCTCCGACGAATGGATCGGACTGAAGGCAGAGAAGCTCTTCGAGCGGGCCCTCGACCGTGACATCCACTTCGTCAATGACGCGGATGCCGCCGGCTTCGCAGAGGTGCAGTACGGTGCTGCACACAACAGCGACGGGCATGTGATCGTCACCACGCTGGGCACCGGAATCGGTACCGCCTTCATCTACGACGGCGTGCTGATCCCCAATGTGGAACTCGGCCATCTCGAGATCAACGGCGTCGACTGGGAGACCAAGGCCTCGAATGCGGCGCGGGAGCGAGAGGAACTCTCCTGGGAACAGTGGGCGGCACGCCTGCAGAAGTTCTACTCCCGGCTCGAGACCTATTTCCATCCCGAACTCTTCATCGTGGGTGGCGGGGTCTCGAAGAGCCACGAGGAGTTCCTGCCGCTGCTCGACCTGAAGACGCGGATCGTGCCGGCCAAGCTTCGCAACAATGCCGGCATCCTCGGCGCGGCAGCGCTCGCGTCGCCGGAACACGCCAGGCGAGGCAAGCACCGTTCGAAATAGGCGAATGGGCCGGCTGATACGCCGGGTTCTGTCCCTGCCGCGCGAGCGGCGATGGACGGCCATCTATCTCGGGACTACGTTGCCGCAGCCCTCCAGCGGTCTACCCGAAGACTGGGCGGGCCACCCGTGACGCCTTCTGTCTGACCTTGCTCCGGACGAGGTTTACCCAGCCGACCCGATCACTCGGGCCGCTGGTGGTCTCTTACACCACCGTTTCACCCTTACCCCTGACCGAAGTCAGTGGCGGTCTGCTTTCTGTTGCACTTTCTCGCGGGTTACCCCGGGTGGGTGTTACCCACCATCCTGCCCTGTGGAGCCCGGACGTTCCTCGGCACGCGCTGCACCTTTTCAGAAGCAGCGCGTGACGCGACCGTCTTGCCGACCCATTCGCGGCACAAGTCTAGCGGCGCGCGGCGTGACTCAGAGCCCGGACTCCGCCGTGCGGACGAGGATGGCCTGACTGTCGGGGCAGAGCACGACAGCATCCGGGGCCGCAGCCCGAATGGATGCCATGTCGCTCTCGTTGAGCCTCACGCCGCTCGCGCTCGACACCCCGCCACGCAGGAGCGAAGCCCCGGTGCCATAACGCGCCCGCTGACGTTCGTAGAGGGCGAGGAGCCCCTCGGGGATCTTTGCAGCGATCTCGTCGCGGTTCGCCGCCGCGTTGGAGCGCTCAAGATCGATCGAGGAAAGGGCGGTGTCGCGGTCATCCTCGGTCTCGGCGATGGCCGCAAGGAGTGCCGCGTTGCGCTCCTGCGTGATCGCCGATGTCGCTTCGAGCTGCTCAAGGCGCTCCATGACGCCGAGCTCGATCTCCTCCAACTCGTCACGTCGCCGGCGCAGCGCTTCGAGCTCCTGCTCGAGGGCGGCCACATCCTTGGTCGATGATGACGTCGCGAGCCGCTCCGAGTCACGCGCCATACGGGCCTCGACGACAGCGACATCCGACTCGACGCGGGAGATCTCGAGCCGTGCGTCCTCGACGGCGCCGTTCTCGCCGAGCAACTGCACCCGCACTGTTTCGCGCTCCTTCGAGAGCGCCGCCAACTGGGACAGCTGCGGGATGCTGCGCGCCTGGTGGTCGAGCTGCTGGATACGCGTGTCGGCGGCCTGCAGTTCGAGGAGCAGTTCCTGGGAATCGGGGCTGGCCGTCAATGCCATAGTGCTGTCGCCTGTTCCTTACATGTCGAATGGTGGTGCATCGTTCGGCGAAGTCTACCGAGCGGCGGAGGTGCCTACTGCACGATCGCGAAGTCCCACGGGTCGGTGCGGAGCTCGCTCACCGTGACGTCGACGCCCGGCAGCCTCTCTCGCAGCTCCGCCGCGGCCGTCTCGAGCCAGAGCCACTCACTCGCCCAATGGGAGACGTCGATCAGCGCCGGCCCGCCGAAGAGACGGGCGTTCTCCCTCGCCTCGGATGCCGGGTGGTGTCGCAGATCAGAGGTCACATAGACATCCGCAGACAGCACCGCGGGGTTGCTGAGAAGAGAGTCACCCGCTCCCCCGCACAGCGCGATCGTCTCGACGGGGCGCTCGTAGTCACCAGCCACGCGCACGCCGGAAGCGGTCGGCGGGAGGATGTCAGCCAGCGCCCTGGCGAGACGGCCGAGAGTCATCGGCTCGGCGAGCCTGCCGACACGACCGAGCCCGCGATCAGGGTCGGTGCCCGGAACGATCGGATGTGTGTCGAGCAGTTGGAGCTCCTGTGCGATGACCGCAGATGTGCCGGTCTCGACGACGTCGGCGTTCGTGTGAGCAGCGACGAGAGCGCATCCGCCACGGATGAGCCGGGAGATCAGAGCGCCCTTGTAACGGTCCTCTGCGACGGATGTGACGCCCCTGAGCAGCAGCGGATGATGGACCAGCAGCAGACCGGCACCGAGCTGAAGCGCCTCGTCGACGGTGTCTGCGACGGCATCCACGGCAAGATGAATCGACTGGACCACGGCGGCGGGATCACCGACCAGAAGGCCGGGCGCATCCCACTCCTCGACACCCGAGAGCGGCCACAGGCCTTCGATTACGGCGTTGATCTCGGCGACTGTTGCTGGCACCCGCCAAGTCTACCGAGCGGCGTTCAGCCCTGCGCCCGCTCCTGCCGACGGATCGCGGGCACACCGGAGACGAGCGGCGTGAGCAGGCCGATCGCCAACGCGACGAGCACGCCGATGTCTGTGCCGGCCACGTCACCGGTCAGCGGAAGCCCTGCAACGGAGTACAGGTAACCCTGCCAGTCGAGGCCCGCGATGGCTGCTGTGGTGAGCCCGTAGCCGATCACCGATGCGATGACGAGTGCGCCCAGGTTCACCCAGTTGACGGCCGGATAAACGCCGCCGACGCGAAGCAACGACGAGCTGTCGAACCTGCGGTTGCGGATCATCAACTCGGCAGCGAAGAGACCGGCCCACGCGGCGACAGGCACCGCAATGGTCGTGGCCAGATCACGGATGAGCACGAAGAAGTCATCGACGGCGAAGGTGAGCGCGAGGGCCACCACGATCGTGAGCAGCCCGGCGATGAGAACGGATGCCTGCCTGCGCAGGGCGACCCCGCTCGCCTGCAGGGCGAAGCCGCCGGAATAGATCGCGAGCACGGTTCCGCAGAGCAGGCTGAGGCCGAGCGCGGCGAGCAGCGGTAGAGCAAACCAGTCGGGCACGAGGCCTGCGACGAGACCAAAGGGATCCGCGCCGAACGCGCTCTGGGCATCCGTTGCCGGCTGGGATGCCGCGAGCATGATGCCGTAGCCGATCAGTATGAGGCTCGGCACCGCCATGCCCACGGTCGCCCACAGCATGGAGGCTGCTCCGGAACCGGATGTGCGCTGGTAGCGGGCGACGTCGGCACCACTGTTCGCCCAGGCGAGGCCGATGAAGCTGAACACCAGCACGGCACCGGAGACGACAAGGATCCAGGGGCCGTCCACCTTGGACAGCACCTGCGACAGGTCGACGGCCGTCCAGGTCATCGCGATGAAAGCTGCCGTGAGCACCGCGCTCAGGATGCTCAACACGAGGAACACCCGCGAGATGAGCCGATGCCCGAAATAGGCGATGATCAGCGCGGGCACGGCGACGATCGCCAGCGTGACGACCGTCACGCGGAACATCCCAAACCCGCCCAGAAGCCCCGACTCGTCGAGCACGACCGCCGCACCCTCCGCGATGAACCAGAGCATCGCCGCACCCCAGAAGACCCTGGTGAGCACCGCGAGCACCGCTGGCACGATATTGGCCCGAATGCCGAAGACGGCGCGCGACACGATCATGGTGGGCTGGCCGCTCCAGCGACCGGCGAGCGTTCCGAGGGCAAGCGGGATGAAGGACAGGGCGATACCGGCGAGAGCCGCGACGAGCGCCTGCCGGGCGCTCATGCCGAGCGCGAAAAGACCGATGCCGAGCGCGATGCCCACCGCAGAGGAGTTCACGGCGAACCACATCCAGAACAGACTCACGGAGCGTGAGTTGCGCTGCTCGAGAGGGGTCGGTTCGACGCCGGGCTCCTCGCTCGCGAACACGGGCGCAGGAGCCGGAACCACCGCCGGGCCCGTCTGTGTGCTCGCCGGGGCGGCGACGGGAGCAACCTGAGGGATCTCCTGCGAGACCGGCTCGTCGAGGTCGTCCTCGGGAACCTCGCGGAGAGCATCCGAAATCGCCGTCTCAGCCGAATCGAACGACGGCCTCACCGCAATATCGGGCTCGGGTGGCTCCACGAGCGCAGGCGGAGCATCGTCGGCGGCCGGCGCCTCCGCCGACCAGTCGATCGGGGCCAACACCGACTCTGCAGGAACGCCGTCGGCCTGCACGTCCTGCGGGATGGGCGGTGCCGCGGATGCCACTGCGACAGCGGCAGCATCGCCCGCAGGGATCACCGTGATGAGGCCCGTAAAGACGGGGCGAGCCCGCTCGACCTCATCGATCGCCTCCGGCGTGCCGATCGCGAGCATCGAACGCTCCCAGACGGAGAACTCGCGCTGCTCCTCGGCACGCAACTGCAACTGGGTCTCGAGCTCGTCGATCGCACCCAGAGCGCTGCCTGTTCGGGCAGCCTCCTTCTCCACGACCGTCGCCAGGTCGCCGTCGTCCAAGGAACGCTTGCGAGGCTTCGCGGGAAGCTCCGATCCGGGCGGAGGCACGACAACAGTGTTCGGCGCGGGCGGCGGCGCAGCCAGAAGAAGGGAACTGATTCCGGGCGTCATGCCGTCGGCGTGCTGCTGCGGAGGACTGAACGAGGGTTCATTCAAGGGCGGCGGTACGAATGCGTAGGCGGGAGCCTCCGCTGGGGCAGCCTCCGGCTCTGCCCGGTGGAATGGCTCCTCTGCGGCCTCCGTGACCTCGGTGGGTGAACTCGGCAGCCAGGACTGCGCAGCAGCCACAGGCACGTCTTCTGGAACCGGCAGCCATTCAGGGGCCGACGCAGGCCCGGTTTCGGATGCTGAGAAGTCGAACGCGTTCGCCGCCTGCTGCACGGGCATCTCCGAATGCGCAGCGATCTCTGAGGGAAAAGCTGCGAGGAACGGTTCAGGGTCTACTGCCGCGGGCACATCGTCGACGAACGACGGGACGAACTCGGAGGGAACGGGGAGCACCGGTTCGGCCGGCTCAGGAAGCAGGTCCGGGGTGATCACTGGGATAGAGGCGGTATATCGCGAGATCTCATCGGCGAGAGCCGCAGCGAGCTCATCATCGTCATGGCGGTCAGTGCCGCCCACAGGCATTTCGCGCCCGCCGCCGTCGCCCCGCTCATCCATGGCTGAATTCTAGCGATACAGAGGGTGACCCGCGGCGTGCCACGCACCGAAACCGACAAAGCCTCCCTATACAACTCCGCCGCATAACGCGAAGGAGCCCTGAGATCGCAGCATGCCGCCCAGCCACCGAGCTTCTTCCATTCTGTGGGCCCTACCGGGATCGAACCGATGACATCCACGGTGTAAACGTGGCGCTCTACCAGCTGAGCTAAAGGCCCTCGCCCTGCACTGCGGGCGAGAACAATGGTAGCGGCATACACTCGGCAGCATGGACACGGCCGCAGGAAACGACCCCGGGGCAGAGAACCACGATGCCGCAGTCGAGCGTGACGCGCGAGCTGAGCATCGCTGGCCTGCAGTCGTCGCGCTAGCCGTCGCACTGATCCTCTACGCGCTCCTGCCGAGCGACATCCTCTCCGTTCCGCTTCGGTTCACCATGGTGGGGTTGGCGATCGTGATGCTGGTGCCCGTCGTGCTACTCAACCCGCACCGGCTCCGCCGGCAGACGACGTGGTCACGCTGGCTGTCGGTGGGCCAAGCAGTCGTGCTCGTGGTCGCGAATCAGGTTGCACTCGTCCAGCTCATCTTCCTCCTCATCAGCAGTGGCACGAAGGATGGCCCGTCGCTACTCGTGGCTGCCGTGCAGGTGTGGGTGACGAACGTGATCGCCTTCGCGCTGGTGTACTGGGAGATCGACCGAGGCGGGCCTGTCACGAGGCGTCACGATGCGAGGACCGAACTGCCGTCCGCCGACTACCGATTCGCTCAGGATGAGGATCACGACGCCATCGACGAGGTCGCGGCGCGCTCCTCAGCCAGGATTGACTGGACTCCGTCGTTCGTCGACTACCTGTATGAATCCGCAACCAACTCCATGGCGTTCAGCCCCGGAGCCGCAATGCCGCTGTCACCGCGGATCAAGGGGTTGATGCTGGTGCAGGCATTCGGCGGATTCGTCATGCTCGCCCTCGTGATCGCGCACGCCGTAGGCCAGCTCGGCGGCTGAGAATCAAAGTCGCCATCCGCGCCCGACGAAATACACTGCGGGAATGATGACAAACCAACCGCGCAATTGGCACGCTGAGCATCTGAACAAGCGCACAACAGGACAGCGCGCTGCTGACGTCATGCGCAACGTCATGGGCAGCTGGGGCTTCGTGGGCTCCTTCCTGTTGTTCATGGCCGTGTGGGCCACGATCAACAGCCTGCAGACGGCATGGGATCCGTATCCGTTCATCCTGCTGAATCTGTTTCTCAGCATGCTTGCCGGACTGCAGGGGGCCATCCTTCTTATCGCTGCAAAGCGCCAAGACGCGCTCTCAGCGGCATTGGCCCAGCATGACTACGACACGAATGTCGCAGCAAAAGCAGACATCGAGGCGCTGCTGGCGATCAACAGACAGCAGGTGATCATGATCGAGGAGTTGGGGACGATCCTGCGGCATATCGACGACGAAGCAGGACCCCGCACCGACGGCGCGACGAAGACGAACTAGGCAGAGACCAGTTCCGCCACGGCGGCGCGGTAGGCGTCGAGCGCGCGGGCCTGGCTCGGCTCGTTGACGATTGTCGAGCGGATGATGCCGTCACGGTCGATCACGAAGGTGGCACGCGTCGCGATCCCCCTGTCCTCGAGGAACACGCCGTAGCTCTTGGCGACCCCGCCGTGGGGCCAGAAGTCGCTCAGCAGCGAGAAGTCGTAGCCCTCGCGCTCGGCGAACACGCGAAGCGTCGCCTTGTTGTCGACCGACACCGCCAGCAGCTCGACATCGGCATCCTTGAACAGAGCGATGTTGTCGCGAAGCTCGCACAGCTCGCCGGTGCAGGTTCCCGTGAAGGCGAGCGGATAGAAGACGAGCGCAACCGCCTTCTCTCCCCGAAACGCCGAAAGCTTGACCGTCTCGCCGAACTGGTTCTGCAGTTCGAAATCAGGTGCCGTTGTGCCGACCTCAAGCGCCAATGTCCACTCCCCTGTCTTTCGAGGCCCCGGGCGCGATCGCTGCCGGAAGACACCTCGGGAGCCATGTTATGCATCCTCCACCAACGCCCCAAATGCGATGGGCAGGATGCCCCGGATGCGGTCCGTCCGTTCTCGACGGTCGGTTCCCATGTCGGGGAAGTCAGTAGGATGGAAAGGCCCGGGCAGTGTGCCGATTGTCGTAATCCGACAGTTCCGGCGTGACGGGCATGTCTATCCGCGAAACAGAACGAGGCCAGGGTGACTATTCACGACCAGGACCCTTATTCGGTGAACCACATCGATTCGGACCCACAGGAAACCGCTGAATGGAATGAGTCCCTCGACGGGCTCGTTCAGGCGCACGGGCGCGTTCGTGCCCGCGAGATCATGCTCAGCCTGCTGAAGCGCTCCAAGGAGCTTCAGCTGGGCGTTCCGATGGTTCCCACCACCGACTACATCAACACGATTCCGGTCGAGGATGAGTCGGAGTTCCCCGGCGACGAGGAGATCGAGCGCCGCTACAGGGCGTGGATCCGCTGGAACGCCGCGATCACCGTGCACAGGGCACAGCGCCCCGGTATCTCCGTCGGCGGTCACATCTCGACCTATGCGTCATCCGCATCGCTCTACGAGGTGGGCCACAACCACTTCTTCCGCGGCCAGGATCACCCCGGCGGCGGCGACCAGATCTTCTATCAGGGCCACGCCTCCCCCGGTATGTATGCCCGCTCCTTCCTCGAAGGCCGGCTCAGCGAAGATCAGCTCGACGGCTTCCGGCAGGAGAAGTCGCAGGCGCCGTTCGGCCTCTCGTCGTACCCGCACCCGCGCCTCATGCCGAACTACTGGCAGTTCCCGACGGTGTCGATGGGCCTCGGCCCGATCAACGCAATCCACCAGGCGCAGGTCAACAAGTACCTCACCAACCGTGGCATCAAGGACCTCTCCGACTCACACGTCTGGGCGTTCCTCGGTGACGGCGAGATGGACGAGGTCGAGAGCCGCGGAGCCCTCCAGCTAGCGGCAAACGATGGCCTCGACAACCTGACCTTCGTCATCAACTGCAACCTGCAGAGGCTCGACGGCCCTGTGCGCGGCAACGGCAAGATCATCCAGGAGCTCGAGAGCTTCTTCCGCGGCGCGGGCTGGAACGTGCTCAAGGTCGTCTGGGGTCGCAAGTGGGACGAGCTTCTCGCCCGCGACACCGACGGCGCGCTCGTCAACCTCATGAACGTGACGCCCGACGGCGACTACCAGACGTACAAGTCGGAGGACGGCGCCTACGTTCGCGAGAACTTCTTCGGCCGCGACCCCCGCACGCTCGAGCTGGTCAAGGATCTCACGGACGACGAGGTCTGGGCGCTCAAGCGCGGCGGCCACGACTACCGCAAGGTGTACGCCGCCTACAAGGCTGCGACCGAGCACAAGGGCCAGCCGACCGTCATCCTCGCGAAGACGATCAAGGGCTACGGCCTCGGCAAGTCCTTCGAGGGCCGCAACGCGACCCACCAGATGAAGAAGCTGACGCTGCCCGACCTCAAGCAGTTCCGTGACGAGATGCGCATCCCGATCTCCGACGCTCAGCTCGAGGCCGACTCGTACAAGCCGCCGTTCTACCACCCCGGTGCGGGCGACGAGGCGATCGAGTACATGCACGAGCGTCGGCGCGCCCTCGGCGGCTACCTGCCCGAACGTCGCTCCAAGTACACGCAGCTCACCCTGCCGGACGACAAGGCCTACGAGATCGCCAAGAAGGGCTCGGGCAAGCAGGAGATCGCCACCACGATGGCCTTCGCCCGGCTGCTCAAGGACCTCCTGCGGTCGAAGGACTTCGGCCACCGGGTCGTGCCCATCATTCCGGATGAGGCCCGCACCTTCGGCATGGACGCCTACTTCCCCACGGCGAAGATCTACAACCCCAACGGCATGCACTACACCTCGGTGGACCGTGAACTGCTGCTCGCCTACAAGGAGAGCGTGCAGGGCCAAATCCTGCACGTCGGCATCAACGAAGCCGGCGCGTTCGCCGCGTTCACCGGCGTTGGCACCTCCTACGCCACCCACGGCGAGCCGCTGATCCCGGTCTACGTGTTCTACTCGATGTTCGGGTTCCAGCGCACCGGCGACGCCATGTGGGCAGCGGGCGACCAGATGGCGCGCGGCTTCATCATCGGCGCCACCGCAGGCCGCACGACGCTCACCGGAGAGGGCCTTCAGCACGCTGACGGCCACTCGCCGCTGCTCGCCTCGACCAACCCGGCCGTCGTCTCCTACGACCCGGCATGGGGCTACGAGCTGGGACACATCGTCCGCGCAGGCCTCGAGCGGATGTACGGCGAGAACCACCCCAACCCGAACGTCATGTACTACATCACCGTGTACAACGAGCCGCTGCACCAGCCGGCAGAGCCGGAGGGGCTCGACGTCGACGGTCTGCTCAAGGGCATCTATCTGCTCAAGCCGGCCGAGACATCCGGGGTCAAGGCGCAGTTGCTCGCCTCCGGCGTCTCGGTACCCTGGGCCCTCGAAGCGCAGGAGCTGCTGGCCAACGACTGGGGCGTTTCAGCCGATGTGTGGTCGGTGACCTCATGGTCGGAGTTGCGGCGTGACGGCCTTGCGGCTGAGGAGCAGAACTTCCTCAACCCCAACGCGGAGAAGCAGGTCCCGTATGTGACCAGCAAGCTCGCCTCGGCAGAAGGCCCGTTCATCGCGTCGACCGATTACATGCACGCCGTGCCCGACCAGATCAGGCAGTTCGTGCCCGGCGACTTCGCGACGCTCGGTGCCGACGACTTCGGATTCTCTGACACCAGGGCCGCGGCCCGTCGCTTCTTCAAGATCGACGGACCCTCCATCGTGGTTCGGACCCTCGAGTCTCTGGTCGCCCAGGGCAAGCTCGACCCGAGCCTCCCCCAGCAGGCCATCGACAGGTACCGCCTGCACGATGTATCGGCAGGAACCTCCGGCAACGCCGGCGGCGAGAGCTGAAGGCCGGCAGCACGAAGATGGCACACCCTCGCACCAAAGAGCAGACGCTCGCTTGGCTGAAGACGGTGTCGGGCGAACTCGCCACGGCCACGCTCAAGAAGCTCGACGACACGCTGCCCTGGTACGGGGAGATGCCCCCCGGCCGCCGCTCGGCGGTCGGGATGGTGGCGCAGAACGGCATAACCTCGTTCATCCACTGGTTCGACGACCCGAGCTCAACCCCGTGGATTGCGGCGGATGTCTTCGGTGCGGCACCGCGTGAGCTGCTGCGTTCGGTCAGCCTGACCCAGACGCTGCAGCTCATCAAGGTCACGGTCGAGGTCGTCGAAGAGCGCGTCAAGGGCGGCGACGAGTCCCTTCGCGAGGCGATCCTGCTCTACTCCCGCGAGATTGCATTCGCTGCGGCGGATGTCTATGCGAGGGCCGCCGAGGCCCGCGGGCTCTGGGACGCCAGGCTCGAGGCACTCGTCGTCGACTCCATCCTGAGTGGCGAATACGACGACGAACTCCCCAGCCGCATCGCTGCCCTCGGGTGGCACGGGCACGGAGAGGTCTCGGTGCTGGTCGGCACCGCCCCCAAGATGCTCGACGTCGACATGCTGCGGCGCACAGCACGGCATCTCGATGCGGATGTGCTGATCGGAGTCCAGGGCAATCGACTCGTGCTCGTCATCGGTCGCGCGACACCGGCCGTCTCAGATGGGCAGGATGAGGATGAGGACGGCAACACCCTCGTCCCGTTCATAGACATCGCCCGCGCGCTCGAGCCTGGCTTCGGTGACGGCTTCCTCATCCTCGGGCACGAGGTCTCCTCGCTCGTCGACGCCGCCCGCAGCGCGAAGGCCGCCCTCGCCGGTTTCGCCGTGGCGCGCTCCTGGCGCAACGCCCCTCGCCCCGCTCTTGCCGACGATCTGCTGCCCGAGCGCGCCCTTGCCGGCGATCCCCTCGCCAGGGCGACCCTCATCAATCGCATCTACAAGCCTCTCCAGGCGCATTCGACGGAACTGCTCGGCACGCTCTGGTGCTACCTCGACAACGGACGCTCACTCGAGGCCACCGCTCGCGAGCTCTTCGTGCATCCGAACACGGTGCGCTACCGCCTCAAGCGGGTCTCGGAGGTCATCGGGTGGGATGCCACCGGGGCGCGGGAGTCGCTCATTCTTCAGGCCGCACTCATCGTCGGCTCGATCGCGGAGACAGAGCATCTGCCGAAACGGCGCGTCACTCGCTGACACGCACTGTCAGACATGCACAAAGCTTCACCGTTTTCTTAGTCGAGCACCACACCATATTTTCTGAGCGGATTGGGAGACTGGATAAGTGATCGTCGTCGTATGCCCCGGACAGGGCTCTCAGTCCCCCGGATTCCTCGAGCCGTGGCTGGCCGAATCCCGCTACCGGGATCAGCTGGCTGAATACTCGGATGCGATCGGAATGGACCTCGCTGCCCACGGCACGGTGTCTGATGCCGACACCATCCGCGACACCGCAGTGGCGCAGCCGCTCATCGTCGCCGCGGGGCTCCTCGCCCTCAGCACACTGCTCGAGCAGCGGCGGGAGGGCATCGGCGGAATCGCCGGGCACTCCGTCGGCGAGTTCACCGCAGCGGCCGGGGCCGGCATCCTGGCGCCCGCCGACGCCATCAGTCTCGTCGCCGTGCGCGGCAGGGCCATGGCCGAGGCGGCAGCGGTGACCGCGACCGGCATGAGCGCCGTGATCGGCGCCGACGAGGCGGAGCTGCTCGCCCGCCTCGACGAGCTGGGCCTCGAGCCTGCGAACTTCAACGGCGGCGGGCAGATCGTCGTCGCCGGTGAGCTCGACGCGCTTGCGGCGCTGAAGGCTGAGCCGCCCGCCGGTGCCCGGGTCATCCCGCTGCAGGTCGCCGGGGCATTCCACACGCGACACATGGCCCCCGCGGTCGACACCCTGCGCTCCGCCGCAACCGGGGTAAGCACGAACGACGCCTCGCTGCCCATCTGGACCAACCGCGACGGCTCGCGGGTCTCCAACGGTGCCGGCTTCCTCGATCTCCTCGTCGGCCAGGTCTCCTCCCCCGTGCGATGGGACCGCACCATGGAGACACTTGCGAGTGACGGAGTCACCGGCATAATCGAAGTCGCCCCCGCTGGGGCCCTCGTCGGCCTCGCCAAGCGCGGACTCAAGGGCGTACCCACTGTCGCCATCAAGACCCCGGATGATCTGGGTGCCGCATTCGACCTCATCGATGGGAAGTCATGAAAAGCGTAGCCATCACCCAGTCAACGGGCGTTCCGTTCACCCGTATCTACAGTTACGGGGCCGCCCGCGGCGAGAACTTCGTCACCAATGACGACCTCGCCGGGCCCATCGACTCCAGCGACGAATGGATCCAGCAGCGCACCGGGATCGTGACCCGCACCCGCGCATCCGAGGGCGTGCTCGCAGTCGATCTGGCCACGGATGCCGCGAAGGAGGCCATCGAGAAGTCCGGCGTCGCCGCCGAGAAGATCGACCTCGTCATCATCGCGACCATCAGCAATGTGCAGCAGACGCCGTCGATGGCGGCGGTCGTCGCCGACCGCGTGGGAGCGAATCCCGCGGCCGCCTATGACACCAACGCTGCGTGCGCCGGGTTCAGCTACGCCATAACCCAGGCGGATGCGCTGATCAGGAGCGGCGCGGCGCACTACGCGCTCGTCATCGGCGCCGAGAAGCTCTCCGACGTGGTCGACCCCACCGATCGGTCGATCTCGTTCCTCCTCGGTGACGGCGCGGGCGCCGTCGTCGTCGGGCCCAGCGACTTCGCCGGCATCGCAGCGCCCGTGTGGGGCTCCGACGGATCGAAGGCCCACGCCGTCGGCATGAACGCCACCCTCGTCGACTACCGCGACGGCGACGCCCAGTGGCCTACGCTCCGTCAGGAGGGCCAGACGGTGTTCCGCTGGGCCGTCTGGGACATGGCCAAGGTCGCCGCACGCGCCCTCGAGGCCGCCGGCGTGACATCCGAAGATCTTGCAGCATTCATTCCGCACCAGGCCAATATGCGCATCATCGACGAGTTCGCGAAGCAGCTGAAGCTACCCGAGAGCGTCGTCGTGGCCCGCGACATCGCGACGACCGGAAACACCTCGGCCGCCTCGATTCCACTGGCCACCCACCGTCTGCTCGAAGAGCATCCGCAACTCAGCGGCGGACTCGCCCTGCAGATCGGTTTCGGCGCGGGCCTCGTGTTCGGCGCTCAGGTTATCGTTCTGCCCTAAACTTGGCTTCGGTCAAACGACACCCTCAAGGAGAAGTAAACAATGGCATTGTCAACCGAAGAAGTTCTGGCCGGCCTCGCCGAGCTGATCAACGACGAGACCGGAATCGCAACCGACACGGTTGAGCTGGGCAAGTCGTTCACCGACGACCTCGACATCGATTCCATCTCGATGATGACGATCGTCGTCAACGCAGAAGAGAAGTTCGACGTGAAGATCCCGGACGACGAGGTCAAGAACCTCAAGACCGTCGGGGACGCCGTCAGCTTCATCGTCTCAGCACAGGGCTAGTCCTCTGGCGGTGCGGCGCACCGCCAGCCAGTAACAGGGCTAGAAAAACGACGTCGTGGATCGGCTCGGCGCAAGCCGAGCCGATCCCGTCGACGTCATCGAGTACAACCCACGGAGAGTTTTCGTCATGGCCAAGAAGATCGTTGTCACGGGACTGGGAACCAGTTCGCCCCTCGGCGGGAACGTCGCCGACACCTGGAAGGCCCTGCTCGCCGGAGAATCCGGTGTCAGCACGCTCGACCACGACTGGGTCGCCCAGTACGATCTGCCGGTGACCTTCGCCGGTCAGGCCAAGGTTCACCCCTCCGAGGTGCTCGAACGCCACGAGGTCAAGCGCCTCGACCCCTCATCTCAGTTGGCCCTCATCTCGGCTCGCGAGGCTTGGGCCGACGCCGGCTCCCCCGATGTCGACCCTGAGCGTCTCGGAGTCGACTATGCGACCGGAATCGGTGGAATCTGGACCCTTCTCGACGCATGGGACACCCTGCGCGAGCGCGGCGCCCGCCGCGTTCTGCCCATGACGGTCCCCATGCTCATGCCCAACGCGGCAGCAGGAATCGCCCTGTCGATGCACCTGGGTGCGCGAGCCTTCGCCCGCACCGTCGCATCCGCCTGCGCCTCGAGCACCGAATCCATCGTCAACGCCTACGAGCACCTGCAGGCGGGCCTTGCCGACATCATCGTCGCGGGAGGCACCGAGGCCGCGATCCACCCGATCACGATCGCCTCCTTCTCGTCGATGCAGGCGCTGTCGCGACGCAACGACTCGCCGGAGACCGCATCGCGGCCGTACGACGTCGCCCGCGACGGCTTCGTGATGGGCGAAGGCGCCGGCAGCATCGTTCTCGAGACCGAAGAGCACGCCAAAGCACGAGGAGCACGCATCTATGCGGAGCTCGCGGGCGGTGGCGTGACCAGCGACGCGTACCACATCACCGCTCCTGATCCGGAGGGCCGCGGCGCGACCCGCGCCACCATGCTCGCACTCGAGCATGCGGGCGCATCGATCGACGACGTGCGCCACATCAACGCGCACGCCACCAGCACCCCCGTCGGCGACATCGCCGAGTACAAGGCGATGCGATCGGTGTTCGGCGACAGACTGGATCAGATCGCCGTCTCCGCCACCAAGGCATCGACCGGGCATCTGCTGGGCGGAACGGGCGCGCTCGAGGCCATCTTCACCATCCTGGCGCTGCACGAACGCACCGCTCCCCCGACGATCAACCTGGACGAGCAGGACAAGGACATCCCCCTGGATGTCGTCACCTCGCCCCGCTCGCTCGGCACGGGTGATGTGCTCGCGATCAGCAACTCCTTCGGCTTCGGCGGGCACAACGCCGTCGCCGCGTTCCGCAGCGTCTAGGAGTCTGCTCCCGTATGCGCATCGCCGTCATCAGCGACTACTTCCTCGACTATGTCGGCGGCGCGCAGACGTCGATGCTGCAACAGCGCCTCGCGCTGACCGAGGCCGGGCACGATGTGCTCATGGTCTCGCCCACCCGCGGGCGCGGCGCACGGTTCCAGCCTGACGGTGCGGAGCTGCGCATCCGACCGCTGTTCACGCTGCCGGGCCTGCAGCTGCCGGTCATCCCGAACAGTGCGTCGATCCGGGCCGAGCTCGGTCGCGCCTTCCGCGAGCACGGTGTCGAAGTCGTGCACGTGCAGACGGAGTTCGGGCTGGCGCACGCCGCCGCCGATGTCGCAGCAGAACTCGGAATCCCTCTCGTGCACACCGTGCACACGTTCTACTGGGCCAGCGAAGGCTGGAATGCACCGCTCGCGCCGCTGCTCAGGGTGCTGCTGCAACGCATCCTCCACAGCAGGCTGCCCCGGCTGACGCTCAGCCCTCGGCCCGTCGACAGCCTGCTGCGCAATCTGACCCTCGCGATGTCGTTGCGGGCGGATGTCGTCGTGTCACCATCCGCGCATCAGGCTCGCGACCTGACTGCGGCTGGCGTGCAGGGCGAGATCGCGATCGTGCCGAATCCGATCGCGACCCCGACTGTGCCCTCCGTGCCGTTGAGCGCCGAGATGGTGCGGGTGCCGTCATTCCTCTGGGTGGCGCGCTGTGAGGCCGTCAAACGGCCACTGGTATTCGCAGAAGCCGCGCTGGAGGCGCTCCGGACGCGCCCCGGCTCCTTCACGGTCGACTTCGTCGGCGACGGCAGCGAGCTCGCGGCGTTGCGCAAGATGACCGCGGGCGAGCCCGGCATCCGGGTTCACGGCTCGCTCACGCATGAGCGCGTCCTTGCCATCATGGATGCGTCATCCGCCGTCGTTCTCACATCGCTCGGCTTCGACAACCAGCCGATGACGATCGCCGAGGCGGTCAGCCGCGAACGCGGCGTGCTGTACTGCGACCCGAAGCTGAAGGAGGGGCTCGGCAACGCCGGGTATCTCTCGAAGACCCCGGATGCGATGGGTCTGGCGGATGCACTCACAGAGCTGAGCGAAGACCCCACCCTGCTCCTGCGGCTCTCAGAGGGTGCCGCACGCGATCGTGAGCTGTTCGGCCCCCAGGGTTACGTGAGACTCATCCTGGGTGCGTACACGCGCTGAGAGGCGCTCAGCCGACCTTGTGCAGCCAGACGACCTGGTTCTCGTCGCTCGCGTGACGGAACACGTCGAGCTCGTCATCCCAGGCCTGGCCGAGCGCAAGGCGCAGCTCACGGTGCAGCTCGAAGGCGTCAGAGCCGGCGACATCCATGGCGTAGCGGATGCGATCTTCCGGGATGACGAGGTTGCCGGCCGTGTCGGTCTGGGCGTAGAAGATCCCAAGATCCGGGGTGTGCAGCCAGCGGCCGCCATCACTGCCGGGCGTCGGGTCCTCGCTCACCTCATAGCGGAGGTGCTCCCACCCGCGCAGCGCGGAGGCGAGGGCGGCACCAGCGCCCTGCTCGCCCTCCCAATAGAACTCAGTGCGAAGGGAACCCTTGAGTACGGGCTGATCAGCCCATGTGAAATTGACGGCGCGATCAAGTGCGCGACCTGCCGCCCACTCGATGTGAGGCGCAAGCGCGCGAGGAGCGGAGTGCACAAAGAGCACCCCACGTGCAGTTGCTGCAGCCACAATCTCTCCATTCCCTTTGGTGCGACTTCCCCATCGACCAATGGAATGCGGTGTGACCCTGCAACGAACTCTGAAGTTGTGGTTGAAGTTTCCTTCACCTGAATTATGCACGACTCGAGCATGAAATCACAACACTGTGATTAGCCTGTTCACCGCTATTTCGCATCGGCGTAGCTGTCCACCACCGCGATCGTGAGGGGGAAGCGCACGGGCAACTCGCCGAACAGCAGCCGGCCCGCCGTCGCCGCGGCCTCCTCGACCGCCGCAACCACAGCATCCGCGTGCCTCGCCTCGGTGTCGATGACGAGCTCGTCATGCATGAAGAACACGAGATGGGGAGCCTCCAACAGCGGAGAACGACCACCCAGCGCGTACAGGCTACCCCGCAGCGCCGCCATCCAGCAGAGCGCCCACTCCGCAGCTGTGCCCTGCACCACGAAGTTGCGGGTGAAGCGGCCCCACGACCGCGCCTGGGAACGGGCCCGGGACTGCGCCGACACCGCAGCCGACTCCTCAGACGCCTCCGCCTGCACCTGATGCCACTGGGCATCCGGAAGCGGAGAGCCACGCCCCAGAAGCGTCGAGACCTTCTGACCGCGCTCGCCCGCACGCGCGGCAGCCTCGACCAGGGCGATCGCCCGCGGATAGGCGCGCTCGAGGGCGGGCATGAGGCGACCGCTCTCCCCCGATGTCGCACCGTACATGGCACCGAGCATCGCGATCTTCGCCTGCTCGCGCGTGCCGACGGCACCGCTCGCGACGATGCCGGCGTACAGGTCGCCCGCGGAACCCGCCTCGATCATGCCCCGGTCGGCAGCCATGCCCGCGAGGATGCGCGGCTCCAGCTGGGAGGCATCCGCCACCACCAGCTTGCGACCGGGATCGGCCACGACCGCGCCACGCACCTGCTTCGGCAGCTGCAACGCCCCGCCGCCGCCCTTGCTCGCCCAGCGGCCCGTCACGACGCCGGCAGGGACATAGTCCGGGTGAAAGCGCCCGTCGCGAACGTTCGTCTCCAGCCAGTGCCAGCCGTTCGCGCTCAGCAGCCGTGCCATCCGCTTGTACTCGAGGAGCGGGGCGACGGCCGGATGCTCCAGCTCCTGCAACTCCCACTTGCTGGTCGACGACACCATCAGCCCGGCGCGGCGGAGTGCGCGCAGCAGCTCCGGCTGCGAATCCGGATTCAAGCTCGGCGCGTCAAGGGTCAGGCGCAGCGCGCCGAGCACCTCCTCCATCAGCACTGGACGCTCGCCCGGACGCGGCCGAGGACCCAGGGTTCGCGTCAGCAGCTCATCGTGCAGATCTGCACGCCACGGCAGGCCCGCGAACCGCATCTCCACGGCGGCCAGAGCACCCGCCGACTCCGCCGCGAGCAGCAGCGAGAGGCGCGGCGTGAGCGCCTGCTGCTGCAGCAGGAACTCAGCGAGCGGATCGAGGCCCTCAGAGGCATCCGGGGTCGTGTCGAAGTCGAAGAGCGCATCCGGCATCGCCTTGGCGACCTCGCCCGGTGGGAGATCCCAGCTACTCGGCGGCGCGGATGCCAGCGCCGAGCCCGCGCTCGCCTCGGAATTGCGCAGGATGGCATGGCAGAGCCGCAGATCGACACACCTGGCCACGCGTACGCCCGCCCGGAGGAGGCTCGGATACCAGAGCTCAGTGCTCTCCCAGACCCAGCGCGGGGAGTCTCTCTCGAGCCGCGCGACCTCGGCAGGGAGTGCGGCTGTCGTCACCGCAGACGGCGCGGCAGCGACGCCATCGTCACCGACAGGGGTCAGCACGGCACCGTTCGACGAGGAGGCGATGACGATGTGCACAGTCCCAGTCTGCCGTGCACCGGCGACACCGCCCGACGCCGACACAGCCGTACGACGCGACGCAGCTCAGCGCCGGAGGGCCGCTCAGTGCAGCAGGCTGCCATCCTTCGCGAGCACGTTCTTCTCGCCGGCCTCGATCGGCACGGAGAAGCGGTTCTGCTTGGGCGGCATGGGGCAGTTGAACGCGTAGGAGAAGCCGCACGGCGGGAGCACCGCGAGGTTGAAGTCGAGCACCACCGTGCCGTCGGCCTGCGGGGCGACGAAGAGGAAGCGACCGACACTGTAGGTGGTGTCACCGCTCGTCGCGTCAGCAAAGACGAGCTGCAGCGCGCGCCCCGACTTGAACGCGGCGAGGTTGTAGTCGACGCCGTCCTTCGTGAAGGTGATCTCACCCGGGATGACCAGCTCGCGCGTCTTGCCGTCGTCCTTGAGATGCTCGAAGCCGAGCGTCGTGCCGCCCGCGATGGGGGTGAACTGTGCCGTGATCACCCACTCCGGGTTGTGCGGGAACGCGTCGATACCGCCGAAGTTCTGGATGGCATCCGAATTCGCATCCCACACCCGCAGCCCGTACACGCCGTCGTCACCCGCGATGATGAACCCGGTCACGGAGTCGCTGAACACGATCGCACTCGGCTTCTCAGCATCCTTGCCACGAACCGTCACCGTGCCGTCGACAAGCTCGCCGTCGACTCGGATGTCATCGGCCGACGATGCGGTCAGGGACACGCCGGATTCACCAGCCGGCAGGGGCGCCCACCGCCCCGGCACACCCCACACCGTCTGCTCCGAGTCGATCCACTGCGTCGTCACGAGGGCGAGGCTGCCCTGCGGCTGCACGACGGAGAGGTCGCGGCGCTCACGGAAGGTGGCGAGACGGGTTTCGGGGGTCACAGCTGTGTCGGTCATGCATCCATCCTTGTCGAGGTCACCGACAGTAACCATCGGCGACACGGAGAATGTTCCCGTTCCGCCCGAATGGGAAAAAAGAATCGGCCCCCACCTCACGGTGGGGGCCGATCGAAGTACTCACTCGCCCGAATGGTCGGGCAAGATCACACTAGAGGGGACGGATGTTCTCCGCCTGCGGGCCCTTGGGGCCCTGCGCCAGGTCGAACTCGACCTTCTGGTTCTCGTCGAGCGACTTGTAGCCGCTCGATGCGATCGCCGAGTAGTGCGCAAACACGTCGGGGCTGCCGTCTTCGGGGGCGATGAAGCCGAATCCCTTTTCAGCGTTAAACCATTTGACGGTTCCTGTTGCCATTTTTCTATTCTCCTTCAGGAGCTCTTCGCGTAACCCCGACCTCCGGGGCTACTCGTCGCGGTGCTCATCGGCCGCTCCCGAAAGAAACATGAAACCGAGGTTTCAAGCATTCAAGATCTGCGAGGTACTGCAACTGCGCTACCGACCCTAGTGCACCTTTCTGCAGAAATACAGTGATTTGTCGCGCATCCGGCGTAGTATTTCGACACCTTAACCGAGTCGTAATCTGTCATTCACTGTTCCGAAGCGCCGAAAAACGCCGTTGCCACCCCGAATCGGCACCCACAAGACCTGTCTCGGATAGGGCCCAGGAACCGGTTCGGGCGCACCTCGTCAGCGCATGCCGGCTCGGGTCGAGGCCTCGGCCCGAGGCATCCTGAGTCCGTAGAGCGCGGCAGCCGCCATCAGCACGGCCGCCGATGCGAACGCTGCGGGGTAGGAGAAGGCGTCGAGTAGTGCACCTGCGACGAGCGGGCCCACGATGGCTCCGGCGTCGGAGAAGGCCGAGAACAATGCGACGGGCGTTGCATTGCGTGGGCCGGCCGCGTCACCGACGGATGCTGCGGGCGCCGTTCCCATGAACGCGGCGGCCACCCCGTAGAGGCACAGCAGCACGATGAGCAGCCACAGGCTGTTGACGAACGGGATCGCCATCAGGAGGACCGCCCCCGCGGAATAGGCGGCGATTATGGCGGGGCGTCGGCCGATCGTGTCGACGAAGCGGCCGGCCGGCCCGAGCGCGATGGTCTGTGCGACGGCGGCGATGGCGAACGCGATGCCCGTCCAGGTGGGCGTCTCATGCAGGAGCTCGACGACGAGCACGGGGATGAGCGCGCTGCGAACACCCATCGACCCCCAGCCCTGCGCGAAGTTGGCGAGGCAGGCTGCGATGAAGCGGCGATCACGCAGAACAGTGCCGAGAGGCACGCGCGGCGTGTCGTGCCTCTCCACTCTGCTGCGGGGCGGCTGAAGCAGGAACAGCCCGACCAGGCCGGCGAGCAGCAGCGTGCCCGCATAGAAGAAGAACGGCGCCCGCAGCGAGATGGCCGCGAGCACGCCGCCGACCGCAGGGCCGGCCATGCCGCCGATGAGGAAGCCGCCCTGGTAGAAACCCATCGCGCGACCGCGCTGCCCCTCGGATGCCGAACCCAGCAGCAGCGTCATGGCCGACACCGAGAACATGGCCGAGCCGATGCCGCCCGCACCGCGCAGCAGCAGAAGCTCCGGGTAGCTCTGAGCGACGCCGACGAGGCCGCTCGACACGGCCACGATGCCGATGCCGATCGCCAAGACCGTGCGCTCTCCCCCGCGATCGATCAGCCGACCGACGAACGGCGTCACCAGCAGGCGCATCAGGGCGAACGCCGCGACGACCGCGCCCACCTCCGTGTAGCCGACGTTGAAACTGCGCACGAAGACCGGCAGCACCGGCACCACCACGCCGAAACCGACCATCACGAAGAAGGCGATCACGCCGAGCACGATCACATCACGCGGCAGGCGCGCCGAGGCATCCGGATGACTGAAGCGCCCGAGGGAGAAGGTCACCCCTCAAGAGTAGGCGTGCGCGAGCGCATCACCCGTCGCTGCCATCGACCGTGGCAAGGTAGTCGAGCGTCGCCTGAAGCGCCTCCTGCGCCTCGGGCAGATCCAGGTGGAACTGGTACTCATGTCCGAGGGCGGGTTCGTGCCCGGCCGCCCAGAACAGGGTCGTCACGTCGGTGCCCGCATCGCGCAGGGCGTTCGCCATCGGAACCGACTGGGTCCAGGTGAGGTCGTCGCCGTTGCCGCCCGAGACGAAGCTGGGCGGGAATTCGTCGACGAAGCGGATGCTCGACATGGTGAGACTCGCATAGGTCGATGACCAGTCGCGGGTACCCGTGTACGCCCACAGCGCCGCCTTCATGCCCCAGGCGTTGATGCCGTTGAGGTCACCCATCGCGGGCAGGTCGTAGACGCCGCAGTTGAGGATGATGCCGTCGAGCTGTGAACGGGACAGGGCTGGTGTCACGCCCATCAGCTCCGCGTAGTCGCTGCGCGTGGTGAGTACGGCGAGCTGGCTGGCGAGCTGCGCACCGGCCGAGTCGCCGGCAAGGATGATGCGGTGCGGGTCGATCCGCAGATCGTCCGCATTGTCGATCAGGTGGGCGAGCGCATCGTTCAGGCTCACGAACGCCTGCGGGTACTGGGTCTCCGGCCCCAGCGGGTAGTTCACGCCGACCGTCGTGTAGCCGTGCGAGGCGAGGATGCGCAGATAGGGCGCGACATCCTCCTTGGAGCCCGAGATCCAGGCGCCGCCATGGATCCAGACGATCGTCGCGAGCGGTTCGGTGCCCGAATCGGGCGTGAACACGTCGAAAGTCGTGTTGGGCCCGGCATCCGCATAGGCGAGGTCGAGCCGCTCGCTCACACCCGAGTCGGGGATGTAGGGCAGCATCTCCTTCATCGTGGCGGTTCCACCCAGCTCGAAGACCGAACGGATGAGCAGGGCCGAGGGCCACTGCGACGAGGCAAGGATGATCGCGACGAGAGCGATGGTGCCCGCGACACCGAGGAACACCTTCTGGCCGCGGGTGTACCGAGGCGCCGCCTCCTTCGCCGGGCCGTCGACTTCGTCGGCTTCGCCAGATGAGGGGGTCTCGTGGGCCATAAGCCTCATCCTAGGGATGCGCGTGGCTCGTCACGTGTCGCGCCGCATGTTCAGCAGCAGAGACGCGGCAGATCGGTCACGCTGCCGCGTTGTCGGTGGGTGTGTGGAGGTTCTTCGCAGCGAGCCAGGTGAGAGCCACCTCGGCGACATCGCGCCATCCTGCATCGATGGTCAGTGAGTGGCCGCGCCCCGGAAACTCGTGGTATTCGGTGATCGAGTCGGGGCTGGCTTCGTACATCTTTGCGACTTCGAGCGTGACCGCCTTCGGAACAGTGTGATCTTCACCACCCGAGGTCAGCAGCAGTGGCCCGCGCACGGCCTGATGGGTGTCGACCTGAGCGGCAGACTTCCGCGAGAAGTTCGCGGTGGCGTCCTCGAACAGCGGTCGACCCGGCCCCGGGATCGTCCACGCCTCGAACAGGGCGTTGGACTCCTCCTCCGTGATTGCGTTGCCGAAGCTGTATCGGAACTGCTTCGCCGTCAGCGACACCGTCCGCTTCCTGTTAGCTGGGTTGCCGAGGACAGGAAAGCCCGAACGCAACAAAGAGAACGGAAGAGCCTTGACGCCCTTGATCGGTGCCGGGTCGATGGCAACCGCCGCAATGACCAGATCGGCCGCGAGCAGCTCTTGGGCGATGAGCCCGCCGAAGGAATGTCCGATGACGATCGGTTTGGCACTGAGCGTCTGGATGTAATCCGCATAGTGGTGGCAGATCTGCTCGATGCCGACATCATCAAGCGCGTCGGCGGCGGCACGGGTTTCCGCGACTGTGGCGGCATCACCCGGCCAGCCGGGCGCGTGCGGCTCGTAGCCCCGCTCTGCGAAGAGATCGAGCCATGGCGCCCACGCGGCGGAGTGGATCCACAGACCATGGATGAAGACAACTGGCGTTCCTGACATGACGTTTCTGCTTTCTGCGGGTGGTGGAATCGGATGTCACAGGTCTTTGGTCAGTCCGCCGTCGATGCGGAAGTCGGCGCCGGTGACGTTTCCTGCCCTGCCACTGGCCAGCAGGATCGCCAGATCGGCGACCTCTTCGGGCTCAGTGAAACGGCCGGTCGAGAAGCCACCGCCACTGTCGATGATGCGGGTGCGGGCCTCGTCGGATGAGACGCCCAAGCTCCTCCCGATTGTGGCTGCGACACCGTTCTCGCCGAGCCACAGCGCGGTCGAGACCGGACCGGGGCTGATGGTGTTGAAGCGCAGGCCCGATGCTCCGAACTCCTTGGAGAGAGACTTGGAAAGATTCCAGACCGCCGCTTTGGTGGCGGAATAGTCGATGACCCCGGGATCAGGCAGGTAGGCATTGACCGAGCAGATCGTCACCACGTTTCCACCCCCGCGTTCGATCAGAAGCGGGATCGCCGTGCGGGTCGTTCGCACCGCCGCCATGAGCGTCAGATTCAGGGTGGCCTGCCAGTCGTCGTCAGTGACGTTGAGAAAGCCGTCGGTGCGTGGGGTGAGGGCGCCGACATTGTTGACGACGATATCCAAGCCACCGAATTGGGACACCCGCGACACCAACTCGGCTGGGCCATCACTGCGCGAGAGATCGATGGCGACTGCGAGAACCTGGCCGGTGTCGGAGAGGGCGACGAGATCTTCGGTGATCGATCGGGCACCGGCGACCACCTTCGCGCCCTCAGCGACCAGAGCCCGTGTGATGGCCAACCCGATTCCCTTGCTCGCGCCTGTCACGACCGCGACCTTGTCAACGAGGTTGAGATCCATGTTCGTGACGCTAGACCTGATCCGATATTCCTCCATGTCCCTGCTGCTCCCACCCTTCCTGGGCCAGTTGCTGCATCGCGGTCGCGCTGGGCGTTCCCTGCTCGGCGAAATAGAGAAAGATCGATTGGCCATCCGTGCCGACCAATGGGAGGGCAAGGTAGAAGAGGTTGAGATCACCCACACGCGGATGCGACAACAGATGCTGACCGGAGCCGATGAGTGCAACGTCTTGGCTTTGCCAGAATCGGCGGAATGACGCGCTACGTCGTGATCCTTCAGCGACGAGGGCGTCAAGTTTCTGGTCTTCACCGTGCGTGTCGGCCAGATTGCGCAACTGTGCCACCGAGCGTGCAGCCAGAGCCTCCCACCCCACATGGAATGAGCGCTCCGACGGATCGGTGAAAAGGGACAGGACGCTGTTCACTCCCGGTCGAAAGTTCGGGTTCAACGCACGTGCGAGAGCATTCGAGGCGAGCACATCGTTGTAGCGGCTGTGGACCATCGCGGCCGTGTTCGTCCAGGAATCGATCAGCCGTTGCGTACTCTCATGAACCAGGTCATCGCGATCAGCCGCCCCCGAAGCGGCCTCTGGCTCTGCCAATCTATGCAGGTAGGCTGCGGCGACCGAGTCGAGTCTCAACGCCCGGGCCAAGGCCTTCTGCACCTGACCGGATGGGTGCCTGTCACGACCCTGCTCGAGGCGGAGGTAGTAGTCGGTGCTGATCCCGGCGAGAATTGCGACCTCTTCGCGCCGCAACCCCACTACTCGACGTTGCCTGCCGCCGCCTGCCAATCCAACATCGTCTGGGTGCAGACCTTCGCGACGCGCTCTGAGATAGTCACCGAGACGACCTGTGGCGGTCACGAGTCAACGCGCCGATCACCGCAGATTGGCGTACGTTGCAGGCCTCGCGAAACGCATCGGCTCGCGAGGTGATGTGTTCTTCTCATCCCACACAGTCACAGCATCACGCACATCAATAAATGGCGCAATGCCCTGGAACCAGACGAAGTACGCCAGCGTGTGACAGGACGTGAACCCGTGGACGCCCCGGTCAGGCTCGCGCCAGCCGGGCGTCGCAGCCCCAACGGATGGAGAGCATGATGGTCGAGCCGGAGGCAGCGCGCAAGAAGTTCATCGTGTTCGGGCCGCAGCAGTGGAACAGTAGGGCGGACGGGACTTGAACCCGTGACCGACGGATTATGAGTCCGCTGCTCTAACCAGCTGAGCTACCGCCCCGTGGCGCAGGAGGCGGCTACGAAGCGGAGCCGTCGAGCGACACATCGGTCACAGGATCCGTGACCGCCTCACCACGATACAGGCTCTCGAACGTGTTCAAGGTGCGCTGGATGTCGTGCGCCTCGATCAGCTTGAGGCTCGCCTGCTTGAGCTTCAAGAGCTCGTCCTGAGGCATCCGAAGCACCTTCGTGAGCTTCTCGGCGAGGTCCGCCGAATCGCCCGGCGTGAACAGGAATCCGTTCTCGCCATTGTGCACGAGGTGAGGCAACGCCATGGCGTCGGCCGCGACGATCGGCAGCCCCGACGCCATGGCCTCCATCGTCGCGATGCTCTGCAGCTCCGCAATCGACGGCATCGCAAAAAGGGTGGCGTGCGTGAGCGTGCCGCGCAGCTCCTCATCGGACACATAGCCCGTGAAGTTCACATTGGAACGGATGCCCAGAGTCGTGGCCAGCTGCTTGAGCTGGTTCATCTGGTCGCCGCCGCCGACGATGTCGAGCTTCACATCCAGCTTCGCATCGAGCGAGGCGACCGCCCGCAGGAGCACATCGATGTGCTTCTCGCCCGTGACCCGGCCGACGAAGACGATGCGGTTCTCGCTGCGCGGCTCAAGGCTCGGCGTGTACAGGCTCGCGTCGATGCCGCAGGAGATGGCGTGCACCCCGCGCAGCTCCGTCTCGGCCTCGAGGAACGCCGCCGCCTTGCGCGTGGGCGTCGTGACAGCCTCGCAGAGCGCGAACGTCCTCGACGCATCCCGCCAGGCGAGACGGATGGCCGTCTGCCTCAGGAACTTCGGCAGCAGCGTGTGCTCGATCATGTTCTCGGGCATGAAGTGGTTCGTGGCGATCACGCGGATGCCGCGCTTGTGAGCCTCGCGGGCCATGCCGCGACCGACGACGATGTGCGACTGGATGTGCACGACATCCGGCTTCACCTCATCAAGGATGCGCGCCGCATGAGCGCGACTGCGCCACGGCAGCACGAACCTCAGCCAGTCGTGCGGGTACCAGCGCCACGAATACATCCGCTCCACCGGGAAGCTCGCACCCTCATGGTCCTCGACGAAACGACCATGCCGGCGACTCGCCGCCGGGGCTGCAACGACCACCTCATGGCCGCGCTGCACGAGGCCGGCGGCGAGGCGGGAGGCGAAGTTCGCGGCCCCGTTCACATCCGGAGGGAACGTGTCGCAGCCGATGAGCACCTTCAGGGGTGCCGTGTCCGGGATATGGGCTGGATCAGAGGTATCGGGCAAGACTGTGCGATTCCTTAGAGTCGGGGGCGTCGGGGGCAGAAGTGCGGCAGCCCGACAGAAGATGAGCGACCCCTGCGAAAGCGACCATCACGGCCGCTCCCGGAGCGGGAGGCATGAGACAAAACTACCCTAATGCCGTGTCTGGGGGTGGTATTTGGCGAGCTGGAACACGCCATAGACGGCCATCGCCCCAGCCACAAGGAACGCGAACATGATGGTCCAGTGGGCGCCGTCGGCCTCCCTCAGTACCAGGATGCCGATGAGCACGGCCACGATCGGGTCGATGACGGTGAGCCCGGCGATCACCAGATCCGGTGGGCCCGAGGAGTACGCGTTCTGCACGAAATAGCCGCCCAGCACCGTGGCCACAAGCAGCGCGACGACACAGGTGAGGGTGAGCCACTCGAAGTCGCCCGTCTTGACCCGGTCGATCACGACCTTCGCGAGGGTCGCCACGAAACCGTAGACGACGCCGGCGCCGACGATGTACATGATCGCCTTGAAACGGTGCCGGTAGGCGAGGAACAGCGCCGCCAAGGCCACCAGGACCACCGCGAGGATTGCGAGGATCACGAACACCTGAGCATCCGAAACCCTGCGTGACGTGGTCGTGAACGACGCGATCGTGACGAACAGCGCGACACCACCCACACAGAATGCGACAGCCCGGATGCTCGCAGCATCGAGCCGAACATTCGACACGCGCGCATTGAGCACGGCGGTGATGACCAGAGCCACCGCGCCGAGCGGCTGGACGACCGTGAGCGGCGCCAGGGCGAGGCTCGTGAGCTGAAAGACCACGGCCAGGCCGAGCATGAGCGTGCCGATGAGCCACGACGGGCGGGCGACCAGCGCAGCCATCTGCCGCAGGCTCAGGCCTGCCGTGCGCACAGGCGGCGCGATCTGCGCCTCCACCTTGCCGACACCGCGGTGCTGCAGCTGCGCGCCCACAGCGAGGAAGACGGCACCGATGAGCGCCACAGGAATGCCCAAGGCCTGCATCGGCGTGAGGGACTCCATCGCCAGTTCTGTCAGGTCGGGAAGCACAGAACGACCCTAAGGGTTCGCGCCGGGATATTCTTGGCGAATGGCCGTACTTCCCATAGTTATCACCGGTGACCCGGTACTCCACTCCCCCGCATCGCCCGTATCGTCCTTCGATTCCGTGCTGCGGGAGCTCGTCGGCGACATGTTCGAGACGATGGAGGCCGCGCCGGGCGTCGGCCTCGCCGCCCCGCAGGTCGGCGTCGGCCTGCGCCTCTTCGTCTACGACTGGACCGACGACGACGGAACCCTGCACCGCGGCACCGCCATCAACCCCGAACTCTGGCTCAGCCCCATCCTCACGGGGGCTCCCGACGACGAGGACGAGTCGGAGGGCTGCCTCTCGGTGCCCGGCGAGCGGTTCGCACTGCGCCGCTCCGAGCTCGCCGTGCTTCGCGCCGTCGACCTGGACCAGCATCCGTTCGAGGTGCGCGCATCCGGCTGGCTCGCCCGCATCTTCCAACACGAATACGACCACCTCGACGGCACCCTGTACGTCGACCGGCTCGACGCGAGTCGGCGCAAGGCCGCCGCGAAGGCGATCAAACGCGAAGGCTGGGGACAGCCAGGGCTCAGCTGGATGCCTGGAGTCGACGATCTCGAAGGCTGAGCGACCCTAACCGCCGAAGACGGCTCGAATCGCCGCAGCCGTCGCGGCGGCGGCCACGATGACGACGATGAACGGCACCCGCACCGAGAACAGCACCGCCGCGACGAACAGAGCAGGAACCCTCGCGTCGAGCACCAGGCCCTCGGCGGAACCGACAGCCTGCGTCGCCACGAGCGCCGCCAGCAGCGCCACCGTCAGCAGGTTGGCTACGCGAGCCGGCCGCGGGCGCTCCATGAACGCCGGCGGAACGAGATAGCCCGACAGCTTCAGGGCGAGGCAGGCCAGCGATGCCACGATGATGATCAGCCACAGGGTCATGACGCTTCTCCCCCGTCGTGACGGTGCTCGCCCAGGTGCGCGTCATGGGTGGCGACCGAATCGGTCGCGACCTCCTCGGCGAGCGTGTGCGCCTCGCGGGAGCCGAACCAGTTACCCAGCCCGACGACCACGGCCACACCCGCTGCGGCCAGCACCGGCACGCCGGCGGGCAGCCAGGGCGTGAGCACCACGGCGACGACTGCAGCGGCGACGGCCACCACGACCGGCTGCAACTGCACAAGTCGGGGCCACAGCAGGCCCAGGAACGCGGCTGCGGCCGCCGCATCCAGACCCCAACGGCTGACATCGCCGAGCAGATCGCCGATGACGGCGCCGAGAAGGGTCGTCAGATTCCAGCCGATGAAGATCAGGATGCCCGTGGCCCAGAAACCGACACGCTGGCCGCGGAGCGTCGTCTGCGCCGTCGACACCGCCGTGCTCTCGTCGATCGTGAGATGCGCGGCCGCCACACGACGGAACAGCCCCGGACCGACGATCGGCCCCATCCGCATCGCGTACACGGCGTTACGCGTTCCGAGCAGCGCGGCGCCCGCAATCGCCGCAGGGCCGGCCGCGAGGCCTCCCGACGCGATCACCCCGATGAGGGCGAACTGGGAGCCTCCGGAGAACATCAGCAGGCTCAGCACGCAGGTCTGCCACACGTCGAGGCCCGCCGTGACCGCCAGTGCCCCAAAGGACACCCCGTAGGCCGAGACTGCGACACCGACGCTCGCCGCCGCCCGCAGAGCCGACGCCGTCTCCGCATCGCGGAAGCGCATCCGCCTACCGCCCCGTCTCGCCACTGTGCCGCTCGCGCCAGTCAGTCGCGCCGCTGGGCGCCGCTGCCCTCACGGCGAAGCGTCGGGAACGCGGCAGAGATGGAGAAACCGACACCGGGCACCGAGTAGGCCGTGAACACGCCACCGAAAAGCTCAGTGCGCTCGCGCATCTCGGTGATGCCGGGCCCCTGCGCGACCGCGGTCAGCGCCGCGGCATCATCCTCGATCGTGTAACCGCCGCTGCGTGAGATCTCGTTCGGGTCAGCGCCCGCCCGACGGCTGGCCGCCCTCGTGCCGTCGTCGTCGACGAGAACATTGAAACCCTCGGCCGACCAGCGGAAGGCCACACGGGCCTCCGTGCCCTCTCCCCCATACTTGAGGGCGTTCGTCAGGGACTCCTGAAGGATGCGGTAGATCGCGAGCTCCGCGGCCTGCGTCAGCGGAAATCGAGTGCCGGTCTCCTCGAAGCGAACATCGAGGCCCGCCTCGCGCATCATCCGGAACAACTCGCGAGCCGTCTTGATGCCCGGCTGCTGGGCAGCGCCCGACTCGCCCTGCCGCATGATCGGCACGGCACGCCGCAGCTCGGCAAGCGTCGATCGCGCGACATCGGCGATGGCCGTCGCCGAACGCACGGCCGCTGCCGGATCTGCCTCGCCCTTGTACCTGGCACCATCGGCCTGGCGGATGATCTCCGTCACCGACTGGATCGAGAGCTGCTGCAACTCACGAACCATGCGCATCCGGGCCGACTGCTCGGCCAGATCCTCCTCGGATTCGAGAACCATGTGCTCGGCCTCCGCGCGCAGACGGCGCTGCTCGCGCAGGTGGCGCAGCGCCACGACCCACAGGGCCAAGAACACGAGGGCCAGCAGGATGCCTGCAGCGGCGATCGAGACGAGCACGACAGGGTCGATTCCGACGACAGCGAGCCAGATGTCCACGGGGCCTCCACCCTGAAACGAAGAATGCGCCCCGTTGGGCGCATTCTCCGAACTGTGCTCCCCGACTTGGACTCGAACCAAGAACCTGCCGGTTAACAGCCGGCTGCTCTGCCAATTGAGCTATCGAGGACTACTGGAACAGCGTGCCTACTTTACCAATTATTCGTCTCCGACAAAATCGAGTTCCCCTCAGGGGAGAAGGAAGGTGGGAGAAGGCACCATCGCCGGCCGCTCGAGCAGGCGAGGAAGGCCCGAAACCGCGTCGAGCTCGAAGCGCGACACCGTGCCGGACAACTGGTTCGAGACGAGAAGCAGACCATCGACCACGGTGAGATGCCTCGGCCAATCCCCCTCGCACGACACCGCCGCGACCGGCACCAGCGAATGGGCATCGACGACCGCGATGCGATTCGAGCCCCGGAGCCCCGCATAGAGAAAGCGCCCACCGGGGCCGACGGCGAGGCCCGCCGCCTGATCGCCGGGCACAGCATCCGTCACCAACTCGCCGGAGCGTACGAGCTGCCCGTCGACGATCTCATGGATGCGGGAGCCGAACTCTCCGAGCAGAAGCACGCGGTCACCGAGCAGCAGCAGATCGCGCGGCCCCGTGCCCGGCGGCAGCTCAAGATGCCCCGTGCGCCACAGACGACCCGAGGACGCGTCGTGCAGATACACACGATCGGCACCGAGATCGGCGCTCAGGACGCCGCCAGACGGCAGCACGAGGGTGCTGTGGGCGTGCGGACCGTCCTGCTGCGGCAACGGGCCTGAGCCCTCACCCGGCAGCCGCTGCACATGTTCGAGCAGCGACCCGTCATCGTGAAGCGAGAACACGTCGACGCTGCCGTCGCCGTAGTTCGCGGCCAGGAGCATCCGCCCCGCCACCGAGAGGTGGCACGGATGCGCACCGCTCGTCGCGAGCGAACCGAGCGGCGTCAGCGCGTTGCCGGCCTCGATGCGAAAGGCTGCCACCCGCCCCTCGGCCTCATCAGCGGCATACAACACGCTGCCGGCCCGGGCGAGATACGACGGGGATGACATGGTGGCGACGACGCCGTCGAAGACGAGCTCACCCGACGGCCGCACGCCGAGGCGCCCGATGCCGAGGGCAGAACCGCCCATCGACTCCGTGTATCCGCCGGTCCAGGCGAGAAAACCGTCAGTCGCCGTCGCGTTCATCGCGGTAGCCCTCCCGCACCGCAGCCAGCGCCTCCAGATACGGATGCGTCGGATGCTCCAACAGCGACTCGAGCGGACCGATTCCGATCAGCACGCCACCGCTCAGAACCGCAACCCGTTCCGTCATCGCCGACACAACCGCAAGGTCACTGCTCACGACGAGCGCAGAGAATCCCCGCTGCAGCTGCAGCTCGCGCAGAACACCGAGCACGCCCGACTTGACGGTCGCATCGACACCGCGGGTGGGTTCGTCGGCCACCAGCAGCGACGGCTCGAGAACGAGGGCGCGTGCGAGGGCGACCCGCTGCCGCTGCCCGCTGCTCAGCTCGTGCGGCTGCTTCGGGAGAACAGACAGCGGAAGATGCACCGAATCGACCAGCGATGCGACGATCGCCGTCGCCTCCTTCTGCCGGAAACGCCGATCGCGTTCGAAGATCGGCTCGGCCACGTTCTCGCCCACCGTCAGGCGTGGGTTGAGCGTCACCGCGCCGTTCTGCGCAAGATAGCCGACCCGCCCCGTGAGACGGTCGCGCTGCCGCCGAGAGATTCCCCGGATGTCCGTTCCCAGCACGCGCAGACTGCCGCCCCTGATCTCGGGGATGCCGTCGTCGAGCTGGCCGAGGCCCGTGAGCCCCGCAACGGCGCGTGCGAGCGTCGACTTGCCCGAGCCCGACTCCCCCACAACGCCCAGCACCTCGCCCGCTGCGACATCGAAGGTGAGCCCGTCGAGCGCCAGATGGTACGAGGACGCATTGCGCGAGAGGTAGTGGACCGACAGATCCCGCGCCGAGACGACGGCGCCGGCCTCTCCCGCAGTAACCCTCACGATGCCGCCCGGCGGATCCTCATCAGCTCATTCCTGCGCTCTGCCTGCTCTGCCGGATTCGGAACCGGGAGCGAGGCAAGCAACCGCTGGGTGTACGGATGCTTCGGCGCACCGAGAACCTCGGCCCCCGTGCCCTCCTCGACCAGTTCACCCTTGAAGAGCACACCGATGCGGTCGGCGAGCAGATCGACGACCGCGAGGTCGTGGCTGATGAACAGCGCAGCGAAGCCGAAATCCTTCTGCAGCTCGGCGAACAGATCGAGAACCTTCGCCTGCACCGAGACGTCGAGCGCGCTCGTCGGCTCATCGGCGATGAGCAGCTTCGGCTGCAGTGCGAGCGAACGGGCGAGGCTCGCCCGCTGTCGCTGCCCACCGGAGAGCTCATGAGGGAACCTGTCGCCGAACGACTTGGGAAGCTGCACGGCCTCGAGCAGCTCGTCGACGGTTCCCCGAGCCTCGCGCGAGTCTCCCACACGGCCGTGGATGATGAGCGGCTCAGCGACGCAGTCCGCGATCGTCAGCAGGGGGTTGAAGCTCGTCGCCGGATCCTGGAACACGAAACCGATGTCACTGCGCAGCGGCCGGAACTCGCGTTCGCGCATGCCGAGCATCTCGTACCCCAACACCTGCAGAGACCCGCCCGTCACGCGGGTGAGCCCGGCAATGGCACGGCCGATCGTCGTCTTGCCCGAACCGCTCTCGCCGACGAGCCCCAGAACCTCGCGCTCGGCGATGCTGAAACTGACACCGTTCACGGCACGGAACCCCGCACGACCCAGACGACCCGGGTACTCGATCACGAGATTCTCGGCGACGACCAGCTTCTCGCCCGGCCGCTCGGCCTGTGCGCTGGCACGCTCCTGCGTGCTCGCCGCGCCCGTGCCGATGTGCGGCACGGCATCGAGCAGCCGCTTCGTGTACTCGTGCTTCGGCGCCGCGAACAGGCTCGTCGCATCCGCCTCCTCGACGACCTTGCCATCGAGCATGACCGCCACCCGATCGGCGAGATCCGCAACGACGCCCATGTTGTGGGTGATCAGCACGATCGCCGCATTGAACTCGTCGCGGCAGCGCCGCAGCAGATCGAGGATCTCGGCCTGCACCGTCACATCGAGGGCCGTCGTCGGCTCGTCGGCGACGATCAGCTCCGGGTCGAGCACGAGCGCCATCGCGATCACGATGCGCTGCTTCTGCCCACCCGAGAACTGGTGCGGGTAGTAGTCGACGCGCGTGGCGGCATCCGGAATGCCCACCCGCTCCATGATGTCGATCGCCTTCGCCCTCGCCTGCCCGCGGGTGTACTTCCCGTGCGCGCGCAGGCCCTCGGCAATCTGCCAGCCGACCGTGTAGACCGGGTTCAGCGCGGTCGACGGCTCCTGGAACACCATGGCCACGCCCGTGCCCCGGATGCGGCGGAGCTCGGCGCCCGAGAGCTGCGTCACATCCTGAGACCCGATGACAACGGCGCCCGAGATCGTGGCCGTCTCCGGCAGAAGACCCAGGATGGTCTTCGCGGTGACGGACTTGCCGCTGCCGCTCTCGCCCACGATCGCGAGAACCTCGCCCGCTGAGACGCTCAGGCTGACGCCGTCGACGGCACGCACGTCGCCGCCGTCGGTCGCGAACGTCACGCCGAGATCGGTGATGCGCACGGCCTGCTGGCCCTTCGCAAGACTGCTCATGATCGTGCCTCCAGGTCGTCGATCGCCGGAACGCTGTCGAGCGAGCCGCCGGGAACCACCGACACCGCCGCCGTGGCGACAGGCGTGCCCTCGGCCCTGCGGCGCGTGCGCAGACGCGGGTCGGCCAGGTCGTTGAGGCTCTCGCCGACGAGCGTGATGCCGAGCACGACGAGCACGATCGCGACACCCGGGAACACGGATGTCCACCAGATACCGCTCGTGACATCGGAGATCGACTTGTTGAGGTCGAAGCCCCACTCCGCGGCCGAGGTCGGCTCGATGCCGAAACCGAGGAAGCCGAGGCCTGCGAGGGTCAGAATCGCCTCCGAGGCGTTCAGCGTGAATATCAGCGGCAGCGTACGAGTCGCATTGCGCAGGATGTGGCGGAACATGATGCGGCTGTTGCTCGCGCCCAGCACCTTGGCCGACTCCACGAAGGCCTCCGCCTTGATCCGCACCGTCTCGGCACGGATGACCCGGAAATACTGCGGGATGAACACGACCGTGATCGAGATGGCGGCGGCGAGCAGCCCGCCCCACAGATCGGACTGGCCGCCCGTGATCACGATGGCCATGACGATCGCGAGCAGCAGGCTCGGGAACGCGTACACGGCGTCACAGATGACAACCAGAACGCGGTCGACCCAGCCACCCAGGTACCCCGAGACCAGCCCCAGGAGCACCCCCGCGAAGATCGAGAGGATGACGGCGATGACGATGACACTGACCGCCGTCTGCGAGCCCCAGATGACACGGGAGAACACGTCGTAGCCTCCGACGGTCGTGCCCCAGATGTGCTCCGCCGAGGGCGGCTGCTGGGCGCCGAAGTTGCCGGCGTCGTCTCTCAGCTGGCCGAAGCCGTAGGGCGCGATGAGGGGCGCCAGTGCGGCGGCGAGCAGGAAGGCGCCCGTGATCACAAGGCCGGCGATAAGCATCCCGCGCTGCAGACCGACACTCTGTCGCAGCTGGTGGACGATGGGGAGGCGCGACCACAGGGAAGGCCTGCGCACGGGCTCGAGGCCCACGGTCTCTGTCTCTGCGCTCATGCTCAGTACCTCACCCTCGGGTCGATCAGCGCCGCGATCACATCGACGATGAAGTTGGTCAGGGCGACGATCACCGCCAGAAGTGCGACGATTCCCTGCACCGCCACGAAGTCGCGCGCGGACAGGTAGTTGACGAGGATGAAGCCGAGGCCCTTCCATTCGAACGTCGTCTCGGTCAGCACCGCCCCGCCGAGCAGCAGCGCGATCTGAAGACCCATGACCGTGATGATCGGGATCAGCGCCGGCTTGTAGGCGTGCCTGCGCACCAGCCTGAACTCGTTGACACCGCGGGAACGGGCCGAGTCGATGTAGTTGGCCGAGAGCGTGCCGATCACGTTCGTGCGCACGAGCCGCAGGAACACGCCGGCGGTCAGGAGGCCGAGCGCGATGCCCGGCAGTACAGCGTGCGAGAGCACATCCTGCACATTCGAGGCACTGCCCGTGCGGATGGCGTCGACCAGATAGATGCCCGTCGGGTTCTCAAGGAACTGCAGATCGAGCTCCGTGCCGGTCGAGGCGCGCCCCGCAACGGGAAGCCACTTCAGCCACACCGAGAAGATGAGTTTGAGCAGGAGACCCGCGAAGAACACGGGCGTCGCATAGCAGAGGATGGCGAACACGCGCAGCACCGCATCCGGCCACTTGTCACGGAAATAGGCGGCAAGCATGCCGAACGGGATGCCCACGATGAAAGCCACGATGAGCGTGTAGAACACGAGCTCGAGCGTCGCAGGCCCGTAAGTCGTGAGCACATCGATGACGGGTCGGCCGTCGCTGATCGTCGTGCCGAAATTGCCCGTGAAGATCTGACCGATGTACTCGAAGTACTGCACCAGGATGGGCCGGTCGTAGCCTGCCTGATGGATGCGCTCCTGCAGCTGGGCCGCGCTGAGCCGGTCGCCGACAGCCGCCGTGATCGGGTCGCCGATCGTGCGCATGAGAACGAAGACCATGGTGACGAGGATGAACACCGTCGGGATGATCAACAGCAGTCGGGTGAGGATGTAGCGGCCGAGGCTGCCCCCACCCCCCGATGATCGTCGCTTCTTCGCGGCCGACGGGCCTCCTGGTGCGGTCTGCACCGTGGCGGTTGAGCTCATGTTCACCAATCTGTTCAGCGCCGCCAGGTGTGGCGGTTGGCAACCCGCTCCATGTTCGGGAGCAGGCATACAGAGGGGGCGACCCGCGTGACGCGGACCGCCCCCTCTGGCGCGGCTAAGGAGATTTTAGCCGCCTGTCGGGCCTAGCCCTTGGACAGCACTCCGAAACGGAACTTGAACGAGGCGTCGAGCGTGTCGCTCACGCCGCTCACGTCCTTGCCGGAGACAGCCACCTGGGCGCCCTGGAGGAACGGCAGGGTCGACAGCTGGGCCGCGACCTTGTTCTGGATGTCCTCGATCATGCCCTCACGGGTCGCCGGGTCGGTCTCGACAGCCTGAGCCGGGATCAGCGTGTCGAGCTCGGGGTCGCTGAAGTGGTTCGCCAGGAAGTTGTCGGTCTGGAAGAACGGCGACAGGTAGTTGTCGGCGTCCGAGTAGTCCGGGAACCAACCCAGCTGGTAGGCCGGGTACGCGTCAGCCGAACGCTCCTCCGCGTAGGTGACCCACTCGGTCGACTGCAGGTTCACGGCGAACAGGCCGTCAGCCTCCAGCTGGCTCTTCACGAGCGCGTACTCGTCGCCCGAGCTCGGGCCGTAGTGGTCCGGGTTGTACTGCAGGTTGAGCGCGACCGGAGTCGTGACGCCGGCAGCCTCGAGGGTCGCGGCAGCCTTGTCGGCATCCGGACCACCGTTGCCATCGCCGTAGAGGCCCTTGAGCGCCTCGTTGGCACCGGTCAGACCGGCGGGGACGTAGGAGTACAGGGGCAGGTAGGTGCCCTTGTAGACCTGGTCGGCGATCGCCTCACGGTCGATCAGGTCCGCGACAGCCTGGCGCACCGCGAGGGCCTTGGCCGGGTCGGCCTCGGTCGTGGTCGCACCGAACGGCTGCGTGTTGAAGTTGAACACGATGTAGCGGATCTCGCCGCCGGGGCCCGTGTGCACCGTCACGTTGTCGTTGCCCTGCAGGTCCGAGATGTCGGTCGCAGACAGGCTGCGGGTCGCGACGTCGATGTTGCCCTCCTGCACGTCGAGCTTCAGGTTCGACGAGTCGGCATAGTACTTGAGGTTGATGGTCGAGGTCTTGGGAGCACCAAGAACGCCCTCGTAGCCCTCGTAGGCCTTGAACTGCACAAGCTCGTTGAACTTGTAGCTGGAGATGACGAACGGGCCGGCGAAGGCCTCACCGTCGATGATCTCCTGGTCGCTCGTGACGGCGTCGGCGGCGAAGACATCTTCATCGACGATGGGGCCGGCGGGGCTGCTCAGGATCTGCTGCCAGATCTGGTCGTTGGCCGACTTGAGCGTGAACACCACGGTCGTGTCGTCGACGGCCTCAGTGCTGTCGAGGTTGTAGAGCAGGGTCGACGGGCCGTTCACATCGGCGATCGCCAGCTGGCGGTCGAAGGAGAACTTGACATCGGATGCCGTGAGGTCGTTGCCGTTCGCGAACTTCAGCCCCGCCTTCAGCTTGACCGTGTACTCGGTGGGCGAGGTGAACTCGGCCGACTCGGCGATGTCGGGCTCGACATCTGCGGTGCCCGGCTTCGAGTTCAGCAGGAACGGGTAGATCTGGTTCATGACAGCGAACGAGCCGTTGTCGTACGAACCGGCCGGGTCGAGGAACGTCACCTTGTCGGTGGTGCCGACCGTGATCGACTCACCCGAGCCGCCGCCGCCGTTGCCGCCGCTGGCGCAGCCGGCAAGGACGAGAACCGCAGCGGTTCCCGTGCCCAACGCGACAAGCGCGCGCCTCTTGAATGTTGATGCGGATGCCATATCCGTCATACCTCTCTCATGTGAAGGCTCCCCCTCGGTTCGACGGGGATCCCATCGACCACAGGGAACGCGGCCCACCTGATCGGGGGGCCGCGGGATTACGTTAACTCCTTGCTAACACACGGTGGCACTCTTGCGGCCTGACACGAGCACCAAAACCGAAAAGTTTATCGATCTGCAACACGGGTGGACGCATCCGTCCGCACCCGGCGCTCAGTCCTCCCGCAGCGCGCGACGCTCCTGCTCAACCCGCACGAGTTCTCGCTGCAGCTGCGAGTAGCGTTCCGGCTCGCCCGCGGCATCCGTTCTCTGCAACCTGCCGAGCAGCTCGGCCTTCTGCCGCAGCAGGTCACGGTCGATGAGAGAGAGCGCCACGCCCTGGCAGTAGACGCTGAGCTCACGACCGGCCTTCTCCGGGAGAGGAGCGAAGCTGAGCTCACGCACGATCGTCGCGAACGGTGCCGGAACCTGGGCGATCACACGATCGAGCCAGAGCGAAGGGGCGAACCCCTCCTCCCCCTCGGCGAAAGCTGCGGCGACACCGTCACGCACAACCGCGAGAGACGGATTGGCGAAGGCCGCCTGACTGACACGCCGCACCAGGTCAGCCCCGACCTGCTCAGGCTGCTGCAGCACCGCCATGAGCGCATCGCGCTCCAGCCGCGTCGCAGGGTCGCTGGGCAGCTGCGCTATCGAGGGGCCCGCCATCGCCTCGGGAACAGCGTTGTCAGCGTCGGCACCGGGACCGGCCCCGAAGCGATCGTCACGCGCATCCGTTCTGTCATCGCGCTGCCCGGAGGCGGCACCCTTCTCCGACGCACCACGCCGCTCGGCGGACGAGACCGCGCGCGACACCTCAGCAGGGTCCACGCCCAGCCACCCGGCCAGGTTGCGCACATAGCCGACACTGAGGGCACGATCACGGATGCCTGCGACGATCGGAGCGGACGCGCGCAGGGCGGCCACCCGGCCCTCCACGGTGTCGAGGTCGTGCTGCGCCAGCACCCGCCGCACCATGAACTCGAACATGGGCTTCTTCGTCGCCACGAGCCGTCGAACCGCGTCGTCGCCGCGCTTGAGGCGCAGATCGCAGGGGTCGAGCCCGTCGGGGGCGACAGCCACGAAGGTCTGGGCGGCAAAGCGCTGCTCCTCGGCGAACGCGCGGCTCGCCGCCTTCTGCCCCGCCTCATCCGGGTCAAAGGTGAACACCACCTCACCGAGCGCCGTCGAGTCACCGTTGTCGAAGTCGCCCAGCACGCGGCGCACGACCTTGATGTGCTCGACGCCGAACGCCGTGCCACAGGTGGCCACCGCCGTCGTGACGCCCGCGAGATGGCAGGCCATGACATCCGTGTAGCCCTCGACGACAACGACCTGCTTGCCTCGGGAGATGTCCCTCTTGGCGAGATCGAGCCCGTAGAGCACCTGAGACTTGTGGTAGACCGCCGTCTCGGGGGTGTTCAGATATTTGGGGCCCTGATCGTCGTCGAGAAGGCGCCGGGCGCCGAAGCCCAGGGTCTGCCCGGTCGTGTCACGGATCGGCCACACGAGACGCCCGCGGAAGCGGTCGTAGATGCCGCGATCACCCTGACCGACGACACCGGATGCGATCAGTTCGGCCTCCGTGAAGCCGAGAGTGAAGAGATGCTTGCTGAGGGCGTCATAGCTCTTCGGGGCGAAGCCCACACCGAAACGCTCCGCTGCCGAGGGGTCGAAGCCCCGCTCGCCCAGGAACGTGCGCGCAGGCTCCGCAGCCGCCGTGGCCAGCTGGCCGACAAAGAAATCTGACGCCGCCTTGTTCACGGCGAGCAGGCGCGCCCTGTTGCCCTGCTCACGATTCGCAGGGCCGCCGTCTTCGTAATGCAGTTCGAAGCCGATGCGCGCCGCCATGCGCTCGACCGCCTCAGAGAAGGAGACATGATCCATGCGCTGCAGGAAGGTGAACACATCGCCGTCTTCGCCACAGCCGAAGCAGTGATAACGCCCCACCTGCGGACGCACATGGAAGCTCGGGCTGCGCTCATCGTGGAACGGGCAGAGGCCCTTCAGAGAGCCCACGCCGGCGCCCTTCAAGGTGACGTAGTCGCCCACGATGTCGGCGATGTTCACCCGGGCACGCACCTCATCGATGTCGTTGCGTCGAATAAGGCCTGCCATGACCCAAGTCTAGTTAGCGCGCCCGCTCACCCGAGCCGCTCTCCACAGGGTGCGAACCAGGTGGCTCAGTTGCCGACGAGACGCTCGTGCCAACTGAGCGCCGACTGATCGGTGAGGCTCGCCACCTGGTCGACGATGACACGGCGACGGGCGCCGTCATCCGCCGCCTCCCGCCAGTCGGCCGCGAAGCCCGCATCGAGAGCATCCGGACCCTTCAGGAACAGGGAGTCAGCGAGATCCGTGAGGATCTCACGCTGGTGCATGTAGATCGGCTGCCGCGTGTTGTGCGACATCACGAAGGCCGCCACGATGCCCTTCAGCACCGCGATCTCGGCCCGGATCTCGCGGGGCACCACGATGTCGGCACCGAAACGCGCAAGACTGCCCGACGAGAAGGCATCCCTCGTGGCCTGAACAGCGCCGCCCGCGAAACGCCCGATGAGCTGGCTGGTCAGGTTCTTCAACCTGCTCTGATCGCGCCTGCTGCCATCCCACGAATCGATCCACGCGGGAAGGCTGTCGAGCCTGTCGAAGGCGGCGATGAGCTCACCATGATCGAGCTCCCCGCCGATCCACTCGACCATCGAATCGACAAGCTCGTCGTGATCGACCCGAGCGCCCAGCGCAGCGACATCGACATAACCGCCGAAGATCGCATCCTCGAAATCGTGCACCGAATAGGCGATGTCGTCGGAGAGGTCCATAACCTGTGCCTCGATGCACAACCTGCCCTCGGGGGCGCCCGCACGGAGCCACTCGAAGGCCGCCACATCATCCGCATAGAAACCGAACTTGGCCCGCCCGCTCGGATCGGCGACCGACCGCGAATCGGGCCACGGGTACTTGCAACTCGCGTCGAGGCTCGCCCGCGTCAGATTCAGGCCGTACGGAGTGCCGTCGGCGCCGAAGACCTTCGGCTCGATGCGCGTCAGAAGCCTCAGCGTCTGCGCATTGCCCTCGAAGCCGCCGATGTCTGCGGCCCAGCTGTTGAGGGCACGCTCGCCATTGTGGCCGAACGGCGGATGCCCCAGGTCGTGGGCGAGACAGGCCGTGTCGACCACATCCGGCTCGAGGCCGAGGCTCGTGGCCAGCTCCCGCCCCACCTGAGCCACCTCGAGTGAATGGGTGAGCCGATTGCGGGCAAAATCGAGGCCCTGCGTCGGGCTCAGCACCTGGGTCTTCGCCGCCAGACGGCGCAGCGCGCTCGAATGCAGCAGGCGGGCGCGGTCGCGCGCGAAATCGCTTCGGCGGCTCGAGTGCTCCTCTGCGAGGAAGCGAGCGGTGTCGTGCTCGCCATAACCCGCAGGCAGGACACCCCCGGACGACGAACCCGGGTCACCCTGGGGCTCAGCCACCGCTCGTGTCCAGTTCTGCCCCGGCAAGCTCAAAGCTCTCCTCGACGCCCAGCTCGCGGCTGTCGAGCCACCCCTGCGGCAGCGCAGGCCGCTTCGGAGTGCCGGCACGACCGCGCGGCCCCTCAGCACCCGCACCCGGATACGGAGCATCCCCGTCGAGCTCACCCAAGATGTCATCGAGCTGGGCGAAACTCTCGACCGTCGAGAGCCTCGACCGGATGTCGCCACCCACCGGATAGCCCTTGAAATACCAGGCCATGTGCTTGCGGATATCGCGGCAGGCCCACTCCTCGCTGTCGAAGAACTCGCCCAACAGCTGGGCATGACGCCGCACCGCGCCAGCCACAACACCGAGGCTGGGCTGCGCCACCTGCTCCACACCGGAGAACGACGAGACGAGATCACCGAACAGCCATGGGCGGCCCAGACAGCCCCTGCCGACCACGACGCCGTCGCAGCCGGTCTGCTCGACCATGCGCACAGCATCCGCGCCCGACCAGATGTCGCCGTTGCCGAGCACCGGAACAGAGGTGACCACCTCTTTGAGCTTCGAGATCGCCGACCAGTCGGCGTGGCCGCTGTAGAACTCGGATGCCGTACGGGCGTGCAGCGCCACGGCCGCGACGCCGGCACCCTCGGCGATGCGCCCCGCCTCGAGATAGGTGAGGTGATCGGCGTCGATGCCCTTGCGCATCTTGATCGTCAACGGGATGTCGCCGGCAGCCTCGACCGCGCCCTCCACGATGTCGCGGAACAGGCTCGTCTTCCAGGGAAGCGCCGCTCCCCCGCCCTTGCGCGTCACCTTCGGGACAGGGCAGCCGAAGTTGAGGTCGATATGGTCGGCACGATCCTCGGCGACGAGCATCGTCACGGCCTCGCGCACCGTCTTCGGGTCGACGCCGTAGAGCTGGATGCTGCGCACCGACTCCGACTCGTGATGCTGAATGAGGCGCATGCTCCCCGGAGTACGCTCCACAAGCGCACGGCTCGTGATCATCTCGCTGACATACAGCCCCGCGCCGAACTCACGGCAGAGCCTGCGGAACGCCGTGTTCGTGATGCCCGCCATGGGCGCCAGAACCACAGGCACGTCAAGCTCGAGCGAGCCGATCCGCAGCGGCGCACTCGACTCGCGCACGGCCGATGCCGGGCGGGAGGAGGTAGCGTCGATCACGGTCATGCTCCAATTCTTCCAGACAAAGCGAGGCATCCGATGACAGAAGCCACAGAAACGACCGGCGCCACCGGACGTGAACGAGTCGCTGCGGATGCTGCGGCGAGAGGGCTCGACGTCGAATACGTCGAGCGCGGCCCCGCCGGAAGCCTCGAAGAAGCCGCCGCATCCCTCGGAATCGAGCCCTCGGCGATCGTCAAGACGCTCGTCGTCAAACACAAGGACGGCAGCTTCCTCTTCGCTCTCGTGCCCGGCGATCGGCAGATCTCGTGGCCCAAACTGCGCGCGCTCGTGGGCGTCAACAAGCTGTCGCTGCCGGATGCGCAGACCGCCTTCGACGCGACAGGATACGAGCGCGGCACGATAACGCCGCTCGGCAGCACCAGCCCGTGGCCCGTGTACGCCGACAGCAGCTTCGCCGGCAAGCGCGTCTCGCTCGGCGCCGGCGAGCACGGTGTGAGCCTGTTCGTCGACGGGGACGCACTCACCGCATCCTTCGACGCGGTCGTCGCCGACATCACAGAAGCGCTCGCACCCCGCAGCTGACCGCTGCCGCGCTGCGAGAGGCCACTTCTCGCCCACCCAGTGAGCTGCTCAGGGCAACTACTGCCCACTCACGACCGCGGCATCAGCGGGTGGGGCCGCGGCACCGGGAACCAAGCACGCGTCACCCTCGCACGCGATCGCATCGGGCGCGCCGAGCGGAATGAGGCCAGCCATCATGCCTGCTTCTCGTCGCGCACCTGCTGCAGCGCCTGCGCGAAAGTCGCCGCCTCCTGCGCACCAGAGATGCCGTACTTGCCGTCGATGACAAAGAACGGAACACCCTGGATGCCGTACTCCATCGCCTGCGCCTGATCAGCCTTCACCGCAGAAAGGAACTCCTCCTCGGTGAGCGAACGCACAACATCCGCACGGTCGAAACCCACCTCGGCAGCCAGATCGGCCAGATCCTCAATGCGCCCGACGTGCTCGCCCTCCTCGAAGTAGGCCTTCAGCAGCCGCTCCTTCATCTCGAGCTGCCTGCCCTGCGCCTTCGCGTAATGCAACAACTCGTGAGCCTTGATGGTGTTCGTCTGCTTCACCGAATCGAAGTCGTAATCGAGCCCCACACTCTTCGCGATGTTCGTCACATTCGCGAGCATCCCATTCACCTGCTCAAGTGGCATGCCCTTGCGCTTGCTCAAATAGTCAGCGGTGCTGCCCTCGAAATCGACAGGGGTGTCGGGAGAAAGCTCGAACGAGTGGTACTCGATCTCGACCTCGCCGCCGAACTGCTCAGCACCCGCCTCGAATTTACGCTTACCGATATAGCACCAGGGGCACTGCACGTCTGACCAGATGTCTACCTTGATGGGATCGCTCATGCTGGTGGCAACCGTGGGTGCCGGCGGGTTATTCCGTGGGCTGGTTTCGAGACGGCCTCGTACCTCTGCCCCTCAAAACCAGCAGGACATCCGCCGGTAATCGCTCACGCCCCGAGGAGGCGCTCCGCGAGGTAGCCCTGCAGGAGGTCGAGCGAGACGCGCTCCTGCTGCATGCTGTCGCGCTCGCGCACCGTCACGGCCTTGTCCTCGAGCGTGTCGAAGTCGATCGTGATGCAGAACGGAGTGCCGATCTCATCCTGGCGACGATAGCGGCGGCCGATCGCGCCCGCATCATCGAAGTCGATGTTCCAGCGACGGCGCAGATCGGTGGCCAGCTCCTTGGCGAGCGGCGAGAGCTGCTCGTTGCGGCTCAGCGGCAGCACGGCAGCCTTCACCGGGGCCAGGCGCGGGTCGAGACGCAGCACCGTGCGCTTGTCGACGCCGCCCTTCGCGTTGGGCGCCTCATCCTCGTGATAAGCATCCACAAGGAACGCCATCATCGAACGGGTGAGGCCGAAGGAGGGCTCGATCACGTACGGCGTGTAACGCTCGCCGGATGCCTGGTCGAAGTAGCTGAGCTCGGTTCCGGATGCCTTGCTGTGCGCACCGAGGTCGAAGTCGGTACGGTTCGCGATGCCCATCAGCTCGCCCCACTCGGAGCCCTGGAAACCGAAACGGTACTCGAGGTCGATCGTGCCCGCCGAGTAGTGGGCGCGCTCGCCGTCGGGAACGTCGAAGCGGCGCATGTTCTCGGGGTCGATCCCCAGGTCGATGAACCAGTTCCAGCAGGCCTCGACCCACTCCTTGAACCAGGCGTCCGCCTCATCGGGCGCGGTGAAGAACTCGATCTCCATCTGCTCGAACTCGCGGGTGCGGAAGATGAAGTTGCCGGGCGTGATCTCGTTGCGGAACGCCTTGCCGATCTGGCCGATGCCGAATGGGGGCTTCTTGCGCGACGCCGTGAGCACATTGTTGAAGTTGACGAAGATGCCCTGTGCCGTCTCGGGGCGCAGATAGTTGAGGCCCGCCTCGTTGTCGACAGGGCCGAGGAAGGTCTTCATGAGCCCCGAGAACAGCTGGGGTTCGGTGAACTGCCCGCGCGTTCCGCAGTTGGGGCAGGCGATCTCGCTCATCCCATCCTTCGCCTCGCGGCCCTTCTTCGCCTCGAACGCCTCGATCAGGTGGTCCTGGCGGAAACGGTGGTGGCAGGAGGTGCACTCGACGAGCGGGTCGGTGAACGTCGCGACGTGGCCGGATGCCTCCCAGACCGCCTTCGGGATGATGACGGACGAGTCGAGACCCACCATGTCCTCGCGGCTGCGCACGAAGGTCTGCCACCATTCGCGCTTGATGTTCTCCTTCAGCTCGACGCCGAGGGGCCCGTAGTCCCACGCCGAACGGGAGCCGCCGTAGATCTCACCCGCCTGGAACACGAAACCCCGGCGCTTGGCCAGGGAGATAACCGAATCGAGGGATGAGGCGATGGCCACGTCATTAACTCCAAAAGTCAGCCGCACTGGGTGCGCGGTCGGCGAAACGGCGCGATGCGCCACCACCCATGCTACTTCGCGGAGCGTGCTCCCCCGGCCGCTGGGTTCGGGCAATCAGCGAATGCCGCGCACGGCTGCAACGGATGCCTCGACGGCGTCCGCGACGGCGAGCAGTTGTGCTCGCTCGATCTGGGCGCCGAACGTGAAGCGCACCGCCGTCTGGGCCAGTTCCGGCTCCACGCCGATCGCCAGCAGTACGGGCGACGGATCCGAGCTGCCCGCCGCGCAGGCGGAGCCGCTCGACACCAGCACCCCTCTTCGTTCCAACTCGAGCAGCACCGCTTCGCCGCTCGTACCCGCAAAGCAGAATGACGCGCTGCCGGCGAGACGGAGGCTCGGGTGCCCCGTGAGGGTGGAGCCCTGCACCCCTGCCAGAATTCTGGCGATGAATTCGTCGCGGAGGCGACCCAGGGCATCCGCCCCCGCCTTTCGCTCGTCGTCCGCGAGCACGAGCGCCGTCGCCAGCCCGACGGCCCCGGCGACATCCTGAGTTCCTGATCTGCGCCCGCGTTCCTGCCCGCCGCCGTGCAGAACGGGTTCGAGCGGGATGCGGGCCCGGCAGAACAGCACCCCGATGCCCTTCGGCGCGCCCAGCTTGTGGCCGGCGAGGGTGAGCGCGTCGACGCCGAGCCCGTCCACGTCGAGCGGCAGCCATCCGGCCGCCTGCACCGCATCACTGTGGAACGGGACGCCAACCGCACGGCCGATGCCGGCGAGTTCGGCGATCGGCTGCACTGTGCCGATCTCGTTGTTGGCGTACATGACGCTCGCAAGGGTCGTGTCCTCATGCAGCGCCGCCTCGAAGTCAGCAGGCGCGACGAGTCCGTACGAATCGACCGGCAGGCGGGCGACCTCGAAGCCGTGAAAGCGTTCCAGATAGGCGCAGGACTCCAGAACAGACGGATGCTCGACAGCCGAGATCACGACGTGACGGCCGCGGGGCCGCGCCAGAGCCACACCCTTGATCGCGAGATTGTTCGCCTCGGTGCCGCCACCCGTGAACACGATCTCCGAGGCCCGGCAGCCGAGAACCGCAGCAACCGTCGATCGCGCCCAGTCGAGGGCTCTTGCGGCCGACTCCCCCGCAGCGTGATGGCTGGAAGGGTTGCCGAACTCAGAGCTCAGATAGGGCCACATCGCCTCGAGCACCTCACGACGCACAGGGCTCGTCGCCGCGTGATCGAGATAGAGGGGCCCGGCGTCGTCCATGCTCAACGCACGACCACGTCGAGCCCGAGGTCGAGTGAACGCACGCTGTGCGTGAGCGCGCCCACGGAGATCACGTCGACACCCGTGGCCGCGATCTCGGCGACCGTCGCGAGCGACACACCGCCGCTCGCCTCGACGAGAGCGCGGCCGGCGACGATCGCGACGCCCTCCCGAAGCTGCTCCGGCGTGAAGTTGTCGAGCATGATCGTGTCGATGCCCGCGGCGATGACCGGCTCGATCTGATCGACGCGATCGACCTCCACCTCGAAGTGCACGGTGTGGCCGAGCCGCTCGCGCGCCTCGCGCAGCGCCTCCGTGAGGTCGCGGCCGCCCCTCGTCAGCACCGCCAGATGATTGTCTTTGGCGAGCACCGCATCCGAGAGGGAGAAACGGTGATTGTGCCCGCCCCCGCAGCGGACGGCGTGGCGTTCGAGCGCACGCAGGCCCGGAGTGGTCTTGCGTGTGTCGACGATGCGCGCACGCGTGCCGGCGACGGCGGCGACATAGCGGGCGGTCTCCGTGGCGATGCCGCTGAGCCGCTGCACGAGATTGAGGCCGACACGCTCAGCCCTGAGGATGCCGCGGGCGTCACCCGAGACCCGCGCCAGCAGGGCGCCCGCCGCGAAGGCCTCGCCGTCGGCAAGCAGCAACTCCACCTCGATCGACGGGTCGACGGCGTGCATCGCCGCGGCGAAGACCCCGGCGCCTGCCAGGATGCCGGGCTCCCGGGCGGCCAGCTCGGCGACGGCCTGCGAGCCCTCCGGCAGAAGCGACTCGCTCGTGACGTCGCCCCAGGGCGCATCCTCGGCAAGGGCGGCGCGAACAACGGATTCGACAGTGGCAGCAGGGATCACAGGAGCACGGCCTTTCGGGCGGGATCGATCGACTCGTGTCCGGAGGTTCCGGATGCGAGAGAGGTGTCGCGTTCTGGGTGCACGTCGTCGCTGCGCCAGTGCGCGCCGAGCGAGTGCGTCCGCTCCGCGGCGGCCGCAACCACGGCGCGCGCCACCTCGAGCAGATTGGCCGTCTCGAGATCGTGCACCGAACCGCTGCGAGCCTCACCATGGCGCAGCGACCAGCGGTCGAGCGTGTGTGTCGCCTCAGTGAGCCCTGCCGCATCCCGTTCGAGCCCGACGAATCGCCACATGAGCTTCTGCAGATCGCGGCGATCGAGGGGTGACCCGGCAGGCTGCTCCGGGGCGAGCGCCACGGCGGCATGCGCATCCGGAACCAGTTCGCGTCCGGCCCCGATGCCCTCGAGCGCGTCGACGACGCGATGGGCGAACACGAGGGCCTCCAGCAGCGAATTCGAGGCGAGCCTGTTGGCGCCGTGCGCTCCCGTGCAGGCCGCCTCACCGATCGCGAAGAGGCCCGGGATGCTGCTGCGGCCATCGAGATCGGTTTCGATTCCGCCCATCCAGTAGTGGGCCGCCGGCGTCACCGGGATCCCCTCACTGGAAGGGTCGAAGCCATGCTTCGCGCAGAGCGCCCAGAAACCGGGAAAGCGCTGCGCGAGCTCAGTGCCCAGGCCTGTGCAGTCCAGGAGAACCGGCTCGCCACCCTGCCGTGCCATTGTGCGGGAGATCGCCCTCGCGACGACATCTCGAGGGGCAAGCTCAGCATCCGGATGCTCGTCAAGCATGAAACGGACGCCGTTCGCATCCCGCAGCACAGCTCCCTCGCCGCGCACCGCCTCGGACACGAGCGGTGTGCCGGGCACCGCGAGGGCCGTCGGGTGGAACTGGTAGAACTCGGCATCGGCGAGGCGCGCACCGGCGCGCAGGGCCGCCGCCACGCCATCGCCCGTCGCGCCCGCGGGGTTGGTCGTGTGCAGGAACAGCTGCCCAGCGCCGCCGCTCGCCACGACGACGGCATCCGCCTCGATCGCCAGCCGCACCCCGGCGCGGAGCACCTCAACGCCGACGACCACACCATCGCGAACCACCAGGTCCAGGAGAAACGCGTTCTCCACGATTCGCACGCCCGAGGCGCGCACCGCGCGGGTCAGGGCCGCAACGATCGCGCGACCCGTCGCATCACCGCCCGCATGCAGCACGCGAGCGAGCGAATGGGCACCCTCCTGGCCGCGGGCCAACGCGGCGCCGTCACGGTCGAAGTCGACGCCGAGCTCGATCAACTCGCGCACACGCTGCGGGCCCTCCTCGCAGAGCACGCGCGCCGCCTCCTCGTCGCCGGCGCCCGCTGCCGCGCGCAGCGTGTCGGCGAGGTGCAGCTCGGTGCTGTCATCCTCCGACAGCGCGGCCGCGACGCCGCCCTGCGCGTACAGGCTGTTGCTCTCGCCCAGCTCCGCCTTCGTGAGCAGAACAACCTCGTGCTCGCGGGAGGCCCCGAGCGCCGCCGTGAGACCAGCGGCCCCGGAGCCGACAACGATGACGGTGCCCATCAGCCTGCCGGCCGGGCTGCGAGCATCCGCTCAAGCGCCAGCTTCGCCGTCGCCGTGACGCCCTCGTCGACGGTGATGCGGTTCAGGACCTCGCCGCGCACGAACGCCTCAAGCACCCAGGCCAGATAGCCGGGATGGATGCGGTACATCGTGGAACAGGGGCAGATGACCGGGTCGAGGCAGAAGATGGTGTGCTGCGGGTACTGCGCGGCCAGCCGCGTGACCATGTTGATCTCGGTGCCGATGGCGAACGTCGTCGGCTCGGCCGCCGCAGCCACCGCCTTGAGGATGTAATCGGTCGAGCCCGCCTCGTCGGCGGCATCGACGACAGGCTGCGGGCACTCCGGGTGCACGATGACGCGAACGCCCGGATGCTCCGCCCTGGCCTGGTCGATCTGGGCCGTCGTGAAGCGCCTGTGCACGGAGCAGAAGCCGTGCCACAGCAGAACGCGGGCGTCGTGCAGGTGCTGCTCCTCGTTGCCGCCGAGCGGCTTGAGCGGGTTCCACAGCGGCATCAGCTCGAGGGGCACGCCCATCGCCTTGGCCGTGTTGCGCCCGAGATGCTGGTCGGGGAAGAACAGCACCCGTTGCCCCCGCTCGAAGGCCCACTCGAGCACGGCCTTCGCGTTGGATGAGGTGCAGACGATTCCGCCATGTGCACCGCAGAAACCCTTGAGCGCCGCCGAGGAGTTCATGTAGGTGACCGGGATGACCGGCACCCGGCCATCCGCATCCGGCTCCGTGCCGTACAGCGCCTCCAGCTGCTCCCAGCATTCGGTGACCGAATCGATGTCGGCCATGTCGGCCATCGAACACCCGGCGGCCAGATTCGGAAGGATCACGGCCTGCCCGTCGCGGGCGAGCACGTCGGCCGTCTCGGCCATGAAATGCACCCCGCAGAACACGATCGCCTCAGCATTCGGCACCGTCTGCGCGGCATTCGCCAACTGGAACGAATCACCCACGAAGTCGGCGTACTCGATGATCTCGTCACGCTGATAGTGGTGGCCGAGGATCACGAGCCGCTCCCCCAGCTCCGCCTTGGCGGCGCGGATGCGACGGTCAAGCTCCTCAGGCGACGCGGTGCGGTACTCCGCGGGGAGCTGGCCCTGACGCGGCGAGCCGACCGGAATCACATCGCCCATCGACGAGCCCGGCCCGTAACCCGGCACGGTGTCGAAATTCCACGGAGCCTCGACGAGATCGGTCGTGCAGAGTTCGTCTGCGGGCGCACCGGTGAGGCGGATGCGTTGAATGGTCGTGTCGACTGAGGTCACGGAAACTCCTGATGCGGTGGGTGGGGTGCTGGTTCGTGGGGCGCCGGGGCGGCTAGCCGGAGAGCGGGCCGGTGTCGCCGAGATCGACGGAGCCGATGTACCGGAAGAGGCGCGGCGGCCGATGCCTGCCACCCGTGACCACCTGATCGGTGGCGACGACATCACCCGACGACTCGATCTGGCGCCGAAAGTTGGCGGGGTCGAGCGGGCGCCCCAGAACGGCCTCGTGCACCTCACGCAGCTGCGTGAGCGTGAACGTCTCACCGAGCAGCGCGTGCGCGATGCGGCTGTACTCCATCTTGTTGCGCAGCCGCCACAGCGCGTACTCGATGATCGTGTTGTGGTCGAATGCCAGCCGCGGCACCTCATCGGCCACGAACCAGCGCACATTCTCGCCCTCGGCCAGCTGCTCGGCCTCGCCGGAGTGCACAAGCGCCCAGTACACGATCGACACGACGCGGTCACCCGGCGAACGGTCGGGCTCGCCGAACGCGTACAACTGCTCGAGGTAGCGCGGCTCGACATCGGTCGTCGATTTGAGGTTGTGCGCGGCCGCCTCGGCGAGGCTCTCCTCCGGCAGGAGCGGGCCGCCCGGCAGCGCCCACAGGCCCAGATGCGGGTCACGGATGCGACGCACCAACGGAATCCACAGCGTGGGCGCGCCGCCGTCGGGCGCGGGGCGCAGCGCGAAGATGACCGTCGAGATCGCGAGGTTCACGCCCGTGTCGCCCATCGCATCCGCCCCTCTTTCGCACTTCAGTCAGTAAAGGTCACTGCGACCTGAACAGAGAATAGCACTTAGGGTCACCATGACCCTAATTGTTACGTCTGGCGACCGGGCGGGCGCACTCAGGCGGAGGGGGCGTCGACGGCACCGCCGAAGCGGCGGTTGCGGCGCGCGTAGATCTCGACCGCCTCCCACAGCTGCTCCCGCGAGAAGTCGGGCCACAGCGTGTCAAGGAACACCATCTCGGCGTAGGCACTCTGCCACAGCATGAAGTTGCTCGTGCGCTGCTCGCCCGAGCTGCGCACGAACAGGTCCACATCGGGAAGCTCCGGGGCGTACAACCTGCGGGCGATCGCCTTCTCCGTCACCGCAGACGGCGACATGCGACCGGCGGCAACATCCTCGGCGATGCTGCGCACAGCATCCGCGATCTCGGTTCGCCCGCCGTAATTGACGCACATGGTGAGCGTCAGCGTGCTGTTGCCTGCCGTGAGCTGCTCGGCGAACTCGAGCTCCTTGATGACGGATGTCCACAGTCGCGGCCTGCGCCCCGCCCAGCGCACGCGCACACCCCAGTCGTTGAGCTGATCGCGCCTGCGGTGCAGCACGCCGCGATTGAAGCCCATCAGAAAGCGAACCTCCTCGGGCGAACGCTTCCAGTTCTCGGTCGAGAACGCGTACACGCTCAGATGCTTCACGCCGATCTGGATCGCCCCCGCCACGACATCGAGCAGCGCAGACTCCCCCGCCTTGTGGCCCTCGATACGGGTCAGGCCGCGGGCGTTCGCCCAGCGCCCATTGCCATCCATGACCACCGCGACATGGGCGGGCACGGCCGCCTTCGGCAACTGCGGCGGGTAGAGGCCCGTCCAGTCGACAGGCTTGAAGTCGACGGCGTCACGGTGCGTCTTGGCGACATGGCTGCGCGAATCGCGGGTCATGCGGGGCTCCCCTGCTCCTGAATCTGCTCCTGGGCCTGTTCCGCGGCCGGCGGCTGCTCCTGCGGTTCTGCCGCAGGCTCGGCCTCATCGTGCCGCCCCGCACGGGGTTCCGTCCTGCGGCGGTCGACATGCTCAAGCGACCGGAGCTTACGCTCCAGATGGAACTGCGTGTAGGCGGCGACGACTCCGCTCGCCTGCGATCGCGCCCGGTCGTCGGCAAGCTCCGCCGCCTCCCAATCGCCCGCAAGCAGCGCCGCGAGCAGGCCGAGGGTCGCCGGGTCGAGCCGCGGGGCACCCGGAGGCGCCACCGCATCAGCGACAACACCACCCATCTGAACCACGAACGCCGAATGCGGGCCGGCCACGCCCGTCATGGCGCAGTCGAAGAAACTCGGCGCCCAGCCGGCGATCGCCAGCGACCGCAGAAGATACGAGTCGAGAGTGAGACTCGCGCCGTGCTCGGCCCGGGCAAGCGACCGCAACGCCCCGACCAGCAGCAGATACTGCTGCAGACTGCCCTCATCCTCGGTGAGCTTGTCGGCCGCCTCCACCATGGTGCTCGCCGCCGTGTAGCTGCCATAGTCGGCCGTGATCTCGGCGCCGTAGGAACCCAACGACTCCGCCTGGGTGACGATGTCGAGCGAACGCCCCTCAAAGAACTGCACATCGGCGACCATGAACGGCTCCAACCGTGCACCGAACTTCGACGCCGTACGCCGCACACCCTTCGCCACCGCCCGGATCTTGCCGTGCCGCCTGCTCAGCATCGTCACAATGCGGTCGGCCTCGCCCAGCTTGTGGGTGCGAAGCACGACGACGTCATCTCGGTAGAGCGGCATCCATCAATTATCGGATGCTTGACTGAAGACCGCGGGAAGGCTGGCGGATGCGACGGCACGGCACCCCCAAAACGCGTGCTCGCGGGCCCCTCCCGTGATACCAATGGGAGGTGGCCGAGACCCTCTTCACCATCCCCCTCTGGGCAGACATCGTCGCGGTCGCCGTCGGAAGCGTGCAGGGCGGTCTCTTCGCCGCCGGATTCCGCGACCGCAAGCTCGATCTGCTCGGCATCGCCATCATCGGCACCGGAACAGGCCTCGGCGGCGGCCTGCTGCGCGACCTCATGCTCAACGTGCCACCCGTCGCGTTCCAGACCAACTGGTACCTGCTCGTCGCCGTGCTCGCCGCACTGCTCGGGATGCTCCTCAACCGACTGTTCACCAGAGTCGCCATCGCCATCGCCATCCTCGACGCCCTCACCATCGGCCTCTTCGCCGCAATCGGCACAGCGAAAGCGCTCGACCTCGGCCTGCCCGCCATCCCCGCAGTGTTCATCGGAGTGCTCGGCGGCGTCGGCGGCGGAATCGTGCGCGACCTGCTGCTGAACCTGCCCATCGCCGTCATGCACGTCGGATCGCTGTACGCCGTCGCAGCAGTCGGCGGATGCACCGTCATGGTCATCGCCGTCGGCCTCGGCGTCGAACTCACGGTCGCCGCCATCGTGTGCGTCGTGCTCACCACGCTCGTGCGCATCCTCGCCATGCGCTTCGGCTGGAGCCTGCCGGAGCAGCGCGAACTCAGTCGGCTGCCCCGGCTACCGCGATGGCCGCGGAACGTGCGGTGACCTGGGGTTCTGTGCGGCCGGTCTCGAGACTGTCGCCGTAGACGGCGACACCTCGACCAGCGGGATGCTCGTAGCCGTAGACGGCGACACCTCGACCAGCGGGATGCTCGTAGCCGTAGACGGCGGCACCTCGACCAGCGGTGGCGGTGGCGTCAGACGGCGGCGAGCTCCTGGTCGCGGTTGCCCGCCTCCGAGCGCACCGCACGGTTCACCGCCGACACGATCGCCTTCAGCGACGCCGTCGAGATGTCCGCATCGATGCCGACACCCCACAGGGTGCGACCGTTGACGTTGAGCTCCACATAGGAGGCCGCCTGTGCGTCGCCGCCGGAGCTGAGGGCGTGCTCGACATAGTCGTACAGCGTCACATCGACACCCTGCGCGCCGAGCACCGACAGGAACGCCGCGATCGGGCCGTTTCCTGTGGCATCCGTCGACAGCGTCTCGTCATCAACCCGAAGATCGACATGCAGTGACACTTCGCCGCCCATGTCGCTCGACGTGCTCGTGCGCTTCAGTTCGAAGCGGCCCCACTTCTGCTCCGCGTCATCCGCAGGCAGGTACTCGTCGGTGAAGATGTCCCAGATCTGGCCGCTCGTGACCTCGCCGCCCTCGGCATCCGTCTTCGCCTGCACCACACCGCTGAACTCGATCTGCAGCTTGCGCGGCAGGTCGAGCGCGTGGTCGTTCTTCAGCAGGTAGGCGACGCCGCCCTTGCCGGACTGCGAATTGACACGGATGACCGCCTCGTAGCTGCGCCCCAGGTCCTTCGGGTCGACCGGCAGGTACGGAACAGCCCAGACGAGATCGTCGACGGAGACGCCCTGCTCGGCGGCCGCCGCATCCATCGCCTCGAAGCCCTTCTTGATCGCATCCTGATGCGAACCACTGAACGCCGTGTAGACGAGGTCACCCGCCCACGGGCTGCGCTCAGGCACAGGCAGCTGGGTGCAGTACTCAGCGGTGCGCTTGATGCCGTCGAGGTCGCCGAAGTCGATCTGCGGGTCGATGCCCTGCGTGAACAGGTTGATGCCCAGCGCGACGAGATCGACGTTGCCGGTGCGCTCACCGTTGCCGAAGAGGCAGCCCTCGATGCGATCCGCGCCGGCCATGTAGCCCAGCTCGGCCGCAGCGACCGCAGTGCCGCGGTCATTGTGCGGATGCAGGCTCAGGATGACGTTCTCGCGGTGGTTCAGATGGCGCGACATCCACTCGATCGAGTCGGCGTAGACGTTCGGCGTCGCCATCTCGACCGTCGCCGGCAGGTTGATGATGACCTTGCGCTCGGGGGTGGGTTCGAACACCTCGAGCACCTGGTTGCAGACATCGAGCGCGAACTCCAGCTCGGTGCCCGTGTAGCTCTCGGGCGAGTACTCGTAGAAGATCTCGGTGCCCTCGGCGATGTGCTCGGCCGCCCGGCACAGGCGAGCACCCTCGAGGGCGATGTCGATCACGCCCTGCTTGTCGGTGCGGAAGACGACATCGCGCTGCAGCACGCTCGTCGAGTTGTACAGGTGCACGATCGCGCGCTTGGCACCCTTGAGCGACTCGTAGGTGCGGGTGATGAGCGACTCGCGAGCCTGCGTCAGAACCTGGATCGTCACATCGTCGGGAATCGCATCGCCCTCGATGAGGCTGCGCACGAAGTCGAAGTCGGTCTGGCTCGCCGACGGGAAGCCGACCTCGATCTCCTTGTAGCCCATCTTCACGAGCAGGTCGAACATGATGCGCTTGCGCTCGGGGCTCATCGGGTCGATGAGCGCCTGGTTGCCGTCGCGCAGGTCGACGGCACACCAGCGGGGCGCCTGCGTGATGCGCTTCGACGGCCAGGTGCGGTCGGGGAGATCCACGTTCAGGACCTCGTTGTACGGGCGGTACTTGTGGATCGGCATCGCCGACGGTGACTGTGTGTTCTTCATGGTCCTAAGGTTTCTCTCTCGCTCTGATCGGTCAGCCGACGACGAACACCGCGACGAGGGAGGCCTGGGAACTAGGACTCGTCGCGGCAGCTAAGGAGAAGCAGACCGAACAGCACCTCTCCAGCGTAGCACTGCACGGCCACGGTTCGAAGGACACCCTCGAACGACGGAATCATGCGTGGCATCGTGATTCAGGACAACATGGAACCGTTTCCATGCTTTCTGTTGACACACCACAATCACCCGGCGTAGTGTCCCGGTAAATCCATGGAAGCGGTTCCATGCTCATTACCCGGACCGCTCCGCCATCCGATGCACCACGCAAACACAAGGGAGTGTTGTGGCCAATTCACGACGCACAATCGCCGCCTCGATCGCCGCAGCCGCTGCGCTCGCGCTCGTCGCAACCGGATGCAGCGCATCCGGTGACAGCGGCAAGACCACGCTGTCGATCACGACATTCGGCACCATGGGTGTCGATGCCAACTACGAGAAGTACATGGAGGAGAACCCCGACATCATCATCGAGGCGACCAACCTTGAGGGCGGTGGCGCAGCGCGTGACGACGCCTACGCGAAGATCGCCGCCGGCACCGGACTCAGCGACATCGTCGCCATCGAGGAAGGCTGGCTCGGCAGCATCCAGGAGGTCGCCGGCTCCTTCGTCGACCTGCGCGACTACGGGATCGAAGACCAGGCAGACACCTGGCTCGACTGGAAGTACGAGCAGGGAACGGATGCCGACGGCCGCGTGATCGGCGCCGGCCTCGACATCGGCCCTCAGGGCATCTGCTATCGCGGTGACCTCTTCGCGGCCGCAGGCCTTCCGAGCGAACGCACCGAGGTCGCCGAGTACCTCGGCGGCGACGACGCCACCTGGGAGCGTTTCTACGAGGTCGGGCAGGAGTACCTCGCCGCCTCGGGCAAGGCCTTCTGGCACAGCCCGCGCTTCTTCTGGAACTCCTTCGTGAACCAGCAGGACGAGGGCTACTACAAGGCCGACGGCGAGACCCTGAACATCGAGGGCAACAACGTGCTCAAGGAGCACTTCGTCGGACTCGTCGAGGCCGAGATGTCTGGCCTCGGAGCCAAGCTCCCGGGCTGGGATGTCGGACCAGAGGCGAAGGAGGACAAGTTCGCGACCTACATGTGCCCGAGCTGGATGCTCGGCATCGTGCAGGGCTACTACGACGCGGGCACGACCGACAGCGGCTGGGACTTCGCTGATGTGCTCCCCGGCGGTGCGGCCAACTGGGGCGGTGCCTTCCTGGGAGTCGCAGACTCCTCGCAGCACAAGGAGGAGGCCGCCAAGCTCGCGCTCTGGCTCGCTGCCCCCGCGCAGCAGGCAGCATCGTTCGAGCTCGCAGGCCCGTACCCCAGCACCATCGAAGGCCAGGAACTCGTGAACGACACCACCAACGAGTTCTTCAACAGCGCCCCGGTCGGCGAGATCTTCGCCGCCCGCTCCGAGGGCGTCGTGGCCCAGGTGAAGGGTCCTGAGGATTCGAACATCCAGGACAACGTGTTCGGGCCGATCCTCGACCGGGTCAGTCAGGGCGAGATCACCGACGGTGAGACCGCCTGGAAGGAAGCACTCACACTGCTCGACCAACTCGTCGGCAGCTGACGGTCGCAAACCCCGGCGGCCCCCATCCCCACGGATGGGGGCCGCCATCCCCCTGCCTTCAACAGGCCCGCCCCTCTCGCAGATTGGCTGAGTGATGGCCCTCACCACCACCGGGCACCGGCCGCCGGCCGCCCTCACGTTCAAGCAGAAGATGGCACGCCTCGACTACAAGGCGTCGCCATACCTCTACGTGGCACCGTTCTTCATACTCTTCGCCCTCATCGGCATCTTCCCGATCGCCTACACCCTCAACGTCTCGGTCTACGAATGGCATCTGCTCAAGGGGCAGGGCGACTTCGTCGGCATCGCCAACTTTCAGGCGGTGCTCGGCGACCCGTTCTTCTGGAACGCCTTCGGTAACACCATCAGCATCTTTCTACTCTCGGCCATCCCGCAGCTCGTGGTCGCCACAGGCATCGCCGCACTGCTCGACCAGGCGCTGCGGTGGCGCACGTTCTGGCGCATGAGCATCCTGCTGCCGTACATCGTCGCGCCGGTGGCGGTCTCGGTGATCTTCCTGCAGATCTTCAACCAGTACCACGGCCCCGTCGCAGGCCTGCTCGAATCCTTCGGGCTGGACCCCATCCGCTGGGCCTTCGATGTGTTCCCCTCCCACGTGGCGATCGCCTCAATGGTCAACTGGCGTTGGACCGGCTACAACGCCCTCATTCTTCTCGCCGCGATGCAGGCCATCCCCCGGGATGTCTACGAGTCGGCGGCCCTGGACGGTGCGAGCAAGGTGCGCCGGTTCTGGTCGATCACGATTCCGATGATCCGCCCCACGCTGATCTTCGTGGTCATCACCGCCACGATCGGCGGGCTTCAGATCTTCACCGAGCCGAAGCTCTTCGACGGGCGCACCAACGGCGGAGGCGACCGTCAGTTCCAGACGATCGTCCTCTACCTCTATGAGCTCGCATTCCCCCGCCGCGACTTCGGCCGGGCCGCCGCCACCGCCTGGATCCTGTTCATCATCATCATCCTGGCGGGGCTCATCAACTACGCCATCACGCGGGCCATTCGCACCAACGAGGTGCGTGCGGTCAAGATACCCGCCGGTGCGCTGCCGCAGAACACATTCGGAGGCCGCAAGTGACCGCCATCAAGCAACACGCACAGGCACCGCACCGGATGGATCCGGTTGCCGTCATGGAGCGGCGCGCCCGCCGACGCAAAGCATATGAACGCCCGGGGATGCTCACCTACGCCCTACTGATCGCCTACTTCGCCGGATCGGCGTTTCCGCTGTGGTGGTCGTTCGTGATCGCAAGCCGGCAGTCATCCGACACCAATCTGGTGCCACCGGCGATGCTGCCCGGGGAAAACTTCTTGGGCAACGCGGCAAAGGTCTTCGAGACGGTTCCCTTCTGGCAGGCGCTGCTCAACAGCGTCATCATCTCGGGCGCCATAACCGTGTCCGTCGTGTTCTTCTCCACGCTCGCGGGGTACTCCTTCGCGAAACTGCGGTTCAGGGGTCGAAGCGGGCTTCTCGTCGCGGTCATCGCGACCATGGCGATCCCGACGCAGCTCGGCATAATCCCGTTGTTCATGCTCATGGCCGACTGGGGCTGGATCGGAACGTTGCAGGCCGTGATCGTTCCCGGGCTGGTCACCGCCTTCGGGGTGTTCTTCATGCGGCAGTATCTCGTCGACGTCATCCCCGACGAGCTCATAGAAGCAGCCAGAGTCGACGGCGCGAGCATGTGGGGCACGTTCTGGCACGTCGCCGTGCCCTCTGCACGCCCGGCCATGGCGGTGCTCGGCCTTTTCACGTTCATGGCGGCCTGGACCGACTTCCTCTGGCCTCTCCTCGTGCTCGGCCCGAGTAACCCGAACGTGCAGACCGCGCTCGCCACACTGAGCGCCAGCGGAGGGCAGACCCCCGATCACTCCATGGTTCTGGCCGGTGCCGTGCTCTCTGTGATCCCGCTGCTCATCCTGTTCCTCGTCGCCGGTAAGCAACTCGTCGCCGGCATCATGCAGGGCGCCGTCAAGGGCTGACCGACCGCTCGAACCACCACCACACCACACAACAAGGACAATCCACTGTGACCATCAGCACCACCTCCCTGACCTCCACCGACGATCACCGCGAATCAGGTGCAGCTCTGCCTCAGGGCTTCGTCATCGGCTCGGCAACAGCCTCGTACCAGATCGAAGGTGCAGTGGATGAGGCTGGCCGCGGCCCCTCCATCTGGGACACCTTCAGCGCCACCCCCGGCGCGATCGTCAACGGCGACACGGGGGCCATCGCAGACGACCATTACCACCGCATGGAGGACGACCTCGACCTCATGGCCTCGCTCGGCCTAGAGGCCTACCGTTTCTCGATCGCGTGGCCGCGCATCCAACCCCTCGGTTCAGGGGAGGTCAACCAGGCAGGTCTGGACTTCTACAGCCGGCTCGTCGACGGGCTCATCGCCCGCGGCATCCGCCCCATCGCAACCCTGTACCACTGGGATCTGCCGCAGGCGCTTGAAAACGAGGGCGGATGGACGAACCGCGAGACCGCCTACCGCTTCGCCGAATACGCCGCGATCGTCGGTGCCGCGCTCGGTGATCGGGTCGCGACCTGGACGACCCTGAACGAGCCGTGGTGCAGCGCATATCTGGGCTACGGGTCGGGTGCTCACGCCCCCGGGCGCAAAGAACCGCTGGCCGCGCTTCGCGCCGTTCACCACCTGAACCTCGCTCACGGCCTCGCCATCAAGGCTCTGCGTGAGACGGTCACGCTCGACGCGGAGTATTCGATAACGCTGAACTTCCATGTTCTGCGTGGCGACCACGAGAGCTCCCCGGAGGCGATTCGCCGCATCGATGCTCTCGCCAACCGCTGCTTCACCGGCCCCGTGCTTCTCGGGGAATATCCCGCAGACTTCCTCGCCGACACCGCGGACATCACCGACTGGGCGTTCGTGCTGCCCGGCGATCTCGAGATCATCCGGCAGCCGCTCGACTTTCTCGGCGTCAACTACTACTCCACCGCCACCGTGCGCATGTGGGACGGCGAGTCACCGCGCCAGAATGCCGACGGACACAAGGATGTCGGTGGCTCGCCGTGGCCGGGAAGCCGCGATGTCGAGTTCCAGGTGCAAGACGGGCCCTACACGGCAATGGGCTGGAACATCGCCCCCGATGGGCTCGAAGAGCTGCTCGTCTCGCTCTCGGAACAGTTCCCCGATCTCCCCCTCATGATCACGGAGAACGGCGCCGCGTTCGACGACGAGGTGCGTGATGGCCGGGTCGACGACCCGGAGCGGGTCGACTACCTCCACCGGCACTTCGTCGCGGCGCACCGTGCGATGGCCCGGGGAGTCGATCTGCGCGGCTATCTGGTGTGGTCGCTGCTCGACAATTTCGAATGGGGCTACGGCTACAGCAAGCGCTTCGGGATCGTGCATGTGGACTACGAGACCCAGAAGCGCACCGTCAAGGCGAGCGGACACTGGCTGCAGCAGCTCATCGCCGAGCGACGCATCCCCTAGCCTGACGGAGCGCCACGCCGCCGTTGGCTAAGCTTCGCAAAGATCGGATGCGGCTGGAGCACCGTCATGAAGGGGTCGGGATGACGATCGGTAACGAGCAGGGGGGCACCGTGGCGACGCTCCGCGACGTCGCCGCGCTGGCCGGCGTGTCGCTCGCCACGGCCTCGCGCGTGATCAACGGGTCGACACAGGTCACCACCGCATCCGTCGCCGCCGTCAGCAGCGCGGTCGCGAAGCTCAACTATGTGCCCAACCGGGCCGCGCGCAGCCTCGCCCGTCGCAAGACACACATGATCGCGATGGTCATCCCGGAGCAGACCTCGAAGTTCTTCTCCGACCCCTACTTCGCCGCGGTGATCCAGGGCGCTGCCATGCGTGTCTCGTCAACCGATTACACCCTGACGCTCCTCATCGAGTCGGACGCCGACCCCCAGAAGACGATGCGCTTTCTCGAAGGCGGAAATGTCGACGGCGCTCTCATCCTCGCGCGCCACAGCCGCGACGCCTCCTACGTCGAACTCTCCCGCAGCCTTCCCGTCGTGTTCGGGGTTCGGCCTCTGATCGACGACGGCAGCGAACACTACGTCGTCGATGTCGACAACGTCGAGGCCGCCGCGAAGGCAACGCAGCACCTCGTGGATCGCGGTTGCCGCCGCATCGCCACCATCTCGCCGCCGCTCGACACCTCCGCTGGTATCGACCGCTCGGCCGGGTGGCGCCACACCCTCAGGGATGCCGGGCTGGATGCGGCGCAGCTGGAGGAGGGCGACTTCACCCCCGCCGGTGGTGCGGCCGCCATGAGGCGAATGCTTGAACGGGGGCCACTGCCCGACGGCCTCATGGCTGCCTCTGCACAGATGGCATCCGGAGCCCTCGGAGTTCTGAAGGAGCACGGCCTCACCGTGCCGGGCGACATCGCGGTCGCCACGATCGACGACAACTACTTCTCCACGAACTCCAGCCCCCCGCTCACCACGGTCGATCTGGCGACCGACACGAAGGGGGCGATCATGGCCGAGACCCTGCTCGATCTCATCGAGGGTCGGCCGGTGAAACCCCTCACGACCATAGAGACGCGGCTGATCGTGAGGGATTCCGCCTAGTCGACGGCGAGAGCCTGCACAGGTGACACACGGGTCGCCCGGCGGGCGGGCGCCTGCGCGGCGGCCAGCGTGAGCAACCCCGCGCCGACGACGAGCACCACGAGTAGCAGCCACGGAACCGACGGTGCCACGAGGCCGGGGCTGCCGTAGATCGCGCCGAGAAGCGACTGCGCGCCCGCCCAGCCATAGACGACACCCAGTATCAGGCCCAGCCCGACTCCCGTGACGGTCAACTGCACGCTCTCGGCGATGATCATCGCGCGCACCTGCCGGGCCGTGAAGCCGAGTGCGCGCAGCAGCCCGAGCTCTCGCGAACGCTGCAGCACGCTCAGCGAGAGATTGTTGATCATGCCGATGGCTGCGATGAGCGCCGAGAACCCGATCAGCACACTGAACACGCCAACCGTGACCAGCAGGATGCTGTCAACCGCTTGGTAGGACTCCGGCTCGTTCACCTGCGCCGCCCGGATCATGTCGAGATATCCCTGAGCCGCGACCGCGAAGGTCGTGACCAGGGTGACGCCGATGACGAGTCCGATCGTCGTACGAGCACTGCGCTCGGGGTAGCGGATGCCGTTCTGTGCCGCCAGCCGGGCCGACGACGATGACCCGAGGAGGCGACCGCTCACGGCGAGAAGGCGGGGAATGACCAGATGGGCACCGGCCACGACCCCCGAGAATGATGCCATGCCACCGACAAAGGAGACCAGGAAGCCGAGAGGCGAGACCATGCCGATCGCAACGCCCGCAGCCAGCACCACGAGCCCGCCGAAGAAGAGCACGCCGGCCATGGCGTTGCGCACAGGACGACGCATCGACTCCTCGCGGCTCGGCTCCTGTGCCGCACCGGTCGCTTGGATGGGCGTCACAGCAAGAACCTTCTTCGACCCGACCCACGAGGCCCACCAGGTGGTGAGCACGACGAAGACCATCGGCAGCACGACCAGAGGGTCGACGGTGCCGTAGTCGAGGCGCGGCACGAAACCGCTCGTCACCATCGCCGACAACCCGGCTATGGATATCAGCAGCCCGAGGAGCGTGCCGGCGATCGCGCCGAAGATCCCGACGAGAAGACCCTCGGTCGCGACGGAACGCCGCAGCGCCGCCGAGCTCGACCCGATCAGACGCATGAGCGCGATCGTGCGGGTGCGCCCCGCGATGATCGTCGCGAAGGTGTTCGCGGTCACGATCGACCCGACATAAACGGCGATGACGATGAACACGCCCGCCACCATCGCTAGGGCTACCTGCACCGAGCCGTGGGAGGCGATGTCATCGGCCGAGATCATCGTCGCCAGATAGCTCGTCGCCTGGATCAGCGCGACACCGAAGGATGCGCTCAACGTCGTCACGACAAGGCTCGAGACGTGGTCGCGCAGGCTCATGCTCTTCATGCCGTCTGCTCCATGCCCAGCATGAAGCTGCTGATCTCCTCGGGCGTCGAACGCTCGCGCTCCTCGACGACCTTCCCATCGGCGAGGAACAGGATGCGATCGGCGAAGCTTGCCGCGATCGGATCATGGGTGACCATGGCGATGCTCTGGCCGTAGCCGGAACTCGCTGCGGCCAGCAGCGAAAGCACCTCGCGCCCCGTCCTCGAATCGAGGTTGCCGGTGGGCTCGTCCGCGAACACCAGATCGGGTCTCGTCGCCAGCGCGCGGGCGATCGCCACCCGCTGCTGCTGGCCGCCCGAGAGCTGGTGTGGGCGGTGGCTGAGCCGGTTGCCGAGGCCGAGCGAATCGATGAGCTCCGTGATCCAGCCGCGCTCCGTCGTGTTCGGCTGACGCCCGTCCAACTCGAACGGGAGATGGATGTTGCCGCTCACGTCGAGAGTCGGCACCAGATTGAACGACTGGAACACGAAGCCTATGCGGCGGCGGCGCAGAACCGTCAACTCCGAGTCGCCGAGATGCGTGATGTCGGTGTTGCCGAGCCAGACCTGGCCCGATGTGGGCGAGTCGAGACCGGCCATGATGTGCATGAGCGTCGACTTGCCGGAGCCGCTCGGCCCCATGATCGCAGTGAACTCGCCCTGCCGGATCCCGATGGAGACGCCGTCGAGCGCGGTGACGCGGCTCGTACCCTCACCGTAGGACTTGCTGAGCTGGGAGACCCGGGCGACGAGGCCCGCTTCTGAATGATTGAATGCCATGCTTCAATCGTCTGATTCGCGGCGGGCCCCGGGCATCCGGCGCAGGTCGCGCATCCGTACATCTGAAGGATGACTCCGGATGCCCCGCAGGATGGCGATCCGCGCAGGCGGCACCTTCAGTCGGCGAGCCCGTTCTCAAACGCGAAGACCACGAGCTGCACCCGATCACGCAGACTCAGCTTTGCGAGGATGCGGCTGATGTGGGTCTTCACCGTCGCCTCGCTCAGAAACTCCTGCCGAGCGATCTCGGCATTGCTGAGCCCCTTCGCCGCCAGCGTGAAGATGTCGCGCTCCCTGCCGGTGAGCATGGCGAACTCCTGCGGCTCGCTCAGGCTCGAGGGCCTCTCCGCAAAGTGCTCGAACAGTTCCCGGGTGGCTGAGGCCGCGATGACCGAGGTGCCGGCGTGAACCGTGCGGATCGCCGCAAGCAGGAACTCCGGCTCGGCATCCTTCAACACGAAACCGCTCGCACCCGCCCTGATCGCGCGCGTCGCCGCCTCATCGAGGTCGAAGGTCGTCAGCACGATCACGCGAGGCGGGCGCCCACCACGGGCCTCGGCATCAGCGAGAATCGTTGCCGTCGACTCGATGCCGTCCATGACAGGCATGCGGATGTCCATCAGGATCACATCCGGCCGATGCTCCCTCGCCATGGCGATGCCCTCAGCACCATCGGCCGCCTCGCCGACGAAAGCGAGATCCGACTGCGACGACACGAGCATCCGGATGCCCGCCCTGAACAGGGCCTGATCGTCGACCAGCCCGACCGTGATCGGCTCACTCATTCGTGCTCCCCCACCTCGGCGCCCGCCATCCGGGGCTCATTTCCTGTCAATTCGGCGCTTCGCGGTTCGAACGGGATGCTCGCCGTGACGACAAAACGCTCACCCTGCACCCCCGTCACCAGCGAACCGCCCACGAGCGAAGCCCTCTCCCTCATACCGGCGAGACCGTGCCCGTGTGTGCCCAGCTCAGAAGTGTTCTCCGCCACTGCATTGTCGATGAGCAACTCGAGCCCGTTGGCAGACCAGTCGAGCACAAGCGATACCTCCTGCGTAGTGTCGCCATGGCGCAAAGCATTCGTGAGCGCCTCCTGCACGATGCGGAACACAGCCAACTGCTGACCCGAACCCAACTGACCAGGCAGCGTCCGAGCATCCCGAGCTTCGCCCCTCAGAAGCTCACGGCTGTCGATCACAAGCCCCGAAGCGCCCATCTGCTCAATGAGACGATCCAGATCGTCGAGCGTCGGCTGCGGGCCCACACCCTGGCTGTGCCTGAGCTGCCCCAGCAGGATGCGCACATCGCCGAGCGCCTCACGCGCCGTACCCGAAATGGCCGCCAACGCCTCCTCCACCGCACCGGGGTCGGACTTCGCCACATAACGGGCGCCGTCGGCCTGCGCGATCACAACCGCAAGCGAATGAGCCACAACGTCATGCATGTCGCGGGCGATGCGATTGCGCTCCTGCTCGACGATCGCCAGGCGCTCCGCCTCCTCCTGCTCCAGCTCAGCCTGCCGTTGCGCCGCCCGGCTCTCCGATGAGAGACGGCGGGTGCGCCCCAGAAGCCCGAGAGTCCAACTCAGCACGAAAGCGACAAGGCTGCTGACGAAGATGAGGCCGAAGACGAGCGTGAAATCGACGATCTGGTTGCGGAGGCAGCCGAGTGTCGACTCCACCGAACAGACCCCTCCGAGCGTGCCGCTCTGCAGGAACATGTACAGCGCAATGACCAGTGCACCAGCGCCGGCCGAGCCGAGCCCGAACCAGCGCACCGTGCGAGAACCATAGGCGGCCGTCGCGAACAGCACCGGCAGGATCGCCAGATTGGAGACATCCGGCTGCTGCAGGGTGAGCACCTGCAACAGCGCCCCGGCCCACGCGACCATGAGCGCGAGCTGAGGATTCGCGCGACGCAGCCCGAGAGCGGCGCCCATCGCCACGATCACGACCGCCATCGCCAGGTCGGGCACGCCGAGCGCCAGCCTGACGAGCACGCACGACGCCGACACCAGGATGTCGAACAGTAGCTGGCGCGTGGTCAGGGAGCGGAACATCCCTCCACGGTACGGCCTGAGGGGCTCGGTGCCGTCACCGGACGGGGAAGATCATCCTTGAGATGTAGCGGGGGTGCGAGGGTTTCGAGACGCTCCTCAACCCGCGAGGGGTGGGATCAGAAGCCCAGACGGCCAAGCTGCTTCGAGTCGCGCTGCCAGTCCTTTGCGACCTTCACCCGCAACGACAGGAACACCCTGCTGCCGATGAGCGGCTCGATCTGCGCCCTCGCCCGAGCACCGACCTCCGCAAGCCGGCTGCCCTTGTGGCCGATGATGATGCCCTTCTGGCTGTCACGCTCCACGAAGAGATTCGCGTAGATCTCGACAAGATCCTTGTCGTCGCGCTCCACGATGTCGTCGATGGTGATCGCGATCGAATGCGGCAGCTCATCCTGCACACCCTCGAGCGCCGCCTCCCGGATCAGCTCCGCGATACGATCCTCCAGCCTCTCCTCCGTCACCGTCTCCGCCGGGTACAGGGCGGGCGACTCCGGCAGGAGGGCGATCAGCTCGTCGGTGAGAGTGTCGAGCTGGATGCTGGTGAGCGCCGACACCGGAATGACCGCCTCCCAGTCGCGCAGCTCAGACACCGCCAGAAGCTGCTCGGCCACATGGGCCCGCCCCGCCGCATCGACCTTCGTGACGATGGCGACCTTCTTCGCGCGCGGGAAGGCATCCAGCTGCTCGTTGATGAAGCGATCGCCCGGCCCGAGCTTCTCGTTCGCGGGCACGCAGAAGCAGATCACGTCGACCTCGCCGAGCGTGTCCTGCACGACCGTGTTCAGCCGCTCGCCCAGAAGAGTGCGCGGCCGGTGGATGCCGGGCGTGTCCACCAGAACGAGCTGGCCGGATGCCCGGTGCACGATTCCGCGGATCGCCCGGCGGGTCGTCTGCGGCTTGCTGCTCGTGATGGCGACCTTCTCGCCGACGAGGGCATTCGTCAGCGTCGACTTGCCCACGTTCGGGCGCCCGACGAAGGTGACGAACCCCGCCCTGTGCGTCGCCGCGCCCGCCTGCTCGCCTGGTGTGTCACTGCTCATTGGGTGTCCTCATCTCGCGGAAAGCCTCTTGTGCGTCGATCAGCGCCGCATCGCGTTCGACCAGTACTGTGCTGAGGCGCTTGCGGCGCCCCTCGGTGCGCTCGGCGGTGAGGATCAGACCGGATGTCCTCGCAACAGAACCCGACTTCGGCAGCCGGCCGAACACCTTCGTCAGCAGCCCACCAACCGAATCGACGTCATCGTCGTCGAGGTCGATGCCGAAGAGCTCACCCAGCTCATCCACCGGCAGTCGTGCAGCAACCCGGAAGCGCCCGTCACCCAGATCCTTGATCTCCTCGACCGCACGGTCGTACTCGTCTGAGATGTCGCCGACGAGCTCCTCGATCAGATCCTCGAGCGTCACCAGCCCGGCAATGCCGCCGTACTCGTCCACGACCATGGCCAGGTGGTTCGACTCCAGCTGCATCTGACGCAGCAGGTCGTCTGCCTTCTTCGACTCGGGCACGAACAGTGCGGGCCGGGCCAGCTCGGCCATCGTCACCGACTGCGCGTCGATCGGCTGCTCGTGGCTGAGCCGCGCCACATCGCGCAGGTACAGCACCCCCAGAACCTCGTCGACGTCGTCACCGAGCACCGGCATGCGGGAGATCCCCTGACCGAGGAATGCCGACATGGCCTGCTCGATGCCGTCGACCCCGTCGATCGTCATCATGTCGGTGCGCGGGATCATCACCTCGCGCACGACCGTGTCGTTGAACTCGAAGATCGAATGGATGAGCTCACGGTCCTGCTCCTCGAGCACGTCGAGTTCCGTCGCCTCGTCGACCATGCTCAGCAGCTGCTCCTCAGAGCTGAACGTGACCGTCTTCGGCCGGCCCGGGGTGACCCTGTTGCCGATCGCGACGAGCGCCGCCGCGACCGGGCCCAGCAGCACGCGGATCGCGTGCACCACCCAGGCCGAGGCCCGCAGGATGGGTCTGGCGTGCTCGCGCCCCACACTGCGCGGGCTGGAGCCGACCAGAACGAAGGAGGTCACGATCATGATGAACGCCGAGCACAGCAGCGCGAGCCACCACTGCTCGAACAGGGTCGCGAACGACATCGTCACCAGAACGGCCGCCGTCGTCTCGGCAACCACGCGCATGAAGTTGAGGGCGTTGACATGCGCTCCCATGTCGGAGGAGATCGCCAGAAGCGAGCGACGGAAACGCGAATCCTGGGCGAGATCCTGCACATCGGCGCGGGAGAGCACGCCGATCGCGGCGTCGGCGGCAGCCAGCAGGCCACCGAAGGCGACGAGGAGCACCGCCGCGATGACGAAGACGATCGTCATGACGTTGCCGCCCGCTCAGGCCGCTGTGGGCATCCGGGCATCATCGTCACCGGCGACGTCTCTCCTCGGCGGCGAAGCCGAGCAGGATCTCACGCTGCAGACCGAACATCTCGCGCTCCTCATCGGGCTCGGCGTGGTCGAAGCCGAGAAGATGCAGGATGCCGTGGGCCGTCAGCAGGAGCAGCTCATCGAGCATGCTGTGCCCCGCCGTGTCGGCCTGAGACTGCGCCACCTGCGGGCAGAGCACCACATCGCCGAGCAGCCCGGCAGGGGTCAGTTCGTCGTCGGTGCCCGGGCGCAGCTCGTCCATCGGAAAGCTGAGCACATCGGTCGGCCCGGGCTCATCCATCCACTGCACGTGCAGCTGTTCCATCGCCGCCTCGTCGACGAGCACGATCGACAGCTCGGCGTCGGGGTGCACGTGCAGCTGGTCGAGCGCGTAGAGCGCGAGGCGCTGCAGCGCGGCCTCGTCGACCTCGACGACCGACTCGTTGTTGACCTCGATGCTCACGGGCGTCCCTCTCGTTCGAAGCTGTTCATCTGTCGTTCCGCGTCATAGCGGGTGTAGGCGTCGACGATGCGGCCGACAAGCGTGTGCCGCACGACATCGGCGCTCGTGAGCATCGCGAAGTGGATCTCGTCGATCTCGTCGAGTACATGGGTGACCAGCTTCAGCCCGCTCGACCCCATCGGCAGGTCCACTTGCGTGACATCCCCCGTGACGACCATCTTCGAGCCGAAACCGAGCCTCGTGAGGAACATCTTCATCTGCTCCGGCGTCGTGTTCTGCGCCTCATCGAGCACCACGAAGGAGTCATTGAGCGTGCGCCCACGCATATAGGCGAGCGGGGCGACCTCGATCGTGCCGATCGCCATCAGCTTGACGACCACATCGGGGTCCATCATCTCGTTCAGCGCGTCGTACAGCGGGCGAAGGTAGGGGTCGATCTTGTCGGTGAGGGTTCCCGGAAGGAAGCCCAGCCGCTCGCCAGCCTCGACCGCCGGACGGGTCAGGATGATGCGGTTGACCTCCTTGCGCTGCAGGGCCTGCACAGCCTTCGCCATCGCCAGGTAGGTCTTGCCGGTGCCCGCAGGGCCGATGCCGAACACGATCGTGTTCTCGTCGATCGCATCGACATAGTCGCGCTGACCGAGCGTCTTCGGTCGGATGCTCTTGCCCCGGCTGGTCAGGATCGGCTGCCCCAGAACATCGCTGGGGCGCTCCCCGTCGCTCGCGATGAGTCGAGCAGACTCGCGCACATCACCCACGCCGAGATCATGCTCGGCCCGGGCCAGCACGGCGAGCTCATCGATGAGCCTGCGCACGGCGCGCACCTGATCTACAGGCCCATCGAGTTGGATCTCGTTGCCACGGACGTGCACCGAGACGAGCGGATGCTGTTCCTCCATGGTGCGAAGCAGGCGATCCTGCGGCCCCAGAAGGTGCACCATCGCCACGCCGTCCACCCGAAAGCGCTCGCTTGTGACGGCATCCTGCGCGCCGCTGCCGTCGGAGCCGCCCGGGGATGCTGGGCCGTGCGCCGATTCGAAGCCGTCGTCAATCGCCAAGGGAGCCTTCCGTGAGCCCGCCGCCCATGATGTGGGCGTGAACGTGGAACACCGTCTGGCCGGCATCCGTGCCCGTGTTGAACACGAGACGGAACTGGCCGCCACAGTGTTCCTCTGCCAGCGTCGCAGCCGCGGCGACCATCTCTGCGAGGAGCTCCGGATCGCCCGCCGCGAGTTCGACGACATCACGGAACTGCGGATCCTTCGGGATCACAAGCAGGTGCACAGGGGCCTTCGGCGCGATGTCGCGGATCGCGATCAGCCGCTCGCTCTCGAAGACGACGTCGGCCGGGATCTCACGATCGATGATCCTCGTGAAGATGGACGGTTCGGCATGGTCAGGCATACGACAAGCCTAAGCGACAACCGGCCCGGCACTGCGGCGCGAGCGTGGCTGCCGCCACTACCAGCGGCCCAGGCGCGCGCTCAGTACCGCGATCGCCGCGGGACCCGCCGTGGAGGTTCGCAGCACCCCGTCGCCGAGACGCACAGCGACGGCTCCTGCCGCGGCCAACTGCTCGAGCTCGGCCGGCGCGATGCCTCCCTCCGGCCCCACGACGACGGCAACATCGCGCCCGTCGAGTTCGAGCTCAGACAGCCGCTGTTCCGCCGTCGGCTCCAGCACGAGCACACGCAGTTGCGACGCCAGCGCGGCGACTGCGGTCGTCGACGCCAGCTCCCGCACCTCAGGGATGCGCGGCCTCATCGACTGCTTCGTGGCCTCGCGCACGATCGCCCTCCACCGCTCGATGCCCTTCGCCACCTTGGGGCCCTGCCATCTCACGATCGAGCGCTGCGCAGCCCACGGCACAACAGCATCCACACCGAGCTCGGTCGCCGCCTGCACGGCGGACTCATCGCGATCGCCCTTGGCCAGAGCCTGCACGAGCAGCACCGCAGGCGACGGCACCGGGGTCTCGACGACGTCGACGGCCTCGACGACGAGACGGGCAGCATCCGCCTCCACAACCGGCCCGGTCACGACAAGCCCCGCACCGTTGCCGATCGACAGCGACTCCCCCACCCGGATGCGACTCACCGTGACGGCATGCCTGGCCTCGGCACCCTCGATCGAGACGGATGCGCCCGGCGCCGCCGACACTAGCGACTCGTTCAGGTAGAAGTGCGCCACGCTCGTCTCCCGCCTGTCGCAGCTAGATGTTCAGGAAGCGGTCGCGCAGCTTCTGGAACAGCCCCTGCTGGAAGTGCGCCAGATGCGGCGGCACCGCATTCTGCACGCGGGCCAGCTCGGCGATGAGCTCCTTCGACTTCGAGTTGAGCTTCGTGGGCGTGAGCACCTGGATGCCGACCTTCAGATCACCACGGCCCGAACCACGCAGGTGGGTGACGCCACGATCCTTGACCGTGATCACCTCCGCGCTCTGCGCGCCGGGCTTGATCTCCAGCTCGACCGGACCATCGAGCGCGTCGAACGTGGCCGTCGTGCCGAGGATCGCATCCGTCATCTGCACCTCGAGCGTCGCCAGGATGTCGTCGCCATTGCGGCTGAACACATCGTGGTGGCGCACCTTGATCTCGAGGTACAGGTCGCCGTTGGGCCCACCGGCCGGGCCGACCTCGCCCTGACTCGGCATCTGCAGGCGAAGGCCCGTGTCAACGCCGGCGGGGATGTCGACGGGGATGCGACGGCGGGCGCGCACGCGGCCCTGGCCGGAGCACGTCGAGCACGGGTTCGGGATGACCGTGCCGAAGCCGCGGCAGGTGCCACAGGGGCTCGAGGTCATCACATTGCCGAGCAGGCTGCGCACGGAACGCTGGATGAGGCCGGAGCCGCCACAGATGTCGCATGTCGCCATCTCGGTGCCCGGGGCGCAGCAGGAGCCCGCGCACGTCTTGCACGTGACGGCCGTGTCGACCTCGACCTCGTGCTGCGTGCCGAAGATGACATCCTCGAGCGTCACCTCGATGCGGACGAGCGCATCCTGCCCTCGCTCCGTGCGAGAACGCGGAGGGCGATTGCCGCCGCCCCCACCGCCGAAGAAGGTCTCGAAGATGTCGCCGAAGCCACCGAATCCACCGCCGAAGCCGGCCTGGTCGCCCAGATCGTACTGCTCCTTCTGCTTGGGGTCGGAGAGCACGTCATAGGCGTGGGTCACGTCCTTGAAGCGATCGGCGGCATCCGCTCCCGGATTCACATCGGGGTGCAACTCGCGGGCAAGACGACGGTACGCCTTCTTGATCACCTCGGGGGTCGCATCCCGGTCGACGCCGAGTACTTCGTAATGGTCAGCCACTGCAGTTCCTTAGATTCTTGTTCTCTCGTGTGACGCGCCGCGCCACAGTCAACTCTCGCCCAACAGGCGCGACAGGTAACGTGCAACCGCACGAACCGCCGCCATATTGCTGGAATAGTCCATCCGGGTCGGCCCCAGAAGCCCCAGGCGGGCAAGCTCGCCGCCGGCCGCCGTGTAGCCCGTGCTCAGCACGGAAGCCTCGCCGAGGCCGAAAGACTCGTTCTCCCGGCCGATGCGCACCGAGATGCCAGCCTGATCCTGCTCCATCTCGCCGAAGAGCTTCAGCAGGGTGACCTGCTCCTCGATCGCCTCCAGAACAGGATAGATGCTGCCGGCGAAGTCCTCCTCCGTGCGCGCAAGATTCGCAGCCCCCGCCATCACGAGCCTGTCGTGCCTGTTCGCGAGAACCTGCTCGGCCAGGCTGGCCGCGATCGGATGCACCACCTCGCGCCGAGCAGGAGCGAAGTCGTCGGCGAGCGAGTCGAGGCGCGCAGCCGCCTCCGTGAGGAGCAGCCCGTCGAGGGCCGAGTTGATGCGCATCCGCAGGTCACTCAAAAACTCGTCATCGAGGCCGGGCCCCACGTCGACCATGCGCTGCTCCACCCGACCGGTGTCGGTGATCAGCACGGTGAGAATGCGCGACTCGGTGAGCGGCACCAACTCGACATGACGGATGCGCGAGCGCCCCAGAGACGGGTACTGCACAAGAGCGACCTGATGCGTGAGCTGCGAGAGCAGGCGCACCGTGCGCGCGAGCACGTCATCGAGATCGGCCGATTCGCCCAGGAACGCGTGGATCGCCTGCCGCTGCGCCGCATTCAACGGCCTGAGATCGGCGAGCTGGTTGACGAAGAGGCGATAACCCTTGTCGGTCGGCACACGGCCGGAGGAGGTGTGCGGCGCGGCAATCAACTCCTCCTCCTCGAGCTGGGCCATGTCGTTGCGGATCGTCGCCGCGGACACGCCGAATGAATGGCGCTCGACGATCGACTTGGAGCCGACAGGCTCTCGGGACTCCACATAGTCCTGCACGATCACCCGGAGCACCTCGAGACCGCGATCTGAGACCACAATCCACCGCCCTCACGGTCATTGGCACTCGAACAAGTTGACTGCCAATTGTATCGTGACACGCCGCTTCCGCATTCGTTGCGCGGCGCGGCGAAGAGGCACTACCTTATGGGATAGCCTTCGCTGCCCTCATTCAGGGGGCACTCAGCAGCGTCAGGTGTCCCGGCATGCACCGGGCAACTCCCGAAAACCGGAAAGGCATACGCAATGACCGATCAGACCCCTCCCCCCGCGTCACCGGCGGCAGCAGCACCGCTCACCCCTGCCGAGGACAACCAGTGGGCGTCGTTCGCACACCTGGGTGGCATCCTGTGGATCCTCCCGCCGCTCATCATCTGGCTCGTGTTCAAGGACCGCGGCACCCACACCGACCGTGAGGGCAAGGAGTCGGTGAACTTCCAGATCGCCGTCACCATCGGCCACATTGCGATCCAGATCATCAACGCCGTGCTGACCGCTGTCACCTTCGGCTTCTGGATGCTCATCGGATGGATCCTGCCGCTCGCGCTCTGGATTCTCACGATCGTGTTCTGCATTCAGGGTTTCAACGCCGCGAAGAACGGCCAGTCCTACCGCTACCCGGTCAACCTGCGCCTCATCAAGTAGTCGCAGAGCAGACGCAGGGCCGGGAGCATTGCTCCCGGCCCTGCGTCGTTCACGGGCGGGTTTGCTTTAATGGGCCGTATGACGAATCAGGCACCCCCACCACCGCCCTCCGGCTACAACGCCGCACCGCAGCCGCTCAGCCCCTCAGACGAGAAGCTGTGGGCGACGCTCATCCATGTCGGCGGCATCTTTCTCGGCTTCCTGCCGGCGCTGATCGGCTATCTGCTGTTGAAGGACCGCGGGCCGTTCGTGCGTGAGCACACGAGGTCTGCCCTCAACTTCCAGATCTCGTTCACCATCTATGCGGTCGCCCTCAGCATCGTGGGCAGCATCATCGTGGCCGTGACGTTCGGAATCGGGGCGATCATCGTTGTGCCGGTTCTCATCGCATTCGGTGTCGCCGCCATCGTCTTCATGATCATCGCAGCGGTCAAGGCGAACTCGGGGCAGTACTACAAGTACCCGGTGACGATCGAATTCATCAAGTAGCACCCGGGACGGGCGGCATCAGCCTTCGTCGAGGAGCCGTCGCACGACGGCATCTGCGAGCAGCCGCCCGTTCCTCGTGAGCACGATCGTGCCGCGCACCGCACTCGCACCCTCGACGAGGCCGTCGGCGATGAGCCCCGCGACGGCCGTGCGGCCCTGCGGCCCCAGCTCCCCCGCCGATATTCCTTCACGGATGCGCAGCTGGAGGAGCACACGCTCGACCCGTCTCGTCTCCTGGTCGAGCGTCTCCCGCCCGGCGGCAGGCGAATGCCCCGCCATGATGCGGTCGGCGTAGGCGGCCGGATGCTTCACATTCCACCAGCGGACCCCGCCGACATGGCTGTGGGCGCCGGGCCCGACACCCCACCAGTCGTGACCCCTCCAGTAGGCGAGGTTGTGACGGGAGCGGTGGGCATCCGTCGTCGCCCAGTTGCTCACCTCGTACCAGTCGAATCCGGCCGCGCCGAGCAGCTCGTCGGCCAGCTCGTACATGTCGGCCTGCAGATCCTCATCAGGCTGCGCAACCTCGCCGCGCCTGATCTGCCGGGCCAGCTTCGTGCCGTCCTCCACGATGAGCGAATAGGCGGAGAGGTGATCCGGCGCCTGCGCGATGGCGTGCTCGAGCGAGCGGCGCCAGTCGTCGAGCGACTCCCCCGGTGTTCCGTAGATGAGGTCGAGGCTGACGTCGAGGCCCGCCTCGCGGGCCCACGCGACCACCAGCGGCACGCGCTCGGGGTCGTGGGTGCGCTCCAGCGTCGCCAGAACGTGTGGGACGGCCGACTGCATGCCGAACGACACCCGCGTGAAACCGGCGCGCCCCAGCGCCATCAGGTAGTCGAGGTCGACCGAATCGGGGTTCGCCTCTGTCGTGACCTCCGCATCCGGAGCGATTCGCCAGGCGTCGCGCACAGCGTCGAACATCGAGACCAGATCGGATGCGGGCAGCAGCGTCGGAGTGCCGCCGCCGAAGAAGACGGTTGACACCGGCCGCTCGGGCAGGCCCGCAGCATCCATCACGCCACGTGCCAGCGCGACCTCCTGCACAGCCTGGCTCGCGTAGTCGCTGCGCTTCGCACCCCGAAGCTCATCTGAGGTGTAGGTGTTGAAATCGCAGTAGCCGCAGCGCACACGGCAGAACGGCACATGCAGGTAGACGCCGAAGTCGCGGCCCTCCGCGCCCTCGGCGACGGATGCCGGAAGGGCGCCGTCGAGGGGCGCAGGGTCGGCGATGGGCAGGGCGGAGGGCATCGTGTCAGTCGACAGGGCCGGTGAGGGCCTTCAGATAGCGGGCACGGATGATGCGCTGCCCGATCGCGAGGAAAGGACGCGCCCACCCCCACCCCGTCGCAGAGCGAGAGATCGTGCGGACCGTGAGCCACACGGAGCCGTCGTCTTCGAGGTCGACGACGAACGACTCCTCACCGCTGATCTGGTGGCCGGGCAGGGTGCCGTAGGCGAAGCCCTTGCGATTCGGTTCGTCGATCACGTAGACGACGCGCACAGGCTCATGGATCTTGAACGGGCCGACGTGCAGCACCAGCCAGGCCGAGTCGCCGGGCGAGACGAAGGGCAGGCCGTCCGGCCCGTACACCGTCTCTGTCGACGGGCCGGTGATGGCAGGGGCGACGGGCGTGCCCGCCGTGTCGAAGGAGACGGGCGCGTAGCTGCCCTCGGTGACCTCCGGAGGGGTCTCCGTCAGCTCGATCGTGAAACCGCTGCGGACCTTGATACCCCACGCGAGTGTCGCGTGCCAGGCGAAATCCCAGCGCGCGGGGCCGGTGCCGATGCGCACCCGCTTCTCGAAGACGCGGTAGCCCTCCGGCGGGTAGCGCAGCGTCTCGGGCGACTGAGTGGCCCCCACCGCCGCGTAGGTGACAGGAAGATTCCAGAGCGCGGGGCGCGACACTACTTCTTGTCCTTCTTCTCGACATCACCCGAGAGGGCGGCAATGAACGCCTCCTGAGGAACCTCGACGCGGCCCACCATCTTCATGCGCTTCTTGCCCTCCTTCTGCTTCTCGAGGAGCTTGCGCTTGCGGGTGATGTCACCGCCGTAGCACTTGGCCAGAACATCCTTGCGGATGGCACGGATGCTCTCACGAGCGATGATGCGAGCACCGATCGCCGCCTGAATGGGCACCTCGAACTGCTGGCGCGGAATCAGCTCGCGCAGACGCCCCGTCATCAGCACGCCATAGGCATACGCCTTCTCGCGGTGCACGATCGCGCTGAACGCATCCACCTGCTCGCCCTGCAACAGGATGTCGACCTTTACCAGGTCGGCCTCCTGCTGACCCGACGGCTCGTAGTCGAGGCTCGCATAGCCGGCCGTCTTGCTCTTCAGCTGGTCGAAGAAGTCGAACACGATCTCGCCGAGCGGCATCGTGTACTTGATCTCGACCCTGTCCTCGCCGAGATAGTCCATGCCGAGGAGCGTGCCGCGGCGCCCCTGGCAGAGCTCCATGATCACGCCGACATAGTCCTTGGGCGCGAGGATCGCCGCCTTCACGATCGGCTCGCTCACCGAATCGATGCGGCCCACCGGGAACTCGCTCGGGTTCGTCACGGTGACCGTCTTCCGGTCCTCCGTCGTCACCTCATAGATGACGGATGGCGCAGTCGTGATCAGGTCGAGCCCGAACTCGCGGTCGAGCCGCTCCGTGATGATCTCCAGATGCAGGAGGCCGAGGAAGCCGCAGCGGAAACCGAAGCCCAACGCAACCGAGGTCTCCGGCTCATAGACGAGCGAAGCATCCGAAAGCTTCAGCTTGTCGAGCGCATCGCGCAGCGCCGGATAGTCGCTGCCATCGATCGGATACAGGCCGGAGAAGACCATCGGGAGAGGCTCCGTGTACCCGGGAAGGGCCGCGGATGCCGGCTTCGACGCCGTCGTCACCGTGTCGCCCACCTTCGACTGGCGCACATCCTTCACACCCGTGATCAGATAACCGACCTCGCCGACCCCTAACCCCTTGCTGGGCACCGGCTCAGGCGAACTGACACCGATCTCGAGGATCTCATGCGTCGCACGCGTCGACATCATCTGGATCTTCTCGCGCGGATTCAGCTGGCCGTCGACCATCCGCACATACGTGACCACGCCACGGTAGCTGTCGTAGACCGAGTCGAAGATCATGGCCCGCGGCGGCGCACTCGCATCACCGACAGGCGGCGGGATGACACTCGTGACGCGGTCAAGCAGCTCAGGAACACCCACGCCCGTCTTTCCGGAGACCCGGAGCACATCGTCAGGCGAACCGCCGATCAGATCGGCGAGCTCCCGCGCATACTTCTCGGGGTCGGCCGCAGGCAGGTCGATCTTGTTCAGCACCGGAACGATCGTCAGGTCGTTGTCGAGCGCCAGATACAGGTTCGCCAGCGTCTGCGCCTCGATGCCCTGCGCCGCATCCACAAGCAGGATGGCGCCCTCGCAGGCGGCAAGGCTGCGCGAGACCTCATAGGTGAAGTCGACGTGCCCGGGGGTGTCGATCATGTTCAACGCGTAGGTGCCCGCCGGAGACGGGCCGGTCTGCGCATCCAGAGCCCACGGCATCCGCACCGCCTGGCTCTTGATCGTGATGCCACGCTCACGCTCGATATCCATGCGATCGAGATACTGGGCGCGCATATCGCGGTCACTGACGACACCCGTCACCTGCAGCATGCGATCGGCCAACGTCGACTTACCGTGGTCGATATGGGCGATGATGCAGAAGTTGCGAATGAAGGCGGGGTCGGTCGAAGCCGGCTCGAGGGCCTTCTGTGCTCTGGGGCTCACGCGTTCCTCTGAAGACTCTGGTGGCAGGCCGCATGCGGCGCGCCCGGGGGATGATATCCGTCGATTCTCCCATGCCTGAGGCCGCTGCCCGAATCGGCGCCCAAAGGCGGGGCGCTTCGCACGCGGCGCGCCGACGATCGGGGAATTGTCGGATGCCCCTCAAGACTGGTAAAGTTGCCTGTTGGCTTGCGCACCGCGTTCATTTCCCACGATCACGGGTGCGAATTGCAGCCCTCAGCCGAATCGATGCCCTCTACATCGACGCGGTCACGGCTGCCGAACATCATCCGGAACAACAGAAAGTTACTCAACGTGGCAAATATCAAGTCGCAGATCAAGCGCATCCTCACCAACAAGAAGGCGACCGACCGCAACAAGGCCGTCCGCAGCGAGGTCAAGACGGCAGTTCGCGCAACGCGCGCCGCCATCACCGAGGGCAACAAGGAGAAGGCTGCAGCCGCTCTCCTCGTCGCCTCCAAGAAGCTCGACAAGGCCGCCAGCAAGGGCGTCATCCACAAGAACCAGGCGGCAAACCGCAAGTCGTCCATCGCGAAGCAGGTCAACGCGCTGTAGCAGCACCCGCTCGCGACCGGCAGCAACGCCGGACCGAACGAACAGGACCCCGCCTCACTGAGGCGGGGTCCTTCGCTTTGTGCCGGCGCCTGTGTCTGTGCCGAGCCAGCGGCCCTATCCCCCGGGCTGCTCGCCTCGGCTCGCGATCACGCCCACCATGCGCTCGAGTGCGAAAACCGGATCGCGCTGGGCGCCCTTCACCGCGGCATCCGTCTCGGCGAGCATCTCGATGCAGCGGCCGAGACCCGAATCTGTCCAGCCCTGCAGGTCACGCTTGGCGCGATCCACCTGCCACGGCGCCAGACCGAGCTGGCCGGCCAGCTGACCCGAACCGCCCCGCGCGCCCGAAACCTTCGCCATCGTGCGCAACTTGCTCGCGAACGCGGCGACGATCGGAACAGGGTCTGCACCGGAAGCCAGTGCGTGCCGCAGCATGACAAGGGCGTCGCCCTGCCGGCCCGCGATCGCGATGTCGGCGACCGCGAACGCCGTCGTCTCGACGCGGCCCGAATAATATTTCTCGACGGTCGCCTCGGTGATCTCCGCCGCCGCATCCGACACCAACTGCTGGCAGGCGGATGCGAGTTCGGCGACATCATCGGAGAACGCGGCGACGAGCGCACGGATGGCGCCGGGGCTCACCCGTCGGCCGGCAGCAGCGAACTCGGCGCGGGCGAAGTCGACCTTGTCGGACTCCTTCTTCAGCTCGGTGCAGACGACCTCGATTCCACCGCCGAGCCCTCCCCTGATGGCGTCGAGCAGCTTCTTGCCGCGCACCCCGCCCGCATGACGGAGCACCAGATAAGTGCCCTCGGCCGGATTCTCAAGATAGGCGAGCGTCTCGGTGATGAACGCATCCGTACACTTCTCGACGGCGACCGTGCGGATCATCCGCGGCTCGCCGAACAGCGACGGGCTGGCCACCGTGAGCAGCTGCCCGGGGGCGTAACCGTCGGCCTCGAGGTCGCTCACCTCGAGGCTGGGGTCCTCGAGGCGGAGCATGTCGCGCAGCATCCGGATCGCCCGGTCGGCCAGGAAGCCCTCCGTGCCCGAGACGAGCACGACAGGGGCGGGGCGGATCTGCGACCAGCCCAGCTGCGGAATCGCGGCGGCCGCCTTCGACGCTCCGGATCGTCCGCTCGCGGACCTGCCTGCTGGCCTGGCTGCCACGGGACTCCTTCGGTTCTTCACGCTGGTGACTGCGCGGCGCCGGGCCGCGCCCACAAGCCTATTCGCCTCCCCCGACCGTCGGCTCCGGCAGGCGCTCCCGCCAGACGCGGATGCCTCCGGTGCCGTCCGACGACAGCAGCACGAGCCCGTCGGTGTCGGAGCGGGTGACCTCCGCGCCTGTGCCCTCGAGCACGTCCAGAATGGAAGCATTCGGATGCCCGTAGCTGTTTTCCGCGCCGACCCCGATGACCGCGACCCGCGCCGACAGCGCCTCGTACAGGCGGGCGCTCTGGTCGCCCGATCCGTGATGCGACACCTTCACGACGTCGACGGAACCGAGTGCGGCGACCTGCGCGCGGCCCGCTGCGAGCATCCGGGCCTGCGCCTGCTCGCCGAGGTCTCCGAGGAACACCGAGCTGAGGCATCCGGCATCGCACCGCCCGACGCCGGAGAACGACAGGACGACACTCAGATCGTTGCCCGGCTCGAAACCCGACGGCCGCTCGGCCGGCCACAGCACCCGCCAGCGCAGTTCGCCCAGCGCGCCGATCATGCCCCTGCCCGCCGGCGTCATCGTGGCCCCGCCCCGCTCCAGCGCCGCAAGGACGGCATCGTCATCGGCAGCGCCGGGCGGGCCATGCAGCACCGCGCCCACCCGGCCCAGAACCGCTGAGGTGCCGCCGACATGATCGAGATCGAAATGGGTGAGCACGAGCAGGTCGATGCGCGCGACACCCAGACGGTCGAGGCAGTCGGCGAGCAGTGCGGGGTCGGGGCCCGTGTCGACGAGCGCGATGGCGCCCGCGCTGCGCACCAGCACGGCGTCACCCTGCCCGATGTCGCAGGCGGCGATCTGCCAGTCTGCGGGCGGTGCGAGCCGCCGGCGCAGCTGCTCACCGCCGACGGCACCCAACCAGGCCATCAGAAGCACAAGAACCAACACGCCTGAGCCTGTGCGGATGCGACCGGGCGAGGCGAGCACGCCCAGCACCGCCGAGATGGTGACGATCGCGGCGAGCACCGCCCCTGCAGCACCCTCGGCCCATGGCAATCCGCTGCCGGGCAGCCCCGCGAAGAACATCGCGACCGCCGCGATCCAGCTCGACGGGAACCACGCCACCCACGCCACAAGCTGGGCGAAGCCCGCCCACAGCGGCGCGATGAGGCAGGCCACGAGCCCCAGCACCGTCGCAACCGGTGCGGCCGGCCCCGCGAGGATGTTCGCGACCACGCCGTACAGCGGGATCGTCGGTGAGAGCAGGATGATGATGGGCTGGCAGGCCAGCTGGGCGGCCAGCGGAACCCCGATCAGGAGAGCGACAGGAGACGGCATCCACGCCGACAGGAATCGCGCCAGCGGGCCGGCCAGCACGAGCAGTCCTGCCGTGGCGAGCACGGAGAGCACGAAGCCGAAGGAACGCGCCAGCCATGGGTCGATGGCGAGCAGCACGAGCACGGCGAGGGAAAGCACAGGCACCCCGCCCGCCCCACGCCCGCCCAGCCGGGCGAACAGCACCGACACCGCCATGACGGCGGCTCTCAGCACGCTCGGCTCGGGGGTGACGAGCACCACAAAACCGGCCAGGACGACGACGGATGCGACGATCCGGGCCGCGATCGGCATCCGGAGCATGCCGCCCAGCACGAGCACCAGCCCGACGACCACCGCGCAGTTGGCACCGGAGACCGCCGTCAGGTGGCTGAGTGAACTGGCCTTCATTGCCGCGTCGAGTTCTGAGGAGACGGCCGCGGTGTCTCCGATCGCGAGGCCTGGAAGAAGACCTCCGCCGAGACCGGGAAGCGACTGCGCGAGGTCGAGGAAGCCGGAGCGCAACGCGGCCGCAGCACCGAGCACCCCGCCCGGTTCGCCGAGCACGCTCGCCGTGCCACGCGAGAACACCAGGAAGGCGGCGGCGTCGCCGGGCTCGTTCGCCGTCAGGGTGCCGGAGAGTTGCACTGTGGCACCGATGATCGCCGAGGGCCGGTCGATCGAGGCGAACACGACGATCGGCACGGAGACCGCAAGGGTCTTCCCCTCCAGCTGCACAGAGTCGGCCGTCGCCGCGAACCGCTCACCGCCGTCATGAACGGTCTGCGTGAGCGTCGCCTCGATGGACACGAAGCGGCCCTCCTGCGCGGCCTGCAGCATCACCGCAGGTTGCCGGGCATCCGCCCTCGCCATCGCGCCGAGAAGAAGAACGGATGCCGCCATCGCGCAGACCGCGAGCAGGGCCAGCACCCGCCGCAGCCCGCCACGGGCCCGCAGGAGAAGCACGGCCCCCGCCGCCAGTACGGCCACCGCGCCCCCGACCGCTCCCCCGAGCGCCGCGCCGGGAGGGTTGCCGATGAGAACAGCCACGGCAACCCAGCCGACGACAGCGGGCAGCGCCAACCGCAGATCGAGGCGCGACGAAGATGGGGCCATCGGCTCCGCCGTCACACCGTCACCAGATCCTTCAACGCCGCGAAGGTCTTCTCCCCCACCCCGGACACCGCCTGCAGATCCTCGACCGTCGCAAAGCGGCCGTTCGTCTCCCGCCAGTCGATGATGCGGGCCGCCATCGCCGGCCCGACCCGGGGCAGGGTCTCCAGAGCTGCGGCATCCGCCGTGTTCAGATTCACGCGGCCGTCACCGCCCACCCCCGGCTGCGCGCCCGGCGCCGCCGCCGGCACCTCGCCCAGCTGCGGCACATGGATCTGCTCGCCATCGCTGACGAAGCGCGCCAGATTGAGCTGCGCGCGATCAGCCTCCTCGGTGAAGCCTCCCGCCGCCGCGACGGCGTCGACCGCCCGAGCGCCCTCGCGCAGTTGGTAGAGGCCCGGCCGCTTCACCGCGCCCAGAAGGTGAACGTAGATCGTCGCCGTCGGAGCATCCACCCCGACGGTGCCGGGATCATCCGGCGCAGCAGAGGCACCGATCGCCGTCACCGAGCCCGAGGAGCCCAGCGCACTCACCAGCACGGCGACTCCAAGGCCGAGCAAAACGAGCACTACCGCGGCACCCACCCGCATGCGCAGGCGCACACCCGGGCCGGAGCCTCGTGGGCCCTCGACGATACGGTCGGCCGGCTCCGCGGCGTCGACGAGCGGACCCTGGGCCCTGTGACCGTGCGATGCCATGCCGCCACGTTAAGCGTGCTGTGACCTCGCATCCGGCCGACCGGGCCAACCCGGTGGACAAGCCCAGCCGACGCCGGATGGTGAGGAGAAGCCCGCGAGCAGCGAGACTAACCGCGCGTGCTGATGCTCACGATCTTGGGGGCCCGCACGATCACATTGACGACCTCGCGGCCGGCGATGGAACGGATCGCGCCGGCGGTCGCGAGAGCGAGCCGCTCCAGCTCCGCAGGATCGATCGTCGGGCTCACCTCGAGCTTGTCGCGCACCTTGCCGTCGACCTGCACGACGGCCGTCACCGACTGCTCCACGAGCAGCACGGGGTCGGCCTTGCGCCAGCCGGCGAGGGCGACCGGTGCGGGGTGGCCGAGGCGCTCCCACATGTCCTCCGCCGTGTACGGGGCGAACAGGCTGAGGCCGAGGGCAACCGTCTCGGTCGCCTCCCGCACCGCCGCATCCGAACCTCCCGGCGCGCCATCGATCGCCTTGCGGGTCGCATTCACGAGCTCCATGAGGCGGGCGACCACGACATTGAACTTGAACGACTCGATCAGCTTCGGGGCATCCGCCAGGAAGCGATGCGTGACCCGACGGAGCCCCACATCACCGGTCTTCCAGAGCACATCGGGCGCACTCGTGACATCGCTCGCGAGCCGCCACGCCCTGGCGAGGAACTTCGCCGAGGCATGCGGGGAGACGTCAGCCCAGTCGATGTCGTCCTCGGGCGGGCCGGCAAAGGCCATCGTCAGGCGAACTGCGTCGACGCCGTGCAGTGCCAGCTGCTCGCTGAGCTGCACGATGTTGCCCTTCGACTTGCTCATCGCCGAGCCGTCCATGAGCACCATGCCCTGGTTGAGCAGAGCGCTGAACGGCTCGGTGAAGCTCACATAGCCCAGGTCGTACAGCACCTTCGTGATGAAGCGCGCGTAGAGCAGGTGCAGGATGGCGTGGGTCACGCCGCCGACGTACTGGTCGACGGGGGCCCACTTCTCCGCCTCCTTCGGGTCGAAGGCCTGCGTGTCATCGTGCGGGTTCAGGAAGCGCAGAAAGTACCACGAGCTGTCGACGAACGTGTCCATCGTGTCGGGGTCGCGGCGTGCGGGCGAGCCGTCAACCGGGTTCGGCACGTTCACCCAGTCCTCTGCTGCTCCGAGCGGCGACGAACCCTTCGGCTTGAGGTCGAGGCCCTCGCTCGGCGGCAGAGTGACCGGCAGCTGGTCCTCGGGCACCGGCACCATGCTCCCGTCCTCGGCGTGGATGATCGGGATGGGGGTCCCCCAGTAGCGCTGGCGGGAGATCAGCCAGTCGCGCAGCCGGTAGTTGCGGGCCGAGCGGCCGGTGCCGGCCTCCTCGAGCTGGGCCGTCACCCGCTTGATGGCGTTCGCCTTGCTGAGCCCGTCGAGGGGGCCGGAGTTCATCATCCGCCCCTCCCCGCCCAGCGCCTCGCCTGTCACGGCGGGGTCGAGCGACGGCAGCTCCGGCAGAACCGGGTCGCCGTTCTCGTCGGTCTCGATGACCGGGATGGCACCCGTGACGGCGGCGTTCGTGTCGACGACGACGCGCACGGGAAGGCCGAACTTGAGCGCGAAGTCGAGGTCGCGCTGGTCGTGCGCCGGGACGGCCATGATGGCGCCCGTTCCGTAGTCGGAGAGCACGTAGTCGGCAGCCCAGATCGGCAGCCGCTCACCGTTGACGGGGTTGACCGCGAAACGGTCGAGAAACACGCCCGTCTTCTCCCGGGCCGCATCCTGACGATCGATCTCACTCGTCTTCTGCACCGCGGTGAGATAGGAGGCGAACTCCTGCTTCACCGCGTCGGAGGACCCCGCAACCAGTTCGGCGGCGAGATCGGAGTCGGGGGCGACGACCATGAACGTCGCGCCGTACAGCGTGTCGGGGCGGGTCGTGAAGACCGCAACCTTCTCCTCACGGCCTTCGACCTCGAAGTCGACCTCGGCTCCGATGGAGCGCCCGATCCAGTTGCGCTGCATGGCGATGACCTTGGACGGCCAGCTGCCCTCCAGCTGGTTCAGGTCGTCGAGCAGGCGGTCGGCGTAGTCGGTGATCTTGAAGTACCACTGCGTGAGCTTCTTCTTCTCCGCTGTGGCGCCACAGCGCTCGCACACCCCGTCGACGACCTGCTCATTGGCGAGCACCGTCTGGTCGTTGGGGCACCAGTTGACCCAGGATGCCTTGCGGTAGGCGAGGCCCTTCTCATACATCTTGAGGAACAGCCACTGGTTCCACTTGTAGTACTCGGGGTCACTCGTGTGCAGCACGCGATCCCAGTCGAAGGATGCCGCATACAGCTTCATGCTGCGCTTCTGCTGCTCGATGTTCTCGTACGTCCAGGCGCGAGGGTCGATGCCGCGCTTGATGGCCGCGTTCTCGGCGGGGAGGCCGAAAGAGTCCCACCCGATGGGGTGCAGAACGTTGAATCCCTGCTGGCGCCAGTAGCGGGCGATGACGTCGCCGAGCGCGTACGCCTCCGCGTGCCCCATGTGCAGGTCGCCCGAGGGGTACGGGAACATGTCGAGCACGTACTTGCGTGGGCGGGTGTCGTCGGCGGTTGCGGTGCTGAACGGCTTCAGCTCGTCCCAGCTCGCCTGCCACTTCTCCTGCATCGACGCGAAGTCGTAGTCGTCGTGCTCGTCGGACCGCGAGTTGTCTGAAGGGGCTGATGCCACAGGATTCTCTATTCGTTGCAGAAGTCGATGCTGTCGTCGTCCGTCACGGCCGAGGGCCTCGTTCCGGCACGCTGTGCCACCGGACCGACGTACCTTCCAGATTAGCGAACGGATGCCCCGAGCACCGCCATGAGGGCGGCCGCCTTGATCCGAACCTCCTCAAGCTCCTCCTGCGGCACCGACAGCGCGGTGATACCGCCGCCGGCGCCGATCGTCGCACCCCTCGCATCCACCACGATACTGCGGATGACCATGGCCAGGTCGGCGCGCCCGTCGAGCCCGAAATGGCCGAAGGCACCCGAGTACACACCGCGCGCGCGGCCCTCCAGCCGATCGAGGATGCGCGTGGCGCTGCGCTTGGGCGCACCGGTCATGGACCCGGCCGGAAAGCAGGCCCGAACCGCGTCGATCGCGGTCAGGCCGGGCCGCAGGTGCCCCGTGACGGTACTCACGAGCTGATGCACCTGGGGGTACGACTCGACGGCGAGCAGCGACGACACCCGAACCGTTCCGGTGACGCACACCGTCGACAGGTCGTTGCGCATGAGGTCGACGATCATGAGGTTCTCGGCGCGCTCCTTGTCGCTCGCGAGGAGCTCCTCGCGCAGCCGCGCGTCTTCCTCCTGATCGGCTCCCCTCCTCCGAGTGCCCTTGATCGGCCGGGTCGTCACGACGCCGCCGGGCCGCACCTCGAGGAACTGCTCCGGCGATGCGCTCAGCAGCGACTCCGCGCCGAAGCGCAGAAGCCCTCCGTGGTGGGCCGGGCTGGCCGCGCGCAGCCGCAGATAGGCCTCGAGTGGCTCCACCTCGACGTCGAGCGAGGCCTCGTTGGTGAGGCAGAGCTGGTAGGCGTCTCCCGCCCGGATCGCATCCTGGCACTGCGCGATCATGGTGAGGTATTCGGCGTCGGAGTATCGCCAGCGCGCGCTTCGAGAGGCAAGTGCCCCGGATGCCGGGCGCGGCTCCGCGTCTGCCTCGCCGCATGAGGTCTCCCGCAGCACAGCGATGACCTCGTCGCGCCACTCGGCCAGCTCGCCGTTCCACGACTCGCCCAGCGCCAGCAGCCGCATCCGGCTCCCACGGTGGTCGAACACGAGGGCGCGATCGACGAACATCATGGTGGCCCGAGGCTGGCCCGCACCCCGAGCGACGGGCTCCCCCATCGTCGTCTCGCGCAGTTCGTAGCCGAGCCAGCCGACCCAGCCGAGACGAAAACCCTCGCCCTCTCCGGCATCGACGCCTGCGGCATCCGCCAGCCCTCGATCGAGTGCGTCGAGAATCGGATGCCCCGGGCCATCGATGAGAACGACATCCGACGCCCCCATGGCACTCATGCCCGAGACGGCATCCGTTCCGCTGTCGAGCCAGAAGGAGTTCTCGCGCCGCGCGAACAGCGCGCTGTAGGCCTTCGCGGGGTCGATCCATGGCACCCAGTCAGACTCGAGCACCCGGCGACGCATACGCTGAGTCTATGAGTGAGAGCACCCTGCACGGATGGGTCGACGGCGAGCTGCGCGCGCTCGGCCTGGAGGACGTGGCGGGCGCGCGGATCGAAGCCGCCGACTCGTGGCTCGTCAGCGAGGGGCGCGTGCTCGCCCTGGAACTGCACAGGATGCGTTTCTTCGACGCGGTCGAGCGCGCTGCCGCGAGGACCGGACACACGCGGGTCGACCCCTCAGGGTTCTGGGACGCCGTCATCGACCGCCTCCCCGACACGGGCGAGCGATTTCCCCGTGTCGATCTCGTGACACGGCAGGATGCGCCGCTCCTGCTCTTCAGAGACCGTCCAGCGCCGGAGCGCGGACTGCAGCTGACCCTCGCCAGCCACAGCGGCCCCGAGCCCCGTATCGAGCCGGGCGTCAAAGGCCCGTCGCTCGAGAACTTGGAGAGCATCCGTCGCGAGGCCTCAGCATCCGGCGCCGACGATGTGGTGCTGCTCGACAACGACGGTCACGTCATCGAGGGTGCCAGCACGGCGCTGCTGTGGTGGCGCGGGGAGATCCTCTGCCTGCCCGACCAGGAGCTCGAACGGGTCGACAGCGTCACAGTGCGATCCGTCGCAGCCATGGCGACGGCCCTCGGCATCGACCTGTCCTGGGAGAAGACGACGCCGGCCGAACTCGACGGGCTCGAGATCTGGGCGGCCAATGCTCTGCACGGCCTGCGCATCGTCACCCGCTGGATCGACGGCCCGTCGCCTGCCGAGGAACCCGGCCGGCTGCGCGAGTGGCGAGCCCGCCTCGATTCGCTTCGGCGGCCCGTGGCGAGGAACAGGCGGCACACTGCCAGCATCGAGGGCAGCCCGCCCGTGAATAATTGAGCTGATGAACGAGATACTCACGTGGATCCTCGACCTGGTCCAATCGGTCGACCCCGTTCTGCGCACCGCCCTCGCAGGCGTGGGGATGCTGCTCGAGACCTCCGTGCTCGTGGGCCTCGTCGTTCCCGGCGACACGATCGTGATCGTGGCGTCGACAGCGGTCGCCAATGTGGTCGAATACGTCGCGCTCGTGCTCACCGTGATCGTCGGCTCGCTCGCCGGCGAGAGCATCGGCTTTCTGCTCGGCAGGCTCTTCGGGCCTCGCATCCGTTCCAGCCGTCTCGGCCAGAGGATCGGCGAACGGCAGTGGCGCGTCGCGCAGCGCTACACCGACAGGCGCGCAGGCATCGCGGTGTTCATCTCGCGCTTTCTGCCCGTGCTGCACTCACTCGTGCCCCTCACCGCAGGGATGAGCACGATGCGGTACCGCACCTTCATGAGCTGGACCATCCCGGCCTGCACCATCTGGGCTGCAAGCTATGTAGGGGTCGGATGGCTCGCCGCCGGCTCCTACCGCGAGCTCTCCAGCCAGCTGCACTGGGCGGGTGCCGTGTTCGTCGCCATCATCGTGGCCTTCCTCATCCTCGTCGCACTGGCGAAGTGGCTGCTCGGGCGGCTTGAGGCCCGTCACATGGAACGCCAGGACGGCGACGCCGACGACGACTGAGCCGGATGCATCCGGTTCAGAACTGAGACTGCCTGCCTACGCGGCGTCCCCGTAGAACCCAGCGAAGTACTGCCGCACGATCGCGCGGGCCTCAGCGATGATCGCCTCGTCACCCTTGGTGCGCAGCAGGAAGGCGCGACCCAGCAGCGAGTCGATGACCTGAAGACCGACCTCGACGCGGAACGCCAACTGCTTGCCACCTTCGAGACCGAAGCGTTCTGAGAGGACATCCGCGATGTGCTCTGCAACGACAGCAGACTGCGTGCCACCCTCGACCGGGCGGACGTCGATGACGTCGCCGAAGCGGATGGAGCGGAAGCCCGGCTTGGAGCGGAAGGAGGCCACCGAGACGTCGATGACGGCGTCGACGGCATCCGCCCAGCCTGAGAGCTTGGGGTTCTGAAGTGCCGCGCCCACCTCATCGATGTATTCACCGACGAAACGTGCACTCAGGCTCTGGAGCACCGCAATGCGGTCGGGGAAATAGCGGTAGACGGTTCCGATGGATGCGCCGGCGCGTTCAGCGACCATGGCCGTCGTCAGACGCTCATAGCCGATCTCCTCAATCACCTCCGCGGCGGAGTCAAGAAGGCGGGTGAGGCGCGCTGTACTGCGGGCCTGAACCGGCTCGTTTCGCAGATTTGCGAGGGTTCCAGGCACTGATTCGTCCCGGTTGCGGTGCGGCAAAGATTTCTCCTCAAATGTCTCTGTCTGGAAGTGTATAGCGCGCCCCCATTGCGGGGGCGCGAACCATCCGATGCACGAGAATGTCTCGGCGGATTGCCAGAAAAACACGACAAAAGCAGACGAAAGCGTCTGCTTGCAGCACGATTCACACACCCCGGATGCGGGCACAGCGAAGTCGTCACTCCATGCCAGACTGGGAGCATGGCAGCGTCCCCAGAAGCGACCGCTCGCATCCCGGGGACCAGTCCGCACCTCGCCTCGCGGATCGAGGACTGGTTCCACGACGTGCGAGAGAAGTCGGCCCGCCGTCGCGGTCACACCGCCACGATCATCCCCTACACCGGCTACGGTTCCCCCGGCTGGGTCAGGGTCCTGTGTCGGGTGCTGCTGTCGAAGCCGGGAACCGGCACACGGTACAAGAAGATCCGGGGCTGGCGCAGCTTCACGAGCGTTCCCCTCAATGACGCATCCGTCATCATCACCGTCAACGGGATCGAACACAGGGTCACCGCTGACCGCGGCGGCGTCGTCGACACCGTCATCGACTGTTCGCTCACCCCCGGCTGGCACAGCATCGGCATTCGCACCGAAGACTCCGAGGAGGTCGAGGCGCCCGTGTTCGTCGTCGACCCCGCAGCGCGATTCGGGCTCGTCTCCGACGTCGACGACACCGTCATGGTCACAGCACTCCCCCGCCCCCTGCTCGCAGCGTGGAACACCTTCGTGCTCGACGAGCACGCACGACGCCCCGTTCCCGGAATGGCCGTGCTCTACGAACGTCTGCTGCAGGATCATCCGGGGGCTCCCTGCTTCTACCTCTCGACAGGCGCCTGGAATGTCGCCCCCACGCTCAACCGCTTTCTGCGCCGACACCTCTACCCCAGCGGCCCGCTGCTGCTCACCGACTGGGGGCCCACCCATGACCGGTGGTTCCGCAGCGGCCGGGCACACAAGGAGGAGACCCTCCGCCGACTGGACGCCGAGTTCCCTGATCTGCGGTGGCTGCTCGTCGGCGACGACGGCCAGCACGACGAGGAGATCTACAGCGCCTTCGCGGAGGAGCACCCCGGGCGGGTGCAGGCCGTCGCCATCCGACAGCTGTCCACAGGCGAGGCGGTTCTCGCGGGCGGGCGCAAGAGCGACGAGGAGCGCAGCGCTGCAACGGCCGTTCCCTGGTACTACGCCCCGACCGGCGCGGGCCTCGCCGAGCAGCTGCTCGGCGACACGAGGCGCTGAGCGCCCCCGCTTCGGGCCGGCCGCATCTCCAGACCATGCGCTAGCGTGGATGGCCGGGCCATCCCCGTCCGCCCGCATCTTGGAGCAGTAATGATCGAAGCAACACCCGTGGTCGAGCACAGCCCCATCGAACATGGCCCTGTTGAGCGCCATCCCTTCGCGATCCGCCATCTGACCGTCACCTCGGTGCGACAGATCGGCATCTCCTTCGTGCGAGTGACCCTCGAAGGCGCCGACCTCGACGGCTTCGCGAGCACCGGCCCCGCCGACCATGTGAAGGTGTTCTTTCCCGACCCCGCGAGCGGCGAGCTGGCCGTGCCCGTCATGACGCCGGATGGCCCAGCGCGCCCCAGCGAGGGAACCGTCATCTCGCGCGACTACACGCCGCGAAGCTTCCGGCCTGCCACAGCCGACTCCCCCGCGAGCCTCGAACTCGACTTCGTCGTGCACGGCGACACCGCCCCGGCCACCGCATGGGCGTCAAAGGCGAAGGTGGGCGACGCCCTCGTCGTCGCGGGCCCGCGCGGCTCGCGGCCAGCGCCCACCGGCATGACGAAGGTTCTCCTCGGTGCGGATGAGAGCGCGCTGCCCGCCGTCGCACGCTGGATCGCCATGCTGCCGGAGAACGTGGAGATCTCGGCCTTCATCGAGCTCGACCACGACTCCGATGCCGTCTACCTCGACCCCGAGGTCGTTCAGCGCGCACAGGTGATCTGGCTCTCCAAGGGCGATGGAGCGCTCGAGCGCGCCATCCGCGGCATGGGAGACTCCGGAGCCATCGACGACGGCACCTACATCTGGGTGGCCGGCGAGACCGGCGGCCTGGTCGCCATCCGCCGCTACCTGCGTCGCGAACTCGGCCTGCCCGCATCCCGGGTCACCGTCGACGGCTATTGGAAGCGCGGCGTGGCCGGTCGCGACCACCACGCCCCCATCGACCCGAGCGACCCGGAGGACTAGGCCTTCGGAGGGCTAGGCCTTCGGAGGCACGGCGGACCATGCGGCCGGGCCTGCCGAGCCGGCCGGGTACTCCTCGAGCGGCACATCGCCGTTCCTCCAGACTGCGAGAACAGGCTCGACGATCCGCCAACACTGCTCGACGACATCGGCGCGCAGCGACAACGTCGGATCGCTCGACAGGATGCCGGACAGGACCTCGCCATAGGGGCCCAACCGCCCCGCGCCGAATTCGGCGGACAGCGTGACCTGATCCAGTTGGAAGGGATCGTCCTCCCCGTTCATCGCGACGTCGAACTCGATCCGATCGGGGCCGAGCACAAGGCGCAGTCGACTCGGGCCCACCCGCCCCGACAGCCCCTCCGGCAGGTGAGGCACCTCACGAAACGTCACCACGATCTCCTTGCGGCGATCGGCGAGGGCCTTGCCGGAACGCAGGGTGAACGGCACGCCGGCCCACCGCCAGTTGTCGACGGTGACCGTCATCTCCGCCAGGGTCTCGGTGCCGTTCTCCGGATCGACGCCCTTCTCATCGGCGTAGGAGGGCAGGCGTCGGCCGCCGATCGTGCCCGGCGTGTACCTGGCGCGCCTGCTCGATCGGCGAGGGTCATCATCCTGCGGCCGGACCGCGCGCAGCACCTGCGCGATCGAGCCCCTCAGATCGTCGGGGTCGAGCGTCGACGGCGGCTCCATCGCGACGAGGGCCAGCACCTGCAGCAGATGGCTCTGGATCATGTCCACCAGCGCACCGGCATGATCGTAGTATCCGGCCCGGCCCTCAAGGGCGAGGTTCTCGTCGAAGACGATGTCGACGCGCTCGATGGCATCCCTGTTCCACGACTGCTCGAAGAAGCGGTTCGCGAAACGCAGACCGATCAGATTGAGCACCGTCGACTTGCCAAGAAAGTGATCGACCCTGTGCACGCTGTTCTCCGGCACCACCCTCGCCAGTAGGGCGTTGAACGCCTGGGCACTCGCAAGATCTGTTCCGAACGGCTTCTCGAGCGCGAGCACTGTGCCCTCAGGAACCCCGATCTCCGCCATCGTCTTCACCACCGCGACGGCGACCGCGGGAGGCAGCGCGAAATAGAACGCGGGGGTGCCATCAACCGCGGCGATCACGCTTCTCAGCCCCTCGGCATCCGTCACATCCGCCGTGAGCCAGGCCGTTTGTGCGGCCACCCGGGAAGGCTCGGCACCCTCGGCGGCGCCGCTCTCGAACGACCGTGTGACGCGCTCCCGCCATTCGTCATCCGACAGCGCATCCTGCCCCACCCCGATCAGCGTCAGACCATCGGCCTGACCCGAAGCAAGCAGCTGCCCCAACCCCGGAAGGAGAAGGCGGCTCGTCAGGTCGCCACCGGCACCCAGGACAACCAGAACATCGATCTTCACAGTCATCGCTTCACGCTACGTGCAAACATTGGACGATGGCTAGGAAGATCGAAGACTATGCATTGATCAGCGACTGCCACACAGCGGCACTGATCGGAAGCGACGGCGGCATCGACTGGCTCTGCTTTCCGCGATTCGACTCCCCGTCGATGTTCGGGGCGCTCCTCGGCACCGAGGACCACGGCCGATGGATGCTCGCCCCGGTCGGCGACGTCATCGAGAGTTCACGTCGTTACATCGAGAACACCTTCGTGCTCGTCACCCGCTGGCGCACCGCAACAGGTGAGGTCGAGGTCACCGAGTTCATGCCGCACGGCGACAGGCGCGCAGACGTCGTACGCCGCGTGACGGGCCTGAGCGGCACGGTCGAGATGCGTCAGGAGCTGCGCATCCGTTTCGGCTACGCCGACGCCGTGCCCTGGATCCGCCAGAGGCCGGAGAAACAGGGAAACGCCCTGATCGCGGTCGCCGGCCCCGACGCCGTCGTCGTGCGCGGGCCGAGACTCACCGCATCCGATCACATGCACGCCTGCAACTTCACGGTCGCCGAAGGCGAGACAGCCGACCTGACGCTGCACTGGTACCCGTCTCATCGCGAAGTGCCGCCGCCGCTCGAGGTCGAGAAGAGCCTCCGCAACACGATCGACTGGTGGACGAAATGGGCATCCGCTGTCGACGTCGGGGGCGCCTATGCCGACGCCGTGCAGCGATCGCTCCTCGTGCTGCGGGCGCTCACACACGAGGACACGGGCGGTGTCGTCGCCGCGGCAACGACGAGCCTCCCCGAGCAGTGGGGCGGGGTGCGCAACTGGGACTACCGCTTCGTGTGGCTGCGAGACGCCTCACTCGCGGTCGAGGCGCTCGTGCAGCGCGGCTTCACAGACGAGGTCGAACACTGGCGCGGCTGGCTGCTGAGAGCGATCGCGGGAGACCCCGCGGACATCCAGATCATGTACGGAATCGCGGGCGAACGCGAACTCACGGAGCGCACGATCGACAGCCTGCCCGGCTATGAGGGCGCCGCCCCCGTGCGTCAGGGCAACGCGGCGTTCACGCAGTACCAGGGTGATGTCTTCGGCGAGGTGATGATCGCCCTCCGCCGCGCACGAGAGGCCGGCATCGAGGAGGGGCGGTTCTCGTGGCCGCTCCAGCGGGCCATCATGAGCTACGTCGAGGACAACTGGCAGAGGCCGGACAACGGCATCTGGGAGATCCGCGGCCCGCTGCGCCATTTCACGCACTCGCGCGTGATGCTCTGGGCGGCCCTCGACTGCGCGATCGAAGGCGTTCGAGTGCACGGCCTGCCCGGCCCCGATGATCACTGGGAGCGACTGCGTGATCGCATCGCCGAGGAGATCGAGACCGAGGGCTTCGACAGCGACCTCGGCGCCTACACGCAGTTCTATGGCGGAGCGGGCGTGGACGCATCCCTTCTGCAGCTGAGCCATGTCGGCTACCTCGACTACGACGACCCGCGGATGCTGGGCACCGTCGCCGAGATGGAGCGCACCCTGCTGCGCGACGGCCTGCTGCTGCGGTACCGCACGGAGGAGAACGTCGACGGTCTGCCGCCCGGCGAGCATCCGTTCCTTGCCTGTTCGTTCTGGCTGGTCGAGCAGTACGCGTGCTCAGGCAGGATCGATGACGCCACATCGCTCATGGATCGGCTTGTCGGTTTCTGCAACGATGTCGGTCTGCTCTCGGAGGAGTACGACGTCGACGAGCAACGACAGGTCGGCAACACTCCGCAGGCGCTGTCGCATCTCGCGCTCGTGCGTGCGGCCGGCGCGATTGAGAGGGCCGTCGCGAAGGCATCCTGAGCCAGTCGGGATGTCGGAGGCGGGCGGCATACTGAGGGAATGACGGATGCCTCGCTGACGATGAAGGAGCGCACGCGGCTGGCACGGCTCCGCCTCACCGCGCAGCTTGTGGCGGCACGCCCGTCTGCCGCGATCTCCCGGCCCGCAGACGTCGTCAGACGGATGCTCGCGATGCAGGCCCAGGACTTTCCCGCGTCGGTCTGGGCCGTCGCACTCCGGCTGCCGGGCGGCACAGCTGCGCATGTCCTGCAGGCCCTCACCGACGGCAGTATCGTGCGTTCCTGGCCCATGCGCGGCACCCTGCACCTGACCGCTCCCGAGGATCTCGGCTGGATCCAGTCGCTCACGACCGAGCGCCTCCTGCGCTCGGCGAGCACCACCCATGCGGCGGCCGGGCTCGGCCCGCGCGAGTTCGCGGTGGCTCGTGACGCCGTTCTCGGCGCGCTCACGGGCAACCGGATGCTCACAAGGCCAGAGATGTACGAG